>DAIUCA010000087.1:0-9799 GCA_036846405.1 Candidatus Competibacteraceae bacterium
CCCACCCGCGTGATCGCGTCGGGAACCCAGCCCCGTTCCACCCATTCAATCGCCGTATTCCACATAAAAAGCCTCTCGATTTGCATTGTTGCCCGCGCTACAGACCGCGTTACCCATCACAAATCAGCGAATCGCGGGTGAATCGCTAGAATGAAGTTTCAATTGATCTTCGAGACTGCCGCTATGCAAAAAATCAGCTTTTTAGGTCGGTTACAGCGCGCATTGCAGGCGTTTTTGGCTGCTTTTCGCGCACCAACACCCCCAATGCCCCCTAAAACCCCCCTCGAAACCGCCGACACTCGGGCCGCCTTGCAACTGCTGGCGCTGTTCCAGCGAGATGGGCGTCTGCTGGACTTTTTGCAACAAGACCTGGCCGACGCGAGCGATGCAGACATTGGCGCTGCCGTTCGCGTGGTACACGCCGGCTGTCGTAAGGCATTGAATGAACACGTAAATTTGGTCGTCATTCGCAGCGAATCCGAGGGCGATCGCGTCACCATTCCCGCCGATTACGACCGCCAAACGCTTTATCTCACGGGCCATGTGACAGGCGACGGCCCATTCCACGGCACGCTCATTCATCCGGGCTGGCGGGTGGCGACGCTCACCCTGCCCCAAATCGCCGAGGGCGTAGATTTGTCCATCGTCGCCCCGGCAGAGGTGGAATTGTGAGCCATCCCGTGACTCCGCGATTTGCCGTCGGCATCGACTTGGGCACCACCCACAGCGCCGTGAGCGCCGTCGATCTCCACCACAGTGACCGCGATGCGTTGGTGCAGACCGTGTTGCCCATTCCGCAACTCGTCGCCGCCGGTCAGGTGGAAAGTCTGCCGCTGCTGCCGTCGTTTCTGTATCTCCCAGGGCCGAAGGATTTCGGCGCGAGCGATTTGACGCTCCCTTGGGGCGTCAGCGAGCAGGTGATCGGCCAATTTGCCCGCCAAATGGGTGCCAAAATCCCCCTGCGACTGGTGTCGAGCGCCAAAAGCTGGCTGTGTCATCCGGCCGTCGATCGTCGGGCGCCCCTGTTGCCCCTCGAAGCCCCCGATGAGATTCCGAAAATCTCGCCCCTCGACGCCACCATCGCCTATCTGCGCCATCTGAAAGCCGCGTGGAATCACGCAAACCCCGAAAATCTGCTGGAAAATCAAACAGTTGTGCTTACTGTGCCCGCGTCGTTTGATCCGGCCGCTCGGGAACTCACCGCCGAGGCCGCTACCCTCGTGGGTTTGGGTCAATTGACCCTGTTAGAAGAACCGCAGGCGGCGGTTTACAGCTGGATTGCCCATTCCCAGGGCAGTTGGCGGGAACAGGTGCGCGTGGGCGACGTGATTTTGGTCGCCGACGTGGGCGGCGGCACGACAGATTTTTCCCTCATCGCCGTCGCCGAACAGGAGGGCAATCTGGAACTGCGGCGGATTGCTGTCGGCGACCACATTCTGCTGGGCGGCGACAACATGGATTTGGCCCTTGCCTATCTGCTGCGCCAAAAACTCCAGGCAGACGGCAAGCAGATCGACGCCTGGCAAACCCAAAACCTCGCCCATAACTGTCGGCTCGCCAAAGAGCAGTTGCTAAACGATCCCCACCAGAACAGTGCGCAGATCGCCGTGCCCAGCCGCAGCGCGAAGCTCGTGGGGAGCACCCTGCGGGGCGAACTCACCCGGGACGAACTGGCCCGCACCCTGGTGGACGGTTTCTTTCTTCCCTGCGCGATCGACGACGCGCCCCAGTCCCGCATGCGCAGCGCGTTGACCAAACTGGGATTGCCTTACGCGCAGGACGCGGCGATTACCCGCCATTTGGCGGCGTTCCTGTGCAAACAGCGCGACGCGGCGGCGGATTTGCCGAGTTTTGCCACCACAGCAGGCGCGACATTCCTCCAACCAACGGCGTTGTTGCTCAACGGCGGTGTGTTTAAGGCGCAGCCCCTGGCGACGCGGCTGCTCGACACCCTCAATAGCTGGTTGGCGGCGGCCAATGCCCCGCCGGCGCGGGTGCTCGCGGGGGTAGATTTGGATTTGGCGGTGGCGAAAGGCGCCGCCTACTACGGTTACGCGCGCCAAGGTCGGGGGGTGCGCATTCGCGGCGGTACCGCGCGGGCCTATTACGTGGGCATTGAGAGCAACACCCTCGCGGTGCCCGGCATGGAACCGCCGCTACAAGCGGTGTGCGTGGCGCCGTTTGGTATGGAAGAGGGCACCGCCGCTGCATTACCGCCGCAAACGGTGGGGGTGGTGGTGGGCGAACCGGTGCAATACCGCTTTTTTAGTGCCAGTCACCGCCGCGACGACACCGTGGGCACCGTGTTGGAGGACTGGCCAGCGGATGAATTGACGGAAATCGCGCCCATCGAGGCCACATTGCACGCCGATCAACGGGCAGCAGGCCAGATTGTGGAGGTGCAACTGCGCGCAGCGGTGACTGAACTGGGGGTGTTGCAGCTCGACGCCGTGCCGGTGGACGGTTCTGCCCCGTGGAAAGTCGAACTCAGCGTCCGCGACACGCCCACGGCGAGCGCATGACCCTCATCGGCATCGACTTGGGCACGAGTCATTCGGCCCTCGCCTACGAACAGGACGGCCATCTGGCCGTGTTGCCCATTCCGCAGCTCGTGGCCTTAGGCCAGGTGGCGGCGCAACCCCTGCTGCCGTCCCTGCGCTACCACGGGCGCGACGACGAATTCACCCCCGCCCAATGGGCGTTGCCGTGGCCGCCGACGGAAACCCGTCCGGTCATCGTGGGGACCTTGGCGCGGGAGTTGGGCGCCAAGCGGTCGGGACAACTGGTGATGAGCGCCAAAAGTTGGCTGTGCCACCGGGGCGTCGATCGGGAGCAGGCCCTGTTGCCCTGGGGCAGTACCGAGACCTATCAGGTGTCGCCGGTGGCGGCGTCGGCGAGCTATTTGCGCCACTTAAAACAGGCGTGGGAATTAGCCCATGGGGATTTTAACCAGGCGACGGTGATATTAACCGTGCCGGCTTCGTTTGATGTATCAGCGCGGGCACTCACATTAGCCGCCGCACGAGCAGCCGAATATCCCGAATTACAGCTCATCGAAGAGCCGCAAGCGGCCTGTTATTACTGGCTCCATCAGCAAACCAACGTGGCGACCGCATTAGCCGATATGCGCCTCATTTTGGTCGTCGATATTGGCGGTGGCACAACGGATTTTACGCTCATTGCCGTGAATCACGACGATCCCGCCCGCCCAATACTCAACCGCGTTGGGGTGGGCGATCACCTGCTGTTGGGGGGCGACAATTTGGATTTAACCCTCGCCCACCACCTGGAAACCCAGCTGCCCCAGAAGCTCAACGCCAGCGACTTCAGCCAATTACTGCTGCGGGCGCGGGCGGCGAAGGAGCAGTTTTTGAGCGCAACGCCGCCCACCGGACCGTTGACCCTCACGCTGGCGGGCAGCGGCAGCCGTTTGGTGGGCAATACGCGCCAGGTGCACGTGACGGCGGACCTGGTGAACCGCCATTTGCTGGACGGTTTCTTCCCGTTGGTGGCGTTTGACGACCGTCCCAAGCGCCGACGGGCAGCACTTGTGGAGTTTGGGCTGCCGTACGCGGCGGAACCGGCGGTCACGCGGCATTTGGCGGACTTTTTAGGGCGACATGCCACGGCGATTCGCGCGGCGGTGGGCGAACATGCGCCGCCGTTTCCCGATGCGCTGCTGTTGAACGGCGGCGTGACCCAGAGTCCCCAGGTAGCGCGGCGGCTGCGAGAGCAGCTCGAAGCCTGGCGTGGCGAGCTGGTGACCCTGTTGCCCAACGATGCACCGGACGTGGCGGTGGCCAAGGGCGCTGTGGCCTACGGTTTGGCGTTGCGGGATCAGGGGTTGCGCATTCGCAGCGGGGCGCCGCGCAGCTATTACCTCAAGCTCGACGCGCAAACGACGCCGCAGCGAGGGCTGTGTTTGCTGCCCAAGGGAACATTGGCGGGGGAAAAGGTGTTGATCGAGCGGTCGTTGGCGCTGCAATTGGGCCAGCCGGTGCAATTTTGGCTGTGTGCGGCGGATGACGACCGCGTTCCAGCAGCCGGCGAGGTCGTGATGCTGACTCACGAAGAGGCGTTGCCCCCCTTGGCGACCGTGTTGGGGGCGGCAGAAAAGCGGCGGCAAATCGCGGTGCAATTAGTCGCCGAATTAGACGAATTAGGCGGTTTAGTGATTAACGCCATTAGCCAAGAAGACCAGCGACAATTTCCCCTCGCCTTTCAATTGCGCGGCGCAGCGCAGGTGTTATTCGACGCCCCCCATCCGCAACTCGAATTAGCCATTCAGCGCATTGACTTGAATTACGGTTCAAAACAAACGGCAGTCGATCCCAAGTCGATTAAAAAATTACGCGGCGAATTAGAAGAATTACTCGGCGCACGGGAAACGTGGACGCCCAGTTTGCTGCGACAGTTGGCGGGCGTGTTGTTGGAACGTCTGAAGCGGCGGCGGCGCTCGGCAGATCACGAGCGGGTGTGGTTGAACTTGGTGGGCTACTGTCTGCGGCCGGGCTATGGCTATCCGTTGGACGAATGGCGTGTAGATCAGCTGTGGTCGATCTATTCCCAGGGGATGCAGTTTGCTCAGGAAAAGCAGAAGTGGGCCGAGTGGTGGACCCTGTGGCGACGGGTGGCGGGGGGATTAAATCCCGCTGCGCAGATGCAGTTATTTAGCGATGCGCAACATCCCAAGGAAGGGCATTTGGATGCCCTGCGATTAATCGGCGCATTAGAGCATCTGTCAGCCGCGCAAAAAGCCGATTTTGGCGACTTTTTATTAAAGCGATTAACCGAACACGAAACGATAATTGCCACGCTGGGCCGTTTGGGCAATCGCTGTCCGTTTTACGGTCGGGCGGAAACGGTCGTGCCGCCTGAACGGCTAACCCGTTGGTTGGAAACGCTATTTTCCCTCGATTGGCGGGAGTATCCCCTAGCGGGGCTGGCGGCGGCGCTACTGGTGCGCCCGAGTGGCGATCGGCTGCGCGATGTGGCCGACGGCTGGCGAGAACGGGTAAAACAGCAGTTAAAACAACGGGATACACCGCCGCGCTGGTTGGGATTACTCGACACGGTGGGCAATGACGGGCAAGAAGACATGCACACGTTGTTTGGCGACCGCTTACCCTTGGGATTACGGCTCCTTGATTAAGAGAATAAACGTGATTTTTGGAGAAAATCATCATGCGCCAGTTGATTTTATTATTTCTCGGATTAATGAGCGCGATAAGCCAAGCGCAAATAAAGCAATGGCCGCCTTCCCTTGGGCACACGAATGACGCGCCACGGGTTTCAAAACGACTGTTAACGAGGGAATTAACGGGATCTGAAATAGTGAGCCAGCAGACGGGCGGCGGTGGCATCTCTACCGGTACGGCGTTCTACATTGGCCGCGGTTATTTCGTGACCAACGCCCATGTGGTGCGGAACTGTCGGTGGCTGTCTTTAGGCGAGCATCAACAGACCGCGTCGTTGGTTGCTAAAGATAAACAGCAAGATTTGGCCGTGTTGCGCAGCGAGCGCGTGCCCAAAATCCAGGCGATTTTGAGCGATCGGGCGTTAGCGCAGTTGGGTGAAGACATTCTGGTGGTGGGGTATCCGCTCTGGGGATTGCTGGAAAAGATCAATATCACGACGGGAACGGTGAGCGCTGAGGGGGGCGTGTCGAGTGAACCGCGACGGTTTCAGATCTCCGCACCGATTCAGCCGGGCAATAGCGGTGGCCCGGTGTTGGATAAATACGGTGAGGTGGTGGGTGTGGTGGTGGCGCAGATCAATGACAAATTTATGCGTGAGAACCTGGGGGTTGCCACGCAGAACATCAATTTTGCGATTCCATTAACCGAGTTGAAGCAGTTTCTTGATGACCACAGGATTCCGTTTGCAACCGGACCGGCGAAACCTGAAGACCGCAGCGCCGTTGTCAAGAAAGCCCGAGCCTACACGGTGCTCGTGACCTGCCACTAACAAAAAAACCGCCATGGCGATGGCGGTGATCTGAACGGAAGTTACTTAAAACGGCACGTCGTCGTCGAAATCTTCGCCGCCGTCGGGTGGCGGCGGTGGGGCGGGACGGGCCGTGGGACGGCTGCTCGGCGCAGGACGGCTTGCTGCTGGCTGGGCGCGCGGCGGTTGGCGTGCGGGCGGCGCCGCAGGAGACTCATCCGGAAATTCGGGGGGGCTGTAATCGTCTTCGTATGAGGCGGTGCCGGTACGCGAACTCAAGAGCACCATATCTCTACAAACAATTTCTGTAGTGGTCTTTTCGGCACCGCTTTGATCAGTCCATTTGCGCGTTTGTAAGCGGCCTTCGATGTAAACCTGTCCCCCCTTGCGCAGGTATTGCTTAGCGACTTCAGCCAACTTGTCGTAGATCACGATCCGATGCCACTCGGTTTTCTCAACCTTCTCACCGGTATTTTTATCTTTCCACGATTCGGACGTGGCGATGGAGAAGGTGGCAATTGCCGCCCCGCTTTGGGAATAGCGCACTTCCGGATCGCGTCCCAAGTTGCCAATCAAGATGACTTTATTTAATCCAGCCATGTTCTGCCTGCAAAAGAAATGTGACGTTGGTGTGGTCTTTCATACTGCGCAACTTTCAAAAGTAGGTCTAGCCAATGCAGCAGTGCATCAGAATTCGCGGGGCCCGCACTCATAATCTGCAAAATTGCGATGTGGATTTGCCGCGGAATCAATTCATCGTGATTACCGGGCTATCGGGTTCCGGTAAATCCTCCCTCGCCTTCGACACGCTCTATGCCGAAGGGCAACGGCGCTATGTGGAGTCCCTGTCGGCCTATGCGCGGCAGTTTCTGTCGATGATGGATAAACCAGATGTGGACGCTATCGAGGGCCTGTCGCCCGCCATTGCCATCGAGCAGAAGTCCACGTCCCATAACCCGCGTTCCACCGTCGGTACGGTCACCGAGATTTACGACTATCTGCGGCTGCTGTTTGCGCGGGTGGGGTCGCCCAAATGCCCCGACCATCATCTGGATTTGGACGCCCAAACCATCAGCCAAATGGTGGATCAAGTCCTCGCGCTCCCCGCCGAAACACCGGCCTATTTAATCGCGCCAGTCATTCAAAATCGCAAGGGCGAATACGCAAAATTATTCGACGAATTACGCGCCCAAGGCTTTATTCGCGTGCGCGTTAATGGCGAGATTTACGACATCGACCAAACGCCCAAATTACATCCCAAACAAAAGCATTCAATTGAGGTCGTGGTAGACCGTTTTAAGGTGCGATCGGATTTGCGATTGCGGCTCGCTGAATCCTTTGAAACTGCCCTGCGATTAGCCGATGGCATTGCCAAAATTATTTTCACCGATAATCAGCAGGCTGATTTACTGTTTTCATCGAAATTTGCCTGTCCCATTTGCGATTACAGCCTCACGGAATTAGCGCCGCGGCTCTTTTCATTTAACAATCCCGCAGGCGCCTGTCCCACCTGCGATGGCTTGGGTGTCAAAGCCTTTTTTGACCCGCAACTCATTGTTTCACAAGCCCATTTGAGTCTCGCCAATGGGGCGATTAAAGGCTGGGATCGGCGAAGCCAATATTATTTTCCGCTGGTGCAGTCATTAGCACGGCATTACGGCTTTAATATCGACGCGCCCTACGAAGAATTACCCTCAAAAATCCAGCACATTTTGTTATTCGGCAGCCAAGGTGAAGAGATTAATTTCGATTATCTCGATAGCCACCAAAAGGTAATTACGCGCCGCCATTCATTTGAAGGGATTATTCCCCAATTCGACCGCCGTTATCGTGAAACTGAATCCGCCGCTGTACGGGAGGAATTAGCCCGTTATTTGAATCAACAAACCTGTCCGGATTGCGGCGGCAGTCGCTTAAATCGGGCGGCGCGAAATGTATTTGTGAGCGGCAAAAGTTTATTTGATTTAACGCGGTTGCCGATTGGCGAATTAGCCGATTGGTTTGCACAACTGGCCCTCATCGGACGCAAAGCCGACATCGCCAAACCCATCGCGAAGGAGATTAACGCTCGCTTGGGATTTCTGGTGAATGTAGGTCTGGATTATCTGAATCTCGCCCGCAGTGCCGACAGTTTGTCGGGCGGCGAGGCCCAGCGGATTCGGTTAGCGAGCCAAATCGGCGCTGGTCTGGTGGGGGTGATGTATGTGTTGGACGAGCCGTCGATCGGCTTACACCAGCGGGATAATGCTCGTCTGCTCGATGCGCTGCTGCAACTGCGGAACCTGGGCAACACGGTGATCGTCGTCGAGCACGATGAAGATGCCATTCGCGCGGCGGATTTTGTCGTCGATATGGGGCCAGGCGCGGGGATTCACGGCGGGCAAATCGTCGTGGCGGGGCCGCCGCAACGGGTGATTCAGACGCCTCATTCGCTCACTGGGCAATATCTGAGCGGCGTTCAACAGATCGCCGTGCCGTCCCTGCGGAAATCGCCCGCTTGGGACCAGACCATCACTGTCCAGGAGGCGAGGGGCCACAATCTGCAAAATGTCACGGTGCAGATTCCGTTGGGGCTGCTCACCTGCGTGACCGGTGTGTCGGGATCGGGGAAATCCACGTTGATTAACGACACCCTCGCCGTGGGTCTGAGTCGGGCATTGCATCAGAACAGTCGGCAGCCTGCGCCCGTCACGGCGATTCTGGGCGTCGAACAGTTAGATAAGCTCATCGAGGTGGATCAAAGTCCCATCGGTCGGACGCCCCGATCGAATCCGGCCACTTACACCGGGCTGTTTACGCCCATCCGCGAGCTGTTTGCCGGCACAAAAGAAGCGCGGGCGCGGGGGTACAGCGCGGGGCGGTTTAGTTTTAACGTCAAGGGTGGGCGCTGTGAGGCGTGTCAAGGCGACGGCGTGATTAAGGTGGAAATGCACTTTTTGCCCGATGTCTACGTGCCGTGTGATGTCTGCAACGGGCGGCGCTATAACCGAGAAACACTGGATGTGCTCTACAAGGGCAAAAATATCCACGAAGTTTTGGAGATGACGGTGGAATTGGCGCGAGAATTTTTCCACGCCGTGCCGCAAATCGCCCGCAAACTGGACATGCTATTAGAAGTCGGCTTGGGCTATATCCGATTGGGCCAGAACGCCACCACATTGTCGGGAGGCGAGGCGCAGCGGGTGAAGCTGGCGAAGGAATTGGCGCGACGAGATACCGGCAAAACCTTCTACATTCTGGATGAACCCACCACTGGGCTGCATTTTCACGATGTGGCCCAGCTGCTGCGGGTGCTGATGGCCCTGCGGGATCGGGGCAACACCATCGTGGTCATCGAACACAATCTGGATGTGATTAAGACGGCGGATTGGGTGATCGATTTAGGACCAGAAGGCGGCCATCGCGGCGGACAGATCATCGCCACCGGCACGCCCGAAACCCTGGCGGAATGCAGCCACAGCCACACCGGACGATTTCTGAAACCATTACTCAGTCCGCGATCCGAGGCCATTCAGTATCAGCGGGCTGCCGATCTTTAATCCGAGCTGTTGCGCTGCATGGCCTTGATTACAGGCGATTTCCACCAGGCCATTGGCGTTTTCGTACCAGAACGGCTGCCCCAGAGGCACGGTGCAGAAGGTGGGGGCAAACTGCAGATCGTGGCCGTTAATCTGCAACAGCGCGGTTTCGGGAATCTCGCAGGCACGCAAGCCCGTCATGGCGTTGCCGAAGGGGTCGATGTAGAGAATCTGCTGCGGGCTAAACGCGGGCAATGGGGTCAGCGCATGGGGCGGGCCGCAGTCGGCGGGCGTTCTGCTCTGGGTCGCCAACTGAGCGGCGATGGGCGCAAATA
>DAIUCA010000088.1:0-2551 GCA_036846405.1 Candidatus Competibacteraceae bacterium
TCGACCTCCCTGTCCGATCTCGGCGCTATTCCTTACTTGGTATTGACTTCCGTTTGGCGTTGGCTGCGGGCCAGGCGGTCGAGCACGCCATTCACGAATCGATGGCCCTGTTCCGCCCCGAAAATCTTTGCCAATTCCACCGCCTCGTTAATCACCACGCGGTAAGGCAGGTCAGGACGGTATAGAAGCTCGTATACCCCTACCCACAACACCGCTTTTTCTACCGGATCCACCTGCACCCAAGGGCGGTCGAGAAACGGCGCAATCGCCGCGTCGATGGCGTCGCCTTCCGCCCGCGACCGATGGAGCAATTCGTGGAAATAGGCGTAATCCGCCTGTTTTAAGTCTTCATCGGCGATAAATGTGGCTTCAATCGTCGCCAAGTTGTCGCGGGTGAATTGCCACTGATACAGGGCCTGCATCGCGCAGCGTCGCGCCATGGTGCGCTGCTTCAGGTGGCGCGGAATCCGTTTGGGCGTGGCCGGACGCGGGGTCGGTTGCACGCATTCGGGGGCGGTCGTCGTCATGTCAGTGATTCCAAAAGGCAAGAGGTTTGGGTTAATTCAGGGATAACTGATGGAAGAGATTCAATGTTTCGATGACCGCGAGGGCGGCTTCCGCGCCCTTGTTGCCGGCCTTGGTGCCCGACCGTTCGATGGCCTGTTCCAGGGTGTCCACGGTCAATACGCCAAATCCCACGGGAATTTTGTACTCCAGCGACATCATCGCCAGGCCCTTCACGCATTCCCCCGCCACAAAGTCGAAATGGGGCGTGTCGCCGCGCATCACCGCGCCCAACGCCACGATGCCGTGATAGCGCCCGAGTTGCGCGACTCGCTGGGCCACTAAGGGCAACTCGAAGGCCCCGGGGGCGCGGATTACGTCGATGTGGGCTGCCGATGCGCCGTGGCGCACCAACGCATCCGTCGCGCCGCCAATGAGATGGCTCACGATGAAATCGTTATAACGCGAAGCGATTAATGCAAAGGATTCACTGCCATTCAGGACTAAATGGCCTTCGTAATGCGCCATGACGGTTACCTCGAAAACAGGGTTGGAAAACGAAAATTATTGAAAAAGAAAAAGCGAAGACGGCTGTTAACAGCCGTCTTCGGGCAGGCGAGAACGCGGTGGGGTTACATAAAACCCTGTTGTCGGAGGAGCGATTTGAGCACGTCGTCGCCGACGCTTTGGCCTGCCGTGAGCAGCCGTTCCAGGTAGCGGGCGACTAAATCCACTTCCAGGTTCACGCGGCTGCCCACGCGGTAATCGGCAAAAATCGTCGCGGCGAAGGTGTGGGGAATGATGTTGAGGTCGAAGGCCGTCGGATACACCGCGTTGACCGTCAAACTCACGCCATCCACGCAAATCGAGCCTTTCTCCGCCACATATTTCGCGAGCGTCGGCGCCAAGCTGATGCGGTACTGCCAGGAGCGGGCGTCCTGTTTGAGGGATTCGATGGTGCCTAAACCGTCCACATGACCACTCACCAAATGACCCCCCAACCGCGTGGTCGGCAGCAGCGCCTTCTCCAGGTTGACGCGCCCTTGGAGCGGCAGGTCGCCTAGGGTGGTGCGCCGTAGGGTTTCGTTGGAGGCGTCAACCCAGAAGCTCGGGGCGTCGCACTGCACCACCGTGAGGCAGACGCCGTTGATGGCGATGCTGTCGCCCAAGTGAATGTCGCTGAAATCCAAGTCGCGGCTGTGAAGCTGTAGCCGCACATCGCCGCCCAGGGGCTGGCGCTGTTTGAGCTGGCCGATGGCGGTGACGATGCCGGTGAACATGAGCATTACTCCTTTGAAGGGGCTGTCGCGGGGTGGGCTAACAGCCGCCAGTCGTCGCCCACGGCCCGCCACTCGGTAAGGTGCAGGGTCGGGGCGTGGGCGAGTTGCATGAGGGGAAATTGCAGCAGCGGACGGGCAGCGTCGCCGAGCAGTTTAGGGGCCACATAGATCAAGTATTCGTCGATTAATTCCGCTTGTAACAACGCGCCCGCCAGGGTGGCGCCGCTTTCCACATGGAGCTCGTTCACTTCCCGCTGGGCGAGGGCGGCCATGACGGTGGGTAAATCCAGGCGACCGCTGGCGTCGAGGGGCACGCGGTGCTGGTTCGCCCAACGGTCGGCCACGTGGGGGCCGGTGATTAAGAGGGTGTCGGCGGCGGCGTCGAATACGCGGTGGGTGAGGTCGAGCTGGCCGTGGGTGTCGAGGATTACCCGCAGGGGTTGGCGGGTCACTCCGGGTAGACGGGCGGTGAGTTGCGGATTATCGGCTTGCACTGTGGCGCGGCCCGTCAAAATCGCGCTGCTGCGGGCGCGCCAGCGGTGGCCGTCGGTGCGGGCGGCGGCGCCGGTGATCCATTGGCTGTCGCCGTTGGCGAGGGCCGTGCGGCCATCGAGACTCATGGCGAGCTTCATCCGTACCCACGGACGCTTGCGGGTCATGCGCGAGATGAAGCCCGGGTTCAGGGCGCGGGCGGCGGCTTCTTGCAGTCCCCAATCCACAGCAATCCCCGCGGCGCGCAGTTGGGCAAAGCCCTGGCCGGCTACTCG
>DAIUCA010000088.1:2561-9734 GCA_036846405.1 Candidatus Competibacteraceae bacterium
GTGAAGACTTCCGTTACCAGCAAGCTGTCGGCAATGTCGCGGTCTTCCATGGCGGCGACCACGCGGCGCACGCCGGCAGCGATGAGCGCGCTTGTGCAGGGGGGCGTGCGGCCAAAATGGCAACAGGGCTCAAGGGTGACAAAGACCGTGGCGTCGCGGGCGCGGTCGCCGGCTTGTTGCAATGCGAGGGCTTCCGCATGGGGTTCGCCCGCCCGCAGATGGGCCCCTTCGCCCACGATCTGGCCGTCGCGCACGATGACACAGCCCACACGGGGATTTGGGTCGGTGCTCCACAGGCCCTGTTCGGCCAGGACGAGGGCGCGGGCCATGAGCGCGTGGTCGGCGGCGGAGGACATGGGCGGGGGGTCTCGCAGAAAAGCCGCGCATCATAATGAAGTAGAACAAGGGGTTGAAGGGCGCCGGCGATTAGGAAGCGCGGGTTTCGTCGTCAAGGGCGGCGATCAGCGCGGGCAACACGGTGCCCACCGGGTCGCGCCAACAGTGTTGCACTTGGCTGCTCAAGGGGGTCGCGCTGGGATTGATTTCGATCACCGTCGCGCCGGCGGCGAGGGCGATGCGCGGCAAATCCGCCGCCGGATACACCAGGGCCGAGGTGCCAATAAGCAGGAATATCTCGCAATTCTTCGCCGCATCGTAGGCCGCGTGGAGCGGTTCTTCCGGCAGCATTTCCCCAAACCACACCACATCCGGGCGCAGCAATGCGCCACTGGTGGGATGGCGCGGCGGGGTTTCTTTGTCATCCCAGGTGGCGACGTATTCGCCGCTCTCGCTGCACCGAACGCGCAGCAAACTGCCGTGTAATTCAAACACTTGGGCACTGCCGGCTCGCTGGTGCAGACCGTCCACGTTTTGGGTGATGAGTGTGAGCGGCACGCGCTTGGCGAGTTGGGCCAGTGCGTAATGGCCGGCGTTGGGTTGGGCGGCTTGCACCAGGGTGCGTCGGTGGGCGTACCAGTTCCACACCAGCTGCGGATCGCGGGCAAAGGCGTTGGGGGTGGCTAGATCTTCGGGGGAATAGTTGGCCCACAGCCCGGTTTGGGCGTCGCGGAACGTGGGAATGCCGCTTTCCGCCGACATGCCAGCACCCGTCAGGACGGTGACCAGCGGGCCACGGCGCAGGTGGCGCAGTAAGTTCGCGTCAAATTTCATAAAAAAGACCGCCTGTGGGGGGGAATGACGACGATAAGATAGCTGAATCGATTTTCCTCACATGATCACGCAGGTTCCTGTGCCGATTCTTTGGTTGTTACTGCTATGGGGACTGCCCCTCATGGGTTGGTCCCAGGGGTTTGGGCTGTCGCCGGGGCTATTGCCGCGCGCAGCGCCGACGGAAGTGGCCGCCGTATTGCCCGAGCCGGCCCAGTTGGATGCCCAATGGTGGCGGTACTTTCAGGCCGATACCCCTGAAGAGCTGGCCCGTCGGGTGGACAACATGCAAGCCCGACTCAACGAGCTGACCACCGAATTGCCGCCCGATGTGTTGTCCAGTGCCCAGCCGTTTATCGACCTGCTCCGCGCCCATCTCACGGCCCTGGTGCTGGCGAAGGCTCAGGCATCGCCCAAAATGACGCCCGCCTCGCCGCCACCCGAGCGGTTTACCGTGAGCACCGTGTTGGCGATTCACCAGCAGTGGCGGGAGTTACAGGGACGGGTGCAGCAGGATCAGCGGGAGGTCACCGAGGCCGAACAGACCTTCAAAGCCAGTCAACGGCAGCTCGATGGGTTGAGTGCCCAGTACAGCGCCGTGACCACCAACAACAGTCGCAAGCTCTTGTTGGGGTTGGAGCTCATGGCCAAGCGCCTGGAACTCGCCGTGGTGGATGAGCGACTGCGGGTGCGCCGCGCGGCCCAAGCGGTGAGCGAGGCCCAGTTGAGCGATCAAGAAAAGCTGTTGGCGGCCGCGCGGCGCCAGGTGAAAGCCGACGACCGCATGGCGACCGAATTGCCCCAACTCGTCGCCCAAGCCGACGCCGCGCTCACGCGGGCACGGGAAGAGGTATTTAGAGCGCGCAATCAAGCCGTCACTAAAATCGCCAACACGGCGGTGGATCGAGCCGAGGCGCGACTTTTGAAACAGCAGCTGGTGGGCGCCTCGGTGAGCGAAGTGGCTGCCGAAGCGGCCCTTTTGCAGCTCCAAGCCCTGTGGCCGTTGGAAAATCTGTTGCAGACGGCGGGGGTCACGGTGGATTTGCGCGCGCTGCGGGAACAGCGCCAGGGTTGGATCAGTCGGCTCCAGGCGCTCAATGCCTTGGTGATCCAGTTGGCGGACGACAGCGAACGGGAACGGGGCCGCTTGGGGGAGCTGCCCACATCGGAAACCGACCTCATCGAGGCGAATCGCCTTAACGCCATCGAACAGCGGCGGGTGCGGCAGATTCAAGACAATTTGGTTGCCATCGAGCGGCTGCGGGAAAATCTCGCCCAAACTCAGCTGTTAATGGAGCTATTGGGCGATCAACTGCTGCTGTTGGAAGGTCGTTTGAGCGATTGGCTCGATCGCGGCCAGCAAAATATCGCCTACCTGCTCAACGAACTGCGCAGTTGGGCGTTAACCACCCTGTTTCGCTTGGGCGAAACGCCGGTGACCGCCTTGGGACTGCTGCGGGTGCTGCTGATCGTGGCGATTGCCTGGTGGCTGTCTTACTGGTTCCGCCGCGGGCTGCAACAGCTCGGCGAACACAGCGATGAAGCCGACGCCTCTGCCTACAACACCATCGGGCGCCTGTCCCATTACCTCATCGTGCTGGTGGGCTTTGTGGTGGGGTTAACGTCCATCGGGGTGGATTTCACCAACTTCGCCCTCGTGGCCAGCGCCCTTGCCATCGGCATCGGCTTTGGCATGCAGTCCATCGTGAATAACTTCATTTCCGGGATGATTTTGCTGTTTGAACGCACGCTCAAGGTGGGCGACTTCGTGGAATTAGCGTCGGGCGTGGTGGGCGAGGTGCGGTACATCAATGTGCGCAGCACCGTCATCAACACCAACGACAACGTGGACATCGTCGTGCCCAATTCGGAGTTCGTGAACACGAATGTCACCAATTGGACCCTCATCGAGAACTATCGCCGCATCCATTTGCCGTTCCGCGTGGCCTACGGCACAGACAAAGAACTTGTGAAGCAGGCGGGGCTAGAAGCGGCGGAGAAGGTGCCCCACACCCTCACCGGACTGCCGGGCAAGACGCCCGGCGTGTGGTTGGTGAACTTTGGGGACAACGGCCTGGAGTTTGAGCTGGTGGTGTGGATTACCCATCGGGCGGTGAAGCGGCCGGCGGCGGTGCACGCGGCGTATCTCTGGGAAATCGAGACGGCGCTGCGCAAATACGGCATCCGCGTGCCGCTGCCCCAACGGGATTTGCATCTGAAAAGCGGCTTTGAGGCGGCGCCACCCGACACGCCGTCGGGGGCGGTGCAATTGACTCGGCGGTCATCAGATAAAACCGAGGGTGCCGACAAAATCATGTTGGACAAAGCCCCGATAGCCCCGCGCGAGCCGCAGTTCTGGCGCGACGAAGACCGTTAGGGTGTCACGGCGTAGCGATAGCGCCGCAGCGTGTTTTCCACGGGTTCGAGGACAAAGTGGGAATGACAGGCTTCCAGATAAAGATTCACGGCGCTTTCCATGACCCCCGGAATGCCCGCTTCCGGATGGAGCGGCAGCACGGCGTCGCGGTCGGGGGTTTCCCCCGGCGAATACACCAGGGGCCGTCGGTAAGAGCACAGGACGCGAATTTCGTGGGACGACGGATTCCAATCGAGCTTCAGACGGCGATGCCAAGCGTTCGGATAATTGCCTTCGGGATGAGACGAACTTGCCCCGCGCAGTACCACTTGGAGCAGCAATTCATCGTTAGAAACCTCAAGCGGTGTCACGGATAGCCATTGGCTCCAACTGCACTCACCCATGTGGCAACGTCCCATGGTGATTTTGCGATTGGGTTTGAGAAATGGCTGAAAGCGGGGCGGGATCGCGAGGGAGGCTGGCGGACGGACAGGCGCTGCTGCCGGTGGACGGACGGGTTCGGCTGTCGTCGCACCACTGAATCGCTTGAGTGATTTCGAGGGGGACTGGGCCAAACAGGCGTCGTCGTGGGCGTAGGGCTTGCCGCGTTCGTTCTGGGCACACCAGCCGTCGTTGGCGGGCGTGCGGCAGGTGGGATGGCGGTCGGGTTCGGCCAAACAGGCGGCCTGGCCGCCGTTCAGATAGCCCAGTAATAGCAATGTCAACAGGATGCGAGGCATTCCAGAACTCCTTGAAGAATCGACTGCGGGGAAGGCCGCGTCGTCGATTATCGCGGGATTGTCTGCAAATGCGGGGGCAATGTGGGTTCACGACCGACGAGATCACTAAAAAGATGATCCACCGATGCGCCGGTCATGGCCAAGGTGACCGCGTGCAGTGCGGCGTGGATCTGCGCGGCTTCCTCGGCCGACAGTCCATAAAGCGCCGTGTCGTTGTGGGCGAGTACCCAATCGCCCACCGTTGGCGGCTCGTTCAACAGCCCGATGCGCAGGGTGCGGGGCTGGTGCTGATGATCGCAGCCCAGAGCGGTGAACTCATCCACCGCCACTAGGCAAAACGGGATGCCGATGCACATCACAGGGGCTCCAGGGGCAAAAAGCGGGCATCCCCATGGCGATAGGCGACGGCGGCGCTGGGACGCTCCGCCTCGTAGCGTTGGATGGTCAATCCCGGGGCCATCCAGGCCACGGGCGTTTCAGATCGGGCGGGATGCACGTTCCATTGGGCGAGTTCGGCGAGGGCCAAAGCCAGGGCGGGTTCGATTTGGCAGCGCACGGCGTCGCTCAGGCTGCCGCCAAAGTCATCCAGCATCGTCGGTTGTACGCCGACGAGCGTGATGTGTTGGGGGGCCTGACCGGTGAGCTGCGCACAGGCGAGGAGATCATTCATGCTCATCTGATGGAGACTCAGATTTTGTCGGCACCAATAGGCCGGCAACTGGCCATCGCGGGCCACGATGAGCTGTCCCGGCGGCTGACCGAAGTCCGCCGCGTCGAAAATCAACAGATGGGTCGCTGCTTGCAGATAGGGCAGCAGATAAATCCCTTGGGTGCCGCCGTCGAGCAGCGCGACCGTCTCGGGCCACTGGTAGCGCTGGCCGAGGGTTTCGGCGCAGCGCACCCCAAAACCCTCATCGGCCCACAGCAGATTGCCGACGCCTAAAATCAGAATCGACATGGCTAGTTACGAAACATCCGCCAGCCGGAAATCATGGTTGAGACCAGACTTTGGCGACTCATGATGTCTTCGCGGATGGCGGCGTAGATGTGCACCATGGCGAACAGAATCAGCAGCCACATGGTGAGCCGATGCACCGTGTGGACCGTGAAGGAATCGCCAAACACCAGAAATACCCAGCCAAACAGGGCATAAAGCCAACTGCCCGTGCCCAAACCCTCCGCATAGAGGGCAAGACCGGTGGCCATAATCAGCAGCATGGGGAGGAAAAAGATGGTGAACATGGCGAGTTGGGCCATGGGATTGTGGCCGATGTACTTTTTGGGTTGCGGTTCCAGAAAGGCATACCAACGCAGTTCGAAAATGACTTCTTTCCACCAGTCCAAATTCCAGAACGGCAAAATGAACATCTGCCGCGCGTGGTGGTTGCCGGCAAATGCCCAATAGACCCGCCCAATAAACGACACCACCAGAATCTGCCCGAAGGCGAAATGCAGAAAGCGAATGGTGCCGAACAGATATTGTTCTGAAGTATCGCCACTGAGCGTGGGCGGCGGCTGGCCGATCAGATAACCGGTAATGCAGAGCACGGTGATGCAGAGCGCATTCACCCAATGCCAGATGCGCACGGGCGCTTCGTACACATAGACCGCCACCTGCTGTTCGCCGTGGGGATCGACGACTTCGGTGTAGGGATCAAAAACATGATGTTCGCGAGTTTCCATGGGGATCACCGCACCTGGATTTGGGCGACTTCGGTGCCCAAACCGTCAAAAACGTGGGTTGAACAGGCTAAGCACGGATCAAAACTGTGCAGCGTGCGGAGGATTTCCAACGGTTCGTCGGCCTTGGCCATGGGGGTGTCGAGGAGCGACGCTTCGTACGCGCCGATTTTGCCCACGGGGTCGCGGGGACTGGCGTTCCACGTGGTGGGCACGATGCACTGATAAGAAGCAATTTTGCCGTTTTCAATGCGCATCCAATGGCCTAGAGCACCGCGCGGCGCTTCCGTAAAGCCGACCCCCTTGGTGGATTTTGGCCAGGTTTCGGGGGACCATTGGGCGACATTCGCCGTGTTCTGATCGCCGGCTTTGATGTTGGTAATGAGCTTGTTGTAGAAGCGGCGCATCTCGTGGGCGGCCCATTGGGTTTCTAAGCCACGGGCGGCGGTGCGACCCAGGGTGGAAAACAGCGCGGTGAGCGGCAAATCCAGGGTTTTCAGCAGTTTTTCCACGGGTTCTTTGAACTCGGGTTTGTTCTGAGCGTAGCCGATGACATAACGGGCCAAGGGACCGACTTCCATGGCATGACCCCGCCAGCGCGGCGATTTAATCCACGAATACTTGGCACTCTCGTCCACGGCTTCGATGTGGGTTTTGGTGCCCTTGAAGTTTGGGCCAAGGTCAAAGTTCGCTTCGGTGACCCCATCCCAAGGATGCAATCCCTTAGATTCATCTGGATAGCGATACCAAGAGTGGTTCACAAACTCTTGAATCTCCGACGGTTTTCGCAAATCCACCTCGTGAATCTCGTTGAGGTTGCCGTTAATGATGGCGCCGCGCGGCAATCGGAGACTGTCGCTGGAATAGTCGTTCGCGCGATCTGGAATGTCGCCGTAGCTCAACAGGGATTGAGACGCGATGCCGCCGCCGTAAAGCCAATCTTTGTAGAAGCCAGCGATGGCAATCAGATCTGGCAAATAGACCTGTTCGGAAAAGGCGATGGTCTGCTCGATAATCGAACTCACCAGACTTAACCGTTCGACATTGATGGCGCCGACAGCCCCTTCGCCATCCAGATTAATGGGACAGGGCACGCCGCCCACCAGCCAGTTGGGATGGGGGTTTTTGCCGCCGAAAATCGTGTGAATCTTGACGATCTCTTTTTGGAAATCGAGTGCTTCCAGATAATGGGCCACGGCCATGAGATTGGCTTCAGGTGGCAATTTATAG
>DAIUCA010000089.1:0-9364 GCA_036846405.1 Candidatus Competibacteraceae bacterium
TCGTACACCAGCACCCGTTCGTGGGTGCGAATCACGGCGCTCAAGCCTTCGCCCACGGCGAGCACCGTGAGATCGAACTGGCCCGGCGGCGGGCGCGGCGGCGAATACAGCAGCACCGGCAGCAGTAACGCGCCGCCCACCAGCCAGCGCAGCCAGGCGCTCAGGCCCACCACCCCCGGCAGGATGAGCCACGGCCAGCCCAGGGCCTGCACCAGGGGTTGTCGCTGGCGCGGCGTGGTGAACAGCAGGGCAACGCCCACGCTGTAAAGCGCCACCCAACCCCAGGGCGGCGGCGGCCGGATCCACACGGCCCACGACGGTTCAGCCAAAGCCACGAGGGACGGCCACAGGAGCCGCAAGCTGTAATCGGCCCCGTCGAGCAGCCAGGACGACAGGGGTTCCACGGGGAGCAGGGTGCCCATGAGGGCCAGGGGCACGGTGACCAGGCTCACCCAGGGAATGGCGATGAGGTTGGCCACCAGGCCGCTCAAGGAAACTTGACCGAAGATCAGCAGCGACAGGGGCAGCAGCCCCACCCACAACCGCCATTGCAGTCCCCAAAGCCCGATGCCCGCACCAAAGGTAAACATCAGCGCCACCGCCCCAAATGACAGCCAAAAGCCGGCGTTCAGGGGGGCGGTGATGTCGCCCAGCCCGCCAATCACCACCAGGGCCGTCAAGCCAAGCACCTGGTTACCGGGGGTTGTGCGGCGCAGGCCGTGGAGCAGGCCCAGCAGCAACACCATCACCAGGGCCCGTTGCGTCGAAATCGCGCCACTCGTCAGGGCGCTGTAACCCCAAGCCGCCCCCCAGGCCGTCAGCCAGCCCACATCCGGCGCGGGCCAGCGCGTCAACCCGCCGGGTATCCACGGTCCCAGCCCGCACCAGAGCCAGCGCCCGCCAAAAAAGCCCCAGGCGGCCATCAGACCCACGTGTAATCCGGAAATGGCGAGCAAATGGGCGGTGCCGGTGCGCTGGAACACGGTGCGTTGGTCTTCGTCCAGGCCGCTGCGATCTGCCACGGCGAGCGCCGCCAGCACGGCATTAAATTCCCGAGATTGCCCGTCGATCCGTTCTCGCAGGGCCTGGCGATAGCCAGTCCAAGAACGCGTTGTCGCGAAGGCCAGTCGTTGGGGCGCCACCGCGTTGCGGCCCCGGCGCACGGTGCCTTTGGCGACGATGCCCTCCCGATAGGCCCACGCGGCGGCGTCAAAGCCCCCGGGGTGATAACGGCTTTGGAGCGGCTGAAAGCCCACGGTGAATTGCCAGCGTTCGTCGGCCCTCACATCGGGGGGTGGGTCGTCTCCATGGTTCCAGGTGAGCCGCGCCACGCCTCGAGGCGTGCCCCAAGGGGTGGTCGGCCAGGTGACCGGTTGGGGACAGGTCACCGCGCGCACCCGCAGGGTCACCGTGGTGTAGTGGGGATAGCGGGCGGGCAAATCCGCCACCTCGCCCACCACCTGACAGGTTTGGCCCACCACCCCTGGAAGCAGCGATCCCCAGGGGAGCGCCCAGGTTAAGCCCCAAGCGGCCCCCAGGCTCACCCAGGCCACGGTGCGCCAAAAATAATGAAACCCAAGGCTACCGGGCCGTTGTGGCCATGTGGCCAGCAGACCGCCCAGCCCGAGGGCGATGTTCGGCCCTGTCCAACCGCTCGCCGACGGCAACACCGCCAGTTGGTGAATCAGGACTAAGCCCACCAGGCTGCCCACGGCGATTTCTAAAGCCGTTATGGGGGTAACGCCCTGTGGTAGTAGCATCGCCGCCCCTCGATCACCGCCCAGTTTTGTCGCCATGCTGTCTCGCCTCACCCGTTATCTCCCCACGGCGGAAACCGTGCGCCAAAACCCCGCCCTGAAAGGCTTTAACCGCTTTCTCCACGATCCTTGGCTGTGGCATTTCCGCCGCCGCAGCGTGGCCCGCGCGTTCGCCATCGGCCTGTTCTGCGCCATGTTGCCCCTGCCCATCCAAAGCTATATCGCCATCGCGCTGTTTATTTTCTTTCGGGCCAATTTACCCCTGGGCCTGGCGCTCGTGTGGGTCACCAATCCGTTCACCATTCCGCCGATTTTTTATGTGGCGTTCCTCATCGGCCAACAGATTTTGGGCGGCAGCTACCAGGACATCGCGCCGATTTCTCTGAGTTGGGAATGGTTTAGCGAGAACGCCGCTGAGATTTTTCTGCCGCTCCTGGTGGGCACCCAGGTGATCGGGGTTTCCCTGGCCCTGCTGAGCTTCGCGGCGGTGCATTGGAGCTGGGCCTACACCATCCACCACAAGCGCCGCCAACGGCGCACCGCCCGCCGCGTGCCCCCCACGTAACGCAACCTCTCGGCGACGCCGTTCCCTAAGTGGGCATTCACCTTAACTTCTTGGAGTCGTTTCTCATGTCCACCGACCGTTCGTCCCTCGCTTTTCGCCTCGCCATTCCGCCCGCCGCCGTGTTCGCCATTCCCCACACCCGCGCCGTCGCCGGCCCCATCGCCGCCTTCTGGCTCGCCGGCCTGCTCATGGTGCTTTATGGCGTCACCCAAATCGCCACCGCCCTCGGAGCCAGCGTGCTGTTTTTCGGCGTGTTCTTCTGGTGGGTGAGCTTCTACTGCGCGGGACTCGTCACCGCCGCCGCCGCTGCCGATCTCCACCACGATCCCCACAGCCCTCTGGCGAAGCGCGTCGAACCGAGCACCGACGACCCCCTCGACACGCTCAATCCCCATTAACCCCCCTGCCACCGCGAGCCATTCCATGACGCAACCCGCCATCATCATCCACGGGGGCATCGCCAGTTTTGAGGGCGAGCACCTCACCACCGCCGCCTACCAACAGTCGCTCCAACGGATCATCGCCCGCGCCTACGACCGCCTCCTGGCGGAGGACGCCCGCGCCGCCGTCCTCGACGCGGTGGAACAGCTGGAAGACGACGAGTTGTTTAATGCCGGCACCGGTTCAAGGCTCCAAGCCGACGGGGAAATCCGCATGAGCGCCAGCCTAATGGACGCCCGCACCGGGATTTTCTCCGCCGTCATCAACCTGCAAGCGGTGGAACATCCCATCGCGGTGGCGGCCCACCTGGCCAGCGCCCGCCACACCATGTTGGCCGGCGAAGAAGCCACCCGTTACGCCCGCGCTCTGGGTATGCCCCACCACAGCCCGTTTACGGCCCACCGCCGAGAGGAGTTTGTCCGCAAATTGGCCAAACGCACCGGTACCGTGGGCGCCGTCGCCGTAGACGCGACCGGGCGGCTGTGTGCGGCCACCTCCACCGGGGGCGTGGGCTGGGAAACGCCGGGTCGCGTGGGCGATTCGGCGACCGTCGCCGGCAATTACGCCAGCCCCCGGGCCGGCATTTCCTGCACCGGCATCGGCGAGCAGTTGGTGAACCACGCGGTGGCCGCCCGCATCGTGACCCGCGTGGACGACGGCGCTTCGCTCGAGATGGCCATCGCCAAAACCCTCGTGGAAGCCCGGGAACAGGGCCATTTTTACGGTCTGATTGGCCTGGCCGCCGACGGCCAGTGCATCGCCAGCCAAACCCAGGGTCAGGTGCTGTACGCCGCCGCCCGCAGTGGCCACACCATCGACTTTCTGAGCCATCCCACCGCCTAACCCGTCCCAGGTTGGCGGGGTTAACGCCTTGATTCGCCGACGAATTTGACTATTTTTGCCCCCGACGCCCGCGCTTTGCGGGCGCGTTCGTTTCTGAGGAACCCTGTGTATGAACGCTGTTTCGTCTGCGCACCGCCGCTTCGATGTGATCGTCATTGGCGGCGGCCACGCGGGCTGTGAAGCCGCCGCCGCCGCCGCCCGCCTGGGCTGTCGCACCCTGCTCATCACCCAAACCAGCGACGATTTGGGCCAAATGAGCTGTAACCCAGCCATCGGCGGCATCGGCAAGGGCCATTTGGTGAAGGAAATCGACGCCCTCGGCGGCCTCATGGCCCGCGCGGCCGACGCTGCGGGCATTCAATTTCGCCTGTTAAATCGCCGCAAAGGCCCGGCGGTGCGCGCCACCCGCGCCCAGGCCGACCGCCAGCGGTATCGGGTGGCCGTGCGGCGACTGTTGGACGCCATTCCCCATCTGTTGATCTTTCAAGCCCCGGTGGCCGACCTGCGCTTTGCCCCCCGCGACGACGAATCCCACGTGGCTGTGACCCAAACCGGCCTGGAATTCGCGGCCCGTGCCGTGGTGCTCACGGCGGGGACCTTTCTCCATGGGCTGATTCACATCGGTACCCACCACTATCCCGGGGGCCGCATGGGTCAAGGGGGAGCCAATCGCCTGGCGGATCGCCTGGCCGAGCTGCAACTCCCGGTGGGACGCCTGAAAACCGGGACGCCGCCCCGCATCGACGGCCGCACCATCGACTATGCCAAGCTCATTCCTCAGCCGGGCGACGAGCCGCGACCGGTGTTTTCATTCCTCGGCCATCGGGATCAACACCCGCCCCAGGTGAACTGTTGGCTTGCCTACACCGGGGAAGCGACCCACGACCTCATTCGCGCGAATCTCCACCAGTCGCCCATGTATTCCGGAATCATCGAGGGCATCGGGCCACGGTATTGCCCGTCCATCGAAGACAAGGTGGTGCGCTTTGCCGACAAGTCTCAACACCAGGTGTTTATCGAACCCGAGGGCCTGGATACTCACGAGATTTATCCCAACGGCATTTCCACGAGCCTGCCGTTTGAGGTGCAGGAGGCCCTGGTTCACTCGATTCCCGGCCTGGAACAGGCCCATCTCACCCGCCCGGGCTATGCCATCGAATACGACTTTTTCGATCCCCGCGCCCTCACCTATGCCTTAGAAACCCGTGCGATTCCCGGGCTATTTTTTGCCGGCCAAATCAACGGCACCACCGGCTACGAAGAGGCGGCCGCGCAGGGGCTGTTGGCGGGAACCAATGCGGCGCTGCGGGTGCAGGGCCGCGAACCGTGGCATCCCCGACGGGACGAGGCGTATTTGGGCGTGCTGGTGGACGACTTAATTACGCGGGGCGCCGACGAGCCGTATCGCATGTTCACCAGTCGCGCCGAACACCGGCTGTTGCTGCGGGAAGACAATGCGGATCTGCGGCTCACCCCGGTGGGTCGCCAACTGGGCCTGGTGGACGACGACCGTTGGAACGCCTTTGCCCGCAAGCGGGACGCGGTGGAACAAGAACGGGCGCGGTTGGACGGCACTTGGTATCACCCGAACCAGCTGGGCGACGATCTCACGGGCGGGGTGCTGGCGGCGCCCATGAGCCGCGAAGCGCGGTTGAGCGATCTGCTGCGCCGTCCGGAAATGGATTACGGCAAGTTGATGCAGCTGCCGGGGGTTGGCCCGGGGGTGGACCACGCGGTCGTCGCCGAACAGGTGGAGATTCAATGCAAATACGCCGGCTACATCGCCCACCAAAACGACGAGATTCGCCGCAGCCTGGCCCAAGACCAGCTGCCCCTGCCGGCGGATTTGGATTACGGCGCCGTGCGGGGACTCTCCACCGAGGTGCGCCAGCGCCTAGAACGGCTGCGACCGCTCACCCTGGGCCAAGCCAGTCGCCTCACGGGCATTACCCCGGCGGCAATTTCCCTGTTATTGATTCACTTAAAACGCCGCGCCGGCGGGACAGCCGCGCCCGCCGCCACCACGGATCGGGTGTCGCTACTCAACGAGTGAAGCCCGCAATTGCCGACCGTGGGTGTTTCTGAAGTGCCTGCTCTGTGACTGACGCCGCCTACAAAGCCCTGTTTTCCCACCGCGAGATCATCGTCGATCTCTTGCAGAACTATCTGAAGGTCTCCTGGGCCTCGGATGTGGACTTCTCCACCTTGGAAAAGGTGAACGCGAGCTATGTGACGCAGCACGAAAAGCAGCGCCACGACGATCTGGTGTGGCGGATGAGATTTCGCGAAGAACGGGGCGGCCAATGGCTCTATCTCTACCTGCTGCTGGAGTTCCAATCCACCGTCGATGCGTTTATGGCGGTGCGATTGCTCAGTTATGTGGGGCTGCTGTACGAGGATTTGATTAAGCAGAAGCAGATCAGGGTGGGGGACAAGCTGCCGGCGATGTTGCCGGTCGTGCTCTACCACGGCGATTCAACCTGGCATGCGGCCACGCGCCTTGCCGAACTCATGGCCGAGCTGCCTGAAGATCTGAAGCCGTATCAACCGCATCTGCGTTATCTGTTGTTAGAAGAGTGCGCCGCGCTGGATGTCCCCATGACGCCCCTGGATAGCGTCCTGAAAGCGCTGTTTCAGCTGGTGCGGGCACAGACTTTGGAGAATTTCATCGAGCTGCTTGATGCCTTAAATGGCTGGTTGGGCAGCGATCCCGAGGCATCGCCATCGGCGCAGGTTTTAATCAGCTACCTTAAGCATCATTTCACCCGCAATAAAACGCCTGAGCTTGTTGAATACCTTGAGATTTTAAGAGGCCAGAACATGAAAACCTTTGCCGCCCGCTTCGCCGAAGAACGCGACCAGCAGATTGCTAGAGCGACTGAGCAAGGCCGCGCCGTCGGTCTGAATGAAGGCATCGAGAAAGGGATTGAGAAGGGGATTGAGAAAGGGATTGAGAAGGGGATTGAGAAAGGGATTGAGAAAGGGATTGAGAAGGGGATTGAGAAGGGGATTGAGAGGGGCCGTACCCTCGGTCTGAATGAAGGCATCGAGCAGGGCAATCAGAAACTGAAAGGCGCGATTACGCGCCAATGCCGCCGCCGCTTCGGTGAGGAAACCGCCGCTGAACTCGATGCGCTTTTACCTGAAGTGACCAATCCCGATGCCCTCGAAGAGCTGCTCGACGCCCTTCTCGATGCCACCGACGGCCCCGATTTCCTGGCCCGCGCCCGCGCGCATGGGCAGAATTTTCCCGCACCGCCCGCCGTGTAGTGATGTATGCCCGGGGTCGTCCACACAAAAGACGATCCCGGGGTCGCGCATGGAATGCCGCGCGCGCCCCACCCGTCCCCCCGCAAATCGCCTGGCTTTTTGGGGAGTATTTTCGGGCGAACGGCTTTCTCAACGGTGCCCTTTTTTCGGAGAACCCCCATGATTTCAGCCACTTCCGCCCCGCGAGCGCCGTTGGCCAATGCGGCTGCCGCGCCGCTTCATCGGGCCCTCGACGCCCTTAACGGGGTGCTGTTGGGGAAAGCCGAACCGGTCAAACTTGCGCTCACATGTCTGCTGGCCCAGGGCCATTTGCTCATCGAAGACCTGCCCGGCCTGGGCAAAACCACCCTGGCCCACGCCATCGCCACGGTGCTCGGGCTGCACTCTCGGCGGGTACAGTTCACCAGCGATCTGTTGCCCGCCGACATTTTGGGGGCCGCGATTTACGAACGAGCCACCGAATCCTTTGTGTTTCATCCCGGGCCGATCTTTGCCCAACTCATCCTCGCGGACGAAATCAACCGCGCCACCCCCAAAACCCAATCGGCGCTCCTGGAAGCCATGGAAGAGCGCCAGGTGACCGCCGAGGGCGAAACCCGCCCGCTGCCCACGCCGTTTTTCGTGATCGCTACCCAAAATCCCACCGAACAAATCGGCGCGTTTCCCCTGCCGGAATCCCAACTCGACCGCTTTTTGCTGCGGATTTCTCTGGGCTATCCGAATGCGGTTGCCGAACGGGCGCTGCTGCGGGGTGAGTCGCGCCGCGTGCTGTTACAGCGCCTCGAACCGGTGATGACCGCCGCCGATTTGCACGCGGCCCAAGCCGCCGTCGAGCAGATTCACGTGACCGATGCGCTTCTCGATTATCTCCAGGGGCTGTTGGATTTCAGCCGCCACGGGGGCCTGTTTCTCCACGGGCTGTCGCCTCGGGCTGGCTTGGGGCTGTTGCGGGCGGCGCGGGCTTACGCGCTACTCAATCAACGGGATCACGTGCTGCCCGAGGATGTGCAGCAGCTGTTGCCGGCGGTGGCCATTCATCGGCTACAGCCCGCCGACGCCTACGCCGAACATCCCATCGAAACCCTGGTGACGCGGCTGTTATCTGCGGTAGACGTGCCGTAAATGGCCGCGCTGCCGCCCGATACCGCCGCGCCCTCGCGGTTACAGGCCGCCTCTACCGCCGGTTCCCGTTGGCTGCAGGAGCGCCATCCGATCCATGACGGCCCCGCGACGCTCACCAGTAATCGGATTTACATCGTGCCCACCGGGGCTGGCTTGGGCTTTTTCGGGCTGTTGGGCGTGCTGATGCTCTGGTCCATCAACTACAGCAACAACATGGGCTTTGGCCTGGTGTTTTTGCTGGTGGGCGTCCTGGGCAATGTCATGTGGCGCACGCGAGACAACCTGTTGAAGTTGAAGGTGTTTCCCGGCTACGCGGCGCCCGTATTCGCGGGGCAATTGGCGCAATTTCACTATCCCCTGCAGGCACCGACGGCCCGTTACGGCGTGGGGGGCCAGTGGCAACAGCAGGCAATTCAGGCGGTGGACATGCCGGCCGACGCCATGCAGCCCTTACCCGTGGGGGTGTTGACGACGCGCCGAGGGTATTGCCGCCCGGGCCATGTGTGTCTGTCCACGCGCTATCCCCTGGGGCTGTTTGTGGCCTGGAGCTATGTGGCGTTTGAGAGTGGCGTGTGGGTGTATCCGAAACCCCTGGGGCAACGGCCCCTGCCCATCGACACGCCGGTGCTGTCTTGGCGGGGCAAGGCCACCGGTACCGTGGGCAGCGACGATTTTGCCGGCCTACGGGGCTATCGCCCGGGAGACCCGCCCCGCCATATCGCTTGGAAATCGGCGGCGCGTAGTAGCGCGCTGCCCGTGAAGGAATTTGCGAGTCCCACGCGCCCGGAACTGTGGCTGGATTACCAGGCCATCGACGGCCCGCCGGAACTGCGGTTGTCGCAATTGTGTCGGTGGGTGCTCGACGCGGATCAACGGAATCTGCGCTACGGCCTGCGCTTGCCCACGGCCACCCTGGCGCCCGACCAGGGCGACAGCCACCGGCGCCGCTGTCTCGACGCCCTGGCCCGCTTCACGTCCTAAACCGTTGCCAACCAGGGCGAGTAGACTCATCGCCCCCATCCACCCCACCCGAGAGATGTGACAATGGCAGATTGGCGCAACCTAGCGAAACAAATGGTGCTCAGCGACGGCCACGTGAGCACAAAAGAAGTGGCGGCCCTGCGGGCGGCGATTTTCGCCGACGGCAAGGTTTCCCAAAGCGAGTTGGATTTTCTTCATGAAGTCAAAGCGGAAGCGAAAACTGCGGTGAAAGAATTGGATGTGCTCATCGCCGATTGCGAACGGGCGAAAGCGACCTAACCGCGCCGTCACGCCACATCTGGCCGTGATTGTCCTCGGAACCCGCCCCGGCGGGTTTTTTTATGGGCGCCAGCCAAACCAACCCCGCCGTTTGCGCGAAAACGGC
>DAIUCA010000089.1:9374-9703 GCA_036846405.1 Candidatus Competibacteraceae bacterium
GGGGGCTGGGACCATTTCTGGTCGTTCAAAGACTGCTCCATGGTTTTGAGTAGATCGGTGAGGACAAGGCGCGAATCCCGCTGGGCGTACACCAGGCGATAGCGCCCCCGCAGACCGTCCAACTGCTGCTGCACCCGCAGGGCAAGGGCGACGATGTGTTCTTCCGGGCATTCTGTTGCCAACACGGCAAACCGCTGTTCTGCAAGTCGCGCCAGTAGATCCGTCGGGCGGGTGCATTGGCGCAGGGTGGCGCTGGTCGCTTTCAGTTGCGGCTCGTCGGCAACGGCGGTTTCTAAAAGCAACACCCCGGCGGGGCTGCCGTACCGCTG
>DAIUCA010000090.1:0-9694 GCA_036846405.1 Candidatus Competibacteraceae bacterium
GCCGCGACCCGCGTTGTGGGTGCTCGAACAGGCGCTGCACGCGGATCCGCGCCAGCGACCGACGGCCATGGAAGCGTTTCAACGGCTGCAATTGCCCGACGAAGCGACGGTGCTCACGAGCTACGATCCCCGCGAAGACCCTACTGTGCCCACGGCGACGCCGTCAGCCAGCCGCGATCCCTCGTTTGGGGCGTTGATCGGCCAGCCAACGGCGCCGGTGGGATCTCTAGCCGAGGTGGATTTACGGGCCACTGCCTGGCCGCCGTCGTCGCGGACGCGCCATCCAGACCGCCAAGACCCGCTGCTGTGGGTCGAACCGGCCCGCGAATGGTGGGAAACCAGCAAACAACGGGGTCAACAGCTACAACAGCAGGCGAATCACGCCGCGCAACGGGCGGCGCAACAGGCCAACACCCAGTGGCAACGCACGGCGCAAACCGCGCAACAGGTCAGACAGCAGCTGCAACAGCAGGCGCAGCGCACGCAACAGCGCATCGAACCGCTCGTCACCCACGCCCACGAAGGCAGTTACGCCCTGTGGCGGCGATTACAGCCCTACCTGTCTCCCCTGGGCCGCGGCATTTACGAGGTACTCATGGCCATGGTGTTTTTTCCGTACAGCCTGCTCATCAGCCGCGTGCTGGTGGCGGTGTTTATTTACGGTTCGCTGCTGCTGCTCATTGGCGGCGGTTTGTATATGTGGAGTTTGGAAAATGTGACCGTCGAAGTGGATGGCCCGCCCCGGTATGTCCTTAAAAGCGGCGGGTTACCTGGGATGGTGATGTTTAATCCAGCCACCCACGAGGATCCCTTTGCGGGCTTGCCCCAAGTGCCCGCCGAAGTGCTTCCGGTCACCGAAACCGCTGCCGTCAGCGATGCGCCCACGGTGGAAACGCCCGCGGATGTGGCTACTTGGCTCGCAGCAGCCGAAGAGCGCATCGCCGACCGCCGACTCACCACGCCCGCCGAAGACAGTGCGTTGTTTTTCTTGCAAAAAGTCATCGAACAAGACCCCAACAACGGGCAAGCCAAGCAGGGATTGGCGCGCATTGCGGATAACTACGCCACCCTGGCCCAGCGACGGGTCGAGCAGCAGGGCTATGCCCAGGCCCTGCGGTTTGTGGAATTGGGTTTAAGCGTTCAAGCCAGCCACAGCGCCCTCCTCGAACTCGAAGCCCAAGCCAATCGCGGCATCGCCCGTCAACGCCGCGAACGCCGCGCTGCCGCCGCTAAAGCGGCTGAAGCCGCGCGCACCGCCGCTGAAGCACCGCCGCCGTCCCCGCCGGTGGCCAACAATCGCGAGGCCCCACGCCGACCCCCACCGGATTTAACCCGCCCACGCCCGGTGCCGTCGGCAGAAAATCCCCGTCCCGAACGGCCCGCGAACCGCGAAGCCCCCCGTCCCGCCACGCCCACGCCGCCCCCCAGTCAACCCATGTCCACCTGGGAAGCCCGACGCAACGACCGCTAGGGAGGATTTGCGACAATTTGCCTTGGCAAAACCGACAGCTCGGCGATAACCCATTGATTTAACAGATAAAAATTGCTGGCATAGGCCATGCTGTATGGGTTGCACCTTGATGATTTTTGGAGTGCAACCCAGTGAAACCCATCGTGATCGACGACACCACCTTGAGAGACGGCGAACAGTCCGCCGGGGTGGCGTTCAGCGTGGAAGAGAAGTTGGCGATGGCCCAACAGTTGGCAGCGCTGGGGGTTCCAGAACTCGAAATCGGCATCCCCGCCATGGGGCCGGAAGAATGGGACAGCATCCAAGCCATTTGCGACTTACGACTGCCCAGTCGGCTATTGGCCTGGTGTCGGCTCCACGACACCGACCTGGCGGCCTGTCGCGGTTTGGGCGTGCAGATGGTGGATTTGTCGATTCCCGTGTCGTATCAGCAGATTCGCCACAAGCTGCGTCAATCGCCCGATTGGGTTCTGGAACAGATTCGCCGTCTCGTGCCGTTGGCCCGGGATATGGGCTTTGCGGTCTGCGTGGGCGGCGAAGACAGCTCCCGCGCCGATGCCGAGTTTTTGCTGATGGTGGCGGAAACCGCCCAAGCGGCCGGTGCCGAACGCTTCCGCTACGCCGACACCGTGGGTATCGCCGAGCCGTTCGGCATTGCAGACATATTTCGTCGGCTGAGCGGTGCGGTAGATCTGGATTTAGAAATCCATGCCCACGACGATTTGGGACTCGCGACGGCAAACAGCCTCGCCGCCGTGCAGGGTGGGGCGACCCACGTGAACACTACAGTTCACGGGCTAGGTGAACGGGCTGGCAACGCGCCATTAGAAGAAGTCGTCATGGGCTTGAAGCATCTGTATCAGCGGGCCACCGGCGTGGATTTACGGGACTTTGGCGGCTTATCCGCCCTCGTGGCCCAAGCTTCGGGGCGGCCGCTGTCTTGGCAAAAAAGTCTGGTGGGCGAGGGCGTGTTTACCCACGAGGCCGGCATTCACGTGGATGGCATTCTGAAAGACCCCCGCAATTACCAGGGCGTGGACCCCGCCGAACTCAATCGCCGTCACGAGCTGGTGCTCGGCAAGCATTCGGGCCGCCATGCGGTGGTGATGGCCTATGAAGCCCTGGGCATCCAACTCAATCCCCACCAGGCCGACGGGCTGCTCGCCCAGGTGCGTCGGTTCGTGACTCAACACAAGCGCTCCCCCCAACACATTGATTTGCAACGCTTTTACGGCGTCTGTACGGAGATTTAGTCATGTCTAACCCGACCGCACTGCCGCGCCATCCCGCCGCCCTTCCCGATGTCCCAACGCCCCCGACAACCCAGCAGATCACCCCCGCCACGCCCCGCGCCGAGTGGATTGTGATTCCCCGACCACCTCGGGTGGGCCATACCCGCTGGCAGCTCAGCTCATGAATGCCGTTGCGCCGCTGCCGCGTGTTGGCTTTTTACAACAGATTCGCGCCGACATTGCCTGCGTATTCGCCCGCGATCCCGCCGCGCGCACCACATTTGAAGTGATCACCACCTATCCCGGGGTGCATGCACTCATCGGCCACCGGCTTGCCCACGGGTTGTGGCGGCGCGGCTGGCGCTTTTTGGCGCGATTTTTAGCGTTTTTCGTGCGCATGGTGACGCATATCGACATCCATCCCGGGGCAGTCATCGGCCAACGGTGCTTCATCGACCATGGCTGCGGCGTCGTCATCGGCGAAACGGCGGAAATCGGCGACGACGTGACCCTCTACCACGGGGTCACCCTGGGCGGCACGAGCTGGCGCCAGGGCAAACGCCATCCCACCGTGGGTCGCGGCGTGGTCATCGGCGCCGGTGCAAAGGTGTTGGGGCCGATTACGTTGGGCGATCACGTGCGCGTCGGGGCGAATTCCGTGGTGGTGAAAGACATTGGGGCGGGCAAAACCGTGGTGGGCATCCCCGGCAAGGTGGTACAGACCCGTCGCGGCGAGGGCATCGACCTGAATCACCACCTCATGCCCGACCCGGTGGCGGGGGCGATTAGCTGTTTGCTCGATCGCATCGGCCAACTGGAGCACCGTTTGGGCGTCCGTCACGCTCCCGATGGCCGTTCTCTCGACAAAGAATGCAAGGATTGTCAGGCCGTGCAGGTGTGCGCGGGCGATGTGGCCCCCCAGGAGCCGGTGTCATGGAACTAAATCGCATCGACATCGGCGAGCTGTATTTTGAAGCGCCTTCAAAACCCCAGGTGGCGGCCCTGTTAGCCCAGGCGGCGGCAGCGTATGGCACGCCCGAGGCGGCCTTGGCTCTGGAACAGGCCGTAGCCCTCGCCCCCGACGACTTGCAGGTGTTGGTGGCGTTGTATCGTTTTGACTACTACCAGCACCGCCTCGAACAGGCGCTCCACACCGGGGAACACGCCCTGGCGGTGGCGGCGCAGCGGCTGCAATGGCCCACCTGGGATCAGCTCACCTCGGCTCATGTGGCGGCGGCCCTCGTCCACGAAGGCGGCTTAGCGCGGTTTTATCTACTGGCGCTTAAGGGCGTCGGTTATCTGTACCTGCGCTTGGGCCAACGAGAGGCGGGCGAGGCCCGTTTGCGCCATCTGATGTACCTAGACCCGCTCGATCAATTGGGCGCTGGCGCTTTGTTGCTGGCGATTTACCCCGTGGAATCGACCGACGCTTTCCCCGCAGAATCCGCCTAATCGGATGCTGCAACCCTTCCCTAGAAATAAGACTGTGGAGACCGCTGTCATGAATCCGTTACTACTCGAACTCGACGATTTAGTGGGTGCAGAAGATTTCTTAAACCACTTCGGCATCGAATTCGATCAAACCGTCGTCCATGTGAACCGTCTGCATATTCTGCAACGCTTCCACGACTATCTGGCGAAGGAAACACTGCCGGCGACCGAAGCCGAACAAACCACCCTGTACCAAACCTTGTTGGCGAAGGCCTATCACGATTTTGTGGAATCCGACGCGCTCACCGAGAAGGTATTTAAGGTGTTGAAAGCCCAAGGCCAGCCCCAAGAAGCGTTTGTGCCGCTCGAAAATCTCTTCAAAGGCTCGGCGACGCCCTAAATGGAATACCAATTCGATTACGGCCACGCGGTGCGGGTGATTCGCAACGTGCGTAACGACGGCACCTATCCGGGCCTCGCCATGGGCACGCTGTTGGTGCGGCGGGGCACGGTGGGCTATGTCCAGAGCTACGGCACGTTTCTGCAAGATCAGATTATCTACAGCGTGCATTTCATCGATGCCGGCCGCGTGGTGGGCTGTCGCGAAGAAGAACTCATCGACGCAGAAGATCCGTGGATTCCGAGCCTTTACGAATTCCGCGACAAGGTGACCCCCAAAATGTCCCTGGCCATTGGCGGCGAGGTGGTGGCTACGCCGGGCGAGGTGGGAGAAATCATGCGGGTGTTGCGCCAGGAAAATGGCGACGTTGCCTACGAGTTGTTGATTAACCAACGGGTGTTTGCGGTACCCGAAGCAGCACTCACCCTGGTGTCGTCGGCCTTTGCCCCGGAGACGACCCCATGAGCTTGGCGTATCACCGTCTGAAAGTGGCGCAAGACCGCTTTCAACAGTCGTTTGCGACCCTCGACGCCGCCCAACAGGCCCAAATCGAGAACCTGGCCCAACGCAGTTGGCATCTGGAAACGCGGGTGCTGCGCCACAGCGCGGTTTTTCCGATGGATGAAACGGCCTTAGCTGTGGATGTGGCAACAGCGTTGGCCACCATTCGCCAGCGTTACGAAGACCCCACGACATTTGCTGCGGATTTGGCCCTTCAGTCCCTAACGGCGACGGATTTACAGACTGCGCTTGAACGGGAACTGCGGTTTAACCAGATCATGCAGCAGATCGGCGATCGGGCAGCGGCGGTGTCGGAAACAGAGGTGGCGGGCTACTTCGACCAGCATCAGCACCAGTGGCAGCGTCCGGAACAGCGGGCAGCGCGCCACATTCTGATTACGGTGAACGACCAGTATCCGGAAAACCAACGAGAAGCCGCCAAAACCCGGCTGATGGCGATTCGCAAGCGGTTGTTAGCGCGGCCAACGCAATTTTCCGAAGAAGCGGCGCGGCATTCGGAATGCCCGACCGCCTTACAGGGCGGCGATTTGGGTTGGGTGACCGCAGCGGCGTTATACCCAGAACTCGGCACAGCACTATTTGCCGCCACGGTGAATACGCTGTTAGGGCCAATCGCGTCGCCCTTGGGGTGGCATCTGATTCAGTATACGGACGTGATGCCGGCCCATTGCGCCACGTTGGCCGAGCTGCGGCCCGCCATCGAACGCCATTTGTCTGAAGCCAAACGGCGACAACAGCAGAAACAATGGCTTGCCCAACTGCCCGAGGTCGCGTTGACCGCCTAGTTTTCTCCCCCATCGCCGCGGGCAGCCCTTTAGCGCATCCCCTATGCCTGTTCATTGGGGATGCGGCGACCATCGGTGTTACCTAAAGTTTTTCCGCCCCACTCCCGTAATCGGTAAATAATCGCAAACGCTGCGCAGTGGAATCCCAGCGCAGACCGCTAGCTCATTCCGATCGAGAGGATTTTATGGATACGACCGCCCCCCCCTCCATGGGCGCTTCCGCCCTGATACTTTTAGGACAGACCCTCCACGCGGCGGGCTTTTTTGCCCGCTCCTTCTCAGAACACCACCGCAAAAACCCCGCCCCGTCCTCTTGGCCTGCCGTGTCGCGCCCCCCGTCCGCCCCGCCAACGATGGCGCCGCGCGATCCATTGTTGTCCCCAGACAAGCCATCGCGGGAATTGCTTCACACACCGATTTCCAGGGCAGACAGTCCGTCCCATTGGGCACCTGAACCGCCCTATTGGCCACTCACCCTGTCGCCCAGCAGTTATTTAGCGACCACCACGCGCCACCACATCAAACCGCTCATCGTGATGCTGTCGCCGCCGCCCAACGCGGACGCGGCATTTAGCGAAGCGGTTAAAGATCTAGAAAACGCCCTGCGACAGCTGCTGTTAGCGGATTACGACCCCAATTCCCCCACCCGCCCGGTGAATTTCCGCGCGAAAGCCTGGAAACCTGATAACGCGGGCGGCGAGAGTGCGACGGAAGCCCTCTTCCACACGGTGGCCCACCACGACTGTCCCACCCTCATTGTTGATCTAGAACTCACTGCCGATGATCTGGCGATTCACATGCATTACTGGGGCTTGGGCCTGGTGGGCGAAGCGCCGTTTTTGACCCATTTGTCGCCGCCTTGCCTACCGTTGAGCCGATTTATCGCCGACGTGGTGCGTCCTGAAGTCGTCGAACTGGGGGCGTTGAGCGAACGGCTTGGGGTTGACATCTTTGTGAACGACATGGACCGCCATAACTGGGATGTCCTCAAAAAAGAGCGGCTCGTCGCCGCCGAAACCACCGCCGACGCCGCCCGTCAACGCTACGAAAAACACTATCGCTACGACGCGAATGACCTGCGGGACGCCATGCGTCGGGTCGTGCCCGCGCTGCAATTGCTGGTGGCGAGCTTTGCCGACATGTATCACCTGCTGCGCTATCAAACGCCGCCGCAGCTGCCGACGATGCTCCAAAAGCACCAAGACTCTGCTAAAGACGCCACGGTCGTGCCCATGCTGCGGCAGATTCTTTTGGACTATGCCCTGGTATGCGACACCTTGAGCGAGGCTGCCCACGTGGACACTTCGCTCCTGCATCTGCAATTGGCCCATGCGGCTCTATGGTTCGACGAACACGCGCTCACCGCCACGTTGCTGGCCCAATCCCTGCGGGCTTGGGCGGTTTATCGCCACGCCATCGCGCCCGATGACCGCGCGGCCACGGCGCTAACCCCCCTGCTGGCGCCGCTCATCACCCTCGCCACGCCCCAAGACCTGCGTTATTTGCAACAACTGCACGCGATACTTGCAGCGATGACCGCAAAAACCACGCCCTCGCCCCACGACGACGCCCAACAGCAGCTCGCCCAACTGTTGGCTGCGCTGGCAACCGCACCACCCCCCGCAAAACCGCCGCGTCCCGCCATTCACTATCTCCACGGCTGGTCGACCGACCGCGTTCGTCAGCTGCAACAACAAACCGCCCAAGCCCTGGATGTCCCCGTCTTTTTCGAGGATCGCCTGTCATCGCGACATCTCGGGCCGCGCCTAACCGTGATTCCCGCCGGCGAGTTCGACATGGGGTCGCCCGACCACGAGCCAGAACGCTGTCACAACGAGCATTTCCACCGCGTGCAGCTGGCGTCCCCCTTCGCTTTAGGGATTTATCCGCTCACCGTGGCGGAATTCACCCATTTCGTGACCGCTGCGGGCTATCGCACGGACGCCGAACGCCATCACGGCGGTTACTACTGGACGGGCAGCGAATGGCGCAAAGATCGCGATGTTTATTGGCGTCATCCCCGTTTTAATCAGCATCCCAACGCACCGGTGGTGTGCGTCAGTTGGTTTGATGCCCTCGCGTACTGCGAATGGCTGAGCCAACAGACCGGCGCAACCTATCGCCTGCCCACGGAAGCCGAGTGGGAATACGCCTGCCGCGCCGGCACGACCACCGCCTTTTGGTGGGGCCAAAGCGTTCACACCCACCAGGCAAATTACGACGGCCAATTCGTCTATCACCAGGGCAGCGTGGGCGAATTCCGCCGCCAAACCGTCACCGTCGATCACTTCCCCCAAGCCAATCCCTGGGGGCTGTATCAGATGCACGGCAACGTGTGGGAATGGACCGCCTCCCTCTACAAAACCCCCTACGACGGTCGCGAATGTCGGGCCGCCGCCCCCGAAGATCGGGGATCGCGGGTGCTGCGGGGCGGCGCCTGGTGTGGAACGCCCCTGCGGCTGCGGTCAGCCAGCCGTGGCGATTTCGATCCCAGCGGCTGCATCGATTATTTCGGCTGTCGCGTCGTCCGCGATTTTTCGTGAACGCCGCCGGCCGCCCCCGCCCGTTACGGCGCTAACACATTGATTTGTAAATTAATCGCGCCACTCGCCGAATTGCTGCCCTCGGCAAAAGCGCAGTAGGCGCGATTCGCTGGCGCCGAAAACACAAGTGCTGCATCCGTTGCCCTCGCCGGTTCGCGGCCCGTGGCTTGGCGCAATTGGGTTTGCTCCGCCCCACTGAGCGTGCCCCAGTCGGCATTTTGCGCTAGGCCACGGCCCGTGTTGGCGTCGCGCAATACCAAATTGGCATCCACTTGGGTGCTCTCCGCTAACACCACCAACGTGGCCGCCTGGTTGCCGGTGATGGTGCAGGCGATTTGCGGGGCGGTTGCCGATGCATCGCTGCTCACATTGCCCAATTGGCCCGCGGTCTCACCGCTTAAGTTGTTGATTTGCAAATTGACTTGGCCACTCGCGGGGCCGCTGCGGGGATGGGGCACACTGTCCATGCAGTACGCCCGCTCATTGCGACCGTTGATCAACAGCGCCGCATCTAACTCGCCCGTCGGCAAACGGCCCACCTGGGCCACCAACTCGTCGCGTTCCGCCTCTGAGAGCGTGATCCAATCGTCGTTAAAGTCCCGATCGAGCCAGGTGCCGTCCGCCTGCAATTCCCGAATCGACAGCATGGGATCCAACCCCGCCGTCACCGCCTCCGCATACACCGCCAGCCGCGCACTACCGCCGCGTACGATGGTGCAGGCGGTGTGGGCCTTGTCTCGGCGGGATTCGTTGCTCGCACTCAAGTTGCGCACCCCAACGATTTCCCCCGACTGGGGCGACATCGGCGCCAGCCAGCGGTTGAGGGCGTCTTCGTAAGCGCGGTCAAAGCGCCCGTATTGGTTGTCGCCCCGAGGGTTATTACAGGACGATGTGCCGCCAGAAAGCTGTCCCACCAGGCGAGGTTGTTGTCCAGCCGCATTGGTCACCCAAATCCCCGAACCACTGCTGCCGCCTTCTGTCGTGCCCCCGCCGAAGATCACATTGAGATGGGTGGCGTTGTCGGGGTTATTCACATCCGCGCAGGTGTAGTTGATGCTCTGCGCGTCGATGTTGCACCGCTGCAATCGGTCGAAACCGCCAAAGGAAATTTTCTGCAAATCCCCCTGGGGATGGTGAATGCCCACCAAAGAATCGCTGCGCGTGGGCAGTTCGAGGGACCATTGGGCGAAGGTCGTGCCGACGGGCGGCGTGCGGTTGAGTTCGACGAACAGGGTGTCTAGGGGAAAGGCGGCGTGCAGCAACTGGGCGCCGCCGTCGAGTTGCACCGCACCACTCGACAACCGTCCACT
>DAIUCA010000091.1:0-9614 GCA_036846405.1 Candidatus Competibacteraceae bacterium
GTTCGATGATTTCGGTCAGCAGCTTGACGATGCTGGCGGGGGTGTAGAACTCGCCGCCGCCCTGGCCCTCGCTCATGGCGAACTCGCCCAGGAAGTATTCGTAGATGCGGCCGAAGGCGTCGAAATCGAGGGTGGCTGGAATCTCGGAAATCTTCTTGAGCAGTTCCTTCAACAGAGTGCCGGTGAAGAGGTTGAAGGTTTTGGGCAGCACGCCGGCGAGCTGCGGATTGTGCTTCTCCACCTCGCGCATGGCCGCGTTCACCTTGGCGCCGATGTCGGCTGCCTCGGGCAGGGTCAGCAGGTAGTCGAAGCGCGCCTCGGGCGACAGGTACAGCCCGTTGTCCGCGTGGTAAGCGGCGGGTTCATCGACGCGGCTGCCACGGCGAGAAGTGGCGCCCGCCTGGTCGAGCTTGGCCCGCTGGAGGGCGAAGCGCACCTCGGCGAAGCGCAGAAAGATGAGGCCGAGAAGGGGGCCGGAGTATTCCTGGGCCTTGAGGCCGGAATTGGCGCGGAACTGGTCGGCGGCGTCCCACAGGCGCTTTTCGAGGGTGGTGGTGGCGACATCTTTTTCTGTAGCGGCTACCCAGTGCACGGGGTGATCTCCTTTGGGGGGTGGCAAGCGACCGATGGGGCCGCGGCAATGCGCTGTTGGGCTAGGTCTCGTTGGTCATGTTTCAATCCACGCCCGTAGCCGGGCGAAATAGCTTGGAAGAGGTTACGCCCCGCCCAAACATGATGATCCCCCTGAAGGGGGAGGTTTCAAACCAGCAAGGTGTACTGATGGCTTTGCCGTTCTCGATGAACGCGATTTTGCGTTCCGCCGAGGACGCAATCACCGCCGTGATGGGGTAGCGCTCGCCGTCCTGCCAGTCTGTCGGCTGAGATTTGTCCTTCAAGTTGGCACCGACGACATTTCAAATAAATCCGCCTTGCACTACTCCAGCCGCCTGCCTCCAGAACAGGCCGCCGTGGGCTGTGGGCGCATCTCGCGCCGTAATCGGATCAGGCCCCCGAGTCGGCGTGCTGGCGAATGGCGGCGTCCAGGGCGAGCACCCGATGGGCGTCGTCCACGTGGAGCTGTTCCACGAGGCGGCCCTGGACGACAACCACCCCCAGCCCCGCTGCTTTCGCCTGGTCGTAGGCGGCGATGATTTCCCGAGCGTTGGCCACATCGGCGAGCGTCGGCGCAAAGGCGGCGTTGGCCGCAGCGATTTGCTTGGGGTGAATCAGTGTTTTGCCGTCGAAACCCAGGTCGCGGCCCTGGTCACAGGCGGCGCGCAGTCCCTCCTCGTCGTCCAACTGCAAATGCACCCCGTCGAGCACCACGAGTTGCCGCGCCCGCGCCGCGTACACGCAGAGGTTAAGCGCCGTGAGCAGCCCCAGGCGGTCGCGGGTGTGGCGCACGCGGGTTTCCTTCGCCAAATCCGAGGTCCCCACCACGATGCCGCGCAGGCGCCGGTGGGCCTCGGAGATGTCGTTGATGTGGGCAATGCAGCGGGCGGTTTCCGCCATGATCCACACGGGCCGTTCGTACGGGGCGCCCACCTCATCCAGGGCCGCGACCGCCGCCAACACGTCGCTGGCCGCACTCACCTTGGGAAACAACACCGCGTGGCAGGGCAGCCGCGCGATGGCGGCCACATCCTCGTTGCCCCAGGGGGTATCGAGGCCATTCACCCGCACGATGAGCTGGCGATGACCAAACCCGCCCTGCTTGAGGGCCGCGACCACCTGGGCGCGGGCAATGGCCTTCGCGTCGGGGGCGACGGCGTCTTCCAAATCCAAAATGAGCGCGTCGGCGGGCAGGTGACGGGCCTTGTCCAGAGCGCGGGCGTTAGCGCCGGGGAGATACAGCGCGGAACGGTAAGGAATCATGGCCGCGCAATCTCCACAATCTTGTTGAGGGAACAATCGGCGAGGGGATTTGCCTGGGTAGAATTGCGCATGGCGTGGTCTTCGGCAGTGGTTCGAGCTACGCAGTGTAATGACGTGGGATTCCTGTTCCGATTGACGAGTTTTGATTGACGAGACGCACATGACGCTCACCCTCCCCGACCCGGCGCTGATTTTGTTGATGGGCGCGCCGGCCAGCGGCAAAACCACCTTTGCCCAGCGGCATTTCGCCCTCAACGAAGTGTTATCGCCCGACTGTGGCCGCTGTCCGGCGGGGGCGGTGGAAACGGCGACGGCGTTTGATCTGTTGCATCACCTGGTGGAACGGCGGTTAAGCCATCGCCAGCTCGTGGTCGTCGACGCCCACCACTTGCACCAGCTCAAAGGCCGTCAGCCCCTCATCAACCTAGGCAAGCGTTATCACCTGCCCCTGATTGCCCTGTGCTTCGACACGCCGTTGGAATGGTGTCTCGAACGCAATCGCCAGCGGGCCCATCCCCAGTCGGAGGGCCATATCCGCCAGCTCGTGCAGCAGCAGGCGAGCCTGTGGCAGAAGCTGCCCGGCGAGGGGGTGAACCGCGTGATTCGGCTGGCGGCGGACGGGATCGACCACATGGAAGTGGTGCGACAACCCCTGGCCTGTGACCGCCGCGACTGGCGGGGGCCGTTCGACATCATCGGCGATGTGCACGGCTGCGCGACGGAACTGGCGGAACTGCTCCTCAAGCTCGGGTACACCATCGACGGCGATCGCATTACCGCGCCGCCGGGGCGCAAGGCGTTGTTTTTGGGGGATTTAGTGGATCGCGGCCCGGGCAACATGCAGGTGTTGCGGTGGGTGATGGACATGGTGGAACGCCAACAGGCGCTGAGTTTGCTCGGCAACCACGAGGCCAAGCTGCTGCGGGCCATGCAGGGACGCGCCTCGTTCGTGGGGGCGGCGGTGCAACAGACCCTCAACGAGCTGTGGGCCGAACCCCCCGCGTTCATGCAGGCGGTGCAGCGGTTTATCGAATCGCTGCCCCACCATTTGGTGTTGGATCAAGAACGGCTGGTGATCGCCCATGCGGGGTTGAAACTGCGCTACCACGGGCGAGATTCGGCGGCGGTGCGGGGGTTTGCCCTGTATGGCGAGGTCATGGGGGGCCAGCTCGACGAGGAGGGTTATCCGATTCGGCGGGATTGGGCGGCGCGGTATCGGGGCCGCGCCATGGTGGTGTACGGCCACACGGTGGTGAAGACGCCCCAATGGCGCCACAACACCCTGTGCATCGACACGGGCTGCGTGTTTGGCGGCCAGTTAACGGCGCTGCGCTATCCGGAAAAGACCTTGGTGAATGTCGCCGCCCACGACTGTTATTGGAGCGACGATGACGACGACGCGCCTTAACTAGACCTGGACGCCGTACGCGCGGGCGATACCGGCTAACCCGCCGGCTTGGCTTTGGCCCACGGCGCGAAATTTCCAGGCGTCGCCGTGCAAATACAGCTCGCCAAACACCATGCCGGTCTCTACGGAGGCGTCTTGCGACAGGTCAAATCGCGCGATTTCCACATTCGTATCGTGATTCAGCAGGCGAATATAGGCGTTGCGCACTTGACCAAAATGCTGTTGCCGACTTTCCGCCTCGTGAATCGTCACGATGAACAGGATTTTCTGCACCTCGGCGGGCAGCTTGGGCAACGCCACTAGGACGGTTTCATCGTCGCCTTCGCCCTGACCGGTGCGGTTATCTTCGCTCAACAGCACCGCCTCGGCCGGGTCTTGGCGGTTGTTGTAGAAGATGAAATGGCGGTCTTGGCTCACCCGATCTTTGCTGTTGAGCAGAAATACCGAAGCGTCCAAGTCATAGGGCGCGGCAGTGGCGGTGGCCATTTCCCAACCCAACCCCAAACGAACCGTGGTGAGGGAAGGGTCTTCCTTAGCGAGGGAGAGGGTCTGACCTTTAGCGAGGGATAGCGCCATGTTGTATTGGCCTCGTGGAGTGAAAAATGGGCTGTAAAATCAGCCATTTGGAAAAGAATGCGCGGGTGTTTCTACCGCCACGCCGTAACGCTGACACAGTTCAACAATGCCACCGTCAACGGTTTGAAACCGCTCAATAAACTGCCATTCCTGGGGCGCGGCTTGGGGATCGCGGTGAATGACGCCCAATAACAGGGTGTGGGCGATCGCTGCGTCTTCCACCAGGTTATAGAGCTGTTGGCCGTGGGGATGGGTGAATTGCACTTGAGCGCGGGGCATTTGGCCAAAGGTTTGGCGCCGGGCGAGGGCGTCGTACAGCGACACCACGAGCACCACATCCACGAGGGGCCAAGGCAGCCGTTGGAGATTGGCCGTCAAACAGGCCCTGCCGTTATGGGCCTCGTCCGCAAGCACAATGGCGCGATCGAACTGCTGACGCTGGTTAAAAAACACCACATCGCCGGTATGGCGCACCTGTTGATCCGCCCCGAGACAAAACGCAAACAGCTCCATTTCAAAGGGGAAACCATAGGTGCGCCGAGGCTGCCATTGGCCCTGCAATTCCCAAAGACCGTCAGTCGCTACAGGGGCCATGGGGATTTGTAGAAATGGTGCGCGTCATGCCAGGGCAATCGCCCGAAACCGTAGGCGGTGGCGAGGGCTGGGTGGCTGGGAAAATAGGTGAGCAAGCGTTGCCACGGATGAGGCGGCACGAGCTGGGCGAGGGCGCAAAAGGGGCGGTCGGGTTGGGTTTCGAGGAGGGCGAAGCGGGTGATTTGGTCGTGGGCGACGAGGCGGACGTAAGCGCCCGTCGCGGCAAAGCAGGGCGCGCCGGCATAAAGCCAAGCGAACAAAATCAAGCGTTTACAGCGGGTATGGGGGTGCATGTTGACCCACAGGCTTTCGCCGCCGGCACTCGTGCCGTAGCGGTCATCGCCCAGGAGGTAGACATAAGGCGGTGCGTGGAGGGCGCCAAAGCTGCTCCCCAGGGACTGCACCACCACAAAGGCGCCGTCTTGGCGTTCGACGAGGGCCCCCAAATCCAAATCGACTCCTTGGGGATAGGTTGCCGTGCGCAACAGCGAGCCTCGGGGAATCGCCTGCCAACGCAGTTCCGCCCGCCAGGGCGCAGGGGGACTGGGCTTGGTTAACACGAGTTGCGGGCGTTGTTTCTGCAATGAAATCGCAACCCAAGGGGTGGCTGACACGGGCGGCTATCCTCACTCAAAGGAACATGGTCATTACAATCACCCTTCCTTTGGCGTCAATTGGCGGAAATCCATGAATCACGTTGGTTTATTGCTGTTGTGGGCGATGTGGGGCGACTTGGCTGCCGCGCCGTCGGTGAAATGCGTGGATAACCAGGGCAACGTGTCCTATGTGGGGAGCGTGACCCAATGTCCGCAGGCGGGTAACGCGGCGGACGCGGCGTATCGGTCGGGCAATTTTGTGGTCGCGGCCCGATTGTATGAAGAGTGGGCCAAGCGCGGCGATGCGCGGGCGCAGTTCATGTTGGCGACGCTGTATTTGGAGGGTCGGGGCGTGAGTCGGAATCCCCGAGAGGCGGCGAAATGGTTTGAGGCGGCGGGGCGACAGGCCAACGCCGAGGCCCAACGGCGCTTGGGACGGCTGCTCTACGAGGGCAAAGAGATTCCAAAAAATCAGCGAGAAGCCTTTCGGTGGTTACAGCTCGCGGCGCACAACGGCGATTTAGAGGGGATGGCCTATTTGGGGCTGCTGTACGCCAACGGCGAGGGCACGGAACGCAACGATGGGGAAGCCGTGAAGTGGTACCAACAGGCCGCTCAACAGCAACAACCCCTAGCGATGATGCAAATGGGGGTGATGTACAGCGAGGGTCGCGGCGTCACGCAAAGCGATTCGGAGGCGGTGAAGTGGTATCGGCGGGCGGCGGAGGCGGGCTATGCCGACGCGCAGAACAATTTAGGTGTGCGGTTTGCGACCGGCCAAGGGGTCGCTAAAAACCTGGCGGAAGCGGCGAAATGGTTTCGCCGAGCGGCCGAGCAGGGGGTCGCCAACGCGCAAAGCAGCTTGGGTTTTATGTACATGAACGGGCAGGGCGTGGCCCAAAGCGACGCAGAGGCGGTGCAGTGGTTACGCCAGGCGGCGGCGCAAAATGTGGCGGCGGCGCAGACCAACCTGGGGCTATTGATGATCGAGGGGCGGGGGATTCCAGCTAATCCCGCCCAAGCGGTGGAATGGCTCCAGCGAGCGGCGGATCAGGGCGATGCCACGGCGCAACTCACCTTGGGCAGCCTGTTTGCCGTCGGTCGCGGGGTGAATATCGATCCGTCTCGCTCCTTGTACTGGTACCAACAGGCTGCCGAACGGGGATCGCCCGAAGCGCAGGAAAAGATGGGGGATCTGTTTTTAACGGGAACGGGCGTCGCGCAAAGTCTGCGAGACGCCGTGTCTTGGTATCGCCGCGCGGCCGAGCGTGGCCATGCGCCAGCGCAGTTCAAACTTGGCGCTATGTACGCCGACACGAGTAGCAGTCTCTACAACCTTACTGAAGCGCGGATTTGGCTCACGCGGGCCGTGGAAAACGGCCACAGCGAAGCCTTGCAGCGATTACGGCAGTTGGGTTCGTAGATATTGGGTTCGTAGAGAATAAAGATGGCGATGCGCCCTTAACTCGCGGGCGCCGCTGTCGATAGGCATTCTCTGAAAGCGGCCGACGTCGTAAAAAAATCGCCGCGGCCTTCACTCAGCGGCTTACAAATCGCCGTCTATTTGCCCAAGTTGTAAATAAGTGTGACCGATGTGACTCAAAAACCCCGTCACCCGCCGTGTTGCCTCCCGATTTCCTTTCGGGGTTGAATCTTCAAAAATCGCCTTTAGGGAGCTTTCTTTACGTGTCTACCGAACCCGTTTTGCCTGAATCGGCTGTGGCAACGACCGAGCCTCAACGCAGCGAACTCACCGTACGTCAGCGTCAAAAAATGGAAGCGGTCGGCCAGCTTGCGGCGGGATTAGCCCATGAAATCAACACACCCAGCCAATTCATTCTCGATAACCTCAATTTTCTCCAAGACGTGTGGAGCGATCTCATGGGGTTATTTGACGGCACGGTGAAGCCCGAAAACATCGACATCGCCTATCTGCGCCAAGAGGTACCGGCGGCCATTAGCCAATCGGTGGAAGGCATTGAGCGGATTTCAAAAATCGCCAAGGCCATGCGCAACTTCAGCCATCCCGGCGGCGAGCGGGAATGGCTCAACATCAACCAGGCCATTGAAAGCACGGCGATTATTTCGCGCAACGAGTGGAAATATTTTGCGGAGTTATTCGTGGATTTGGATCTGTCGATCCCCGAACTCTTCATTCATGCGGCAGAATTCAAGCATGTTTTGCTGAATTTGGTGATTAACGCGGCCCACGCCATTGAAGCGCGGGGCCATCACGAAGGCGACGAACGCATCGACCTCATCACAAGGCTCGTGGGGGATTGGGTCGAAATCAGCGTACGCGATACGGGGGTGGGGATTCCCGAAGCCATCCGACCGCGCATTTTTGACCCGTTCTTTACCACCAAACCGGTGGGTAAAGGCACGGGGCAGGGCTTAACAATCGCCTATAACGTGGTGCAACAACACGGTGGTAGCCTCGATTTTGTCAGTGAAGTAGGTCAAGGGACCACATTCACAATCCGCTTACCGGCTACCCGATTGGAGAGCACCGATGAACACCACAACGCGAATCCTGTTTGTTGACGACGAGCCTCGTGTGCTCCAAGCCCTCGAACGCCATCTGCGTCGCCTGCGTCCCACCTGGCGCATGGTGTTTGTCACGAGCGCCAAATCTGCCCTCAACGCCCTCGCCCACCAAGACATCGATGTCATCGTGTCGGACTTACAAATGCCCGACATGAACGGCGCCCAGCTGTTGGCGGCGGTGAAAGAACAGTTTCCGAGCATCAAGCGCGTGCTGCTGTCGGGCGACAATCAGAACAGCAACCGCCAAGAAGCCGAAAAGTTTGCCCAGGTGAGCCTGCACAAGCCCTGCTTGGGCCAGGCCCTAGTGATCGAACTCGAGAAACTCATGCCCCAGGCCCTGCCGGATTGCAGCGCGTGCGACGACAACACAAAAAAAACCAGTGCTGATTGCGCAACTTGCTTGGGCCAATCGATCGTGAATAATTTGGAGACTGTACTAAACCAGTCCACCGCCACCTGGCTGCGCATGCAGGCAAATCAAGTGGCTTAACCTTTCGAGGGAGTCCCCGCATTGAATCGACGGGTTTTGGTAGTAGACGACGACCCCCATGTATTCAGTGCTCTGGGTCGCTTGTTACATCAGCGGTCTTTTTCTCTGGTGGGCGCGCGCAGCGCCGCCGAAGCCCTCCAAACCCTTGATCGCGCCACGGCCCCCTTTGCCGTGGTGCTCGTCGATCAACATATGCCCGGTTTAGATGGCATTAGCTTGTTGGTCGAAATTAAGCGCCGTAGCCCCCACAGCAGCCGTTTAATGCTCACCGGCAAAGGCGATTTGGCCACCGCCATGGAAGCGGTGAACTCCGGCAATGTCTTTCGCTTTCTCACTAAGCCCTGTCCCCCCCAACTGCTCATCGCCGCCCTCGAAGCCGGCATCGAGCAGTACCGCCTATGCACCGCCGAACAGGAGTTATTACAGGGCACGGTGGACGGGGTGATTCGCCTACTCACCGAACTCCTGGCCGGTGTTACACCCGCCGTGTTTGGCCGCGCGTTGGCGTTGCGCGAACGGGCAAAGCAGGTGGCCGATGTGTTGAAACTCGCCAACACCTGGGAGTTGGAAACCGCCGCCATGCTCGCCCCTCTGTCCCTAGTGATCGTGCCGCCCGCCCTGGTGGAGCGTTACCGCTTGGGGCTGCTGTCCGACGACGAGGCCGACCAGTTCAACGACTTGCCCCGCCTGGGTCACGATTTACTCGCCCACATTCCCCGTTTAGAGCGCGTGGCAGAGATCGTCTATTTCCGCGACAAATTTTTTGATGGCTCCGGGCCGCCGCTGGAAAAGCGCGTCGCCGGCGAAGCGTTGCCCCTAGAAAGCCGCATTTTGAAAGTGCTCGGCGACTTAGATCACGCCGAAGCCCGCGGCCAGTACCGCGAAGTGACCCTCGCCCACATGGCGAAAAAATCCGCGCTCTACGACCAAATTGTCGTCGAAGCGGTCACCACCGCCTTCAGCATGAAACAAAACGATTTCGTGCCCGTACTCACCCTGCTGCCCTGCGAATTGCAGCCCGGTTACACCCTCATGGCCGACGTGGAAGCCATCGACGGGCGACTACTCGTGGCCGCCGGCCAGCATCTCACCGACACCATGATTCAACAGCTCGCCCACCACGCCCGCTTCAGCCGCCTGCGCGAGGCACGCATTCGCGTGCAGTGCACCCCCAATCCCACACCCCTCGCGCTCCCCCCGCTATAACAACTCATGCTGCGGTTGCTGAGCTTTATCGGTGCGCTCACCTGGGCGGGCTGGCGTGGGGTGCGCGGCGTGGCCCATTACCGCCGCCGGGATCTTTGGCTGTTCCTGCGCCAATGCGGCCCCGATGCCCTCCCCATCGTCATGCTGATTAGCTTCCTCATCGGGCTGATTTTGGCCTTCGTCGGCGCCAACCAATTGCGCGTTTTTGGCGCGGAAATCTTCGTCGCCAACCTGGTGGGCCTCTCCATGAGCCGCGAAATGGCCGCTATGATGACCGCCGTCATCATGGCCGGCCGCACGGGGGCCGCCTTCGCCGCCCAAA
>DAIUCA010000092.1:0-6993 GCA_036846405.1 Candidatus Competibacteraceae bacterium
TGCGGGCCGTGCTCCGACGCCCAGACGGTCCCCGTCTCGGCGTCCACGACGAGGCCCTGAATGTTGCGGTTGCCGTAGGTGTAGATCTCGGGGCGCGCGCCCGCTGAGTCGCGCAGCGGATTGTCTTCGGGAATGTGGCCGTCTGCCCTTAGGCGAATGAGGCTGCCGCTGTGGTCGGCCAGGTCTTGCGCGCGTTCGGGGGTATCGCCCCGGTCGCCCAAACTCACGAACAGATCGCCGCGCTCATCGAATAACAGCTTGCCGCCGAAATGGCGGCGCCCGCTCACCTGGGGCAGGGCTTGGAATATCGGGGTCACCTCGCGGAGGGCGTCATCCACCAAGCGCCCCCGCACCACCGCCGTGTTGGCGCGACCCCGGGCGTCTTGGGCGGCGTAGGCCAGATAAACCCAGCCGTTGTCGGCAAAGTTCGGATGCAGCACCACGTCGAATAGCCCGCCTTGGCCCGATACGAAGATGTTTTCTGGCAGCCCAGTCACCGCCGCGCGGCGACCGTCGCGGGACACGCGCCAGAGTCGGCCGCCCCGTTCGGTAATGAGCCATTCATCTGCCGACAAAAACGCCACGCTCCAGGGAAATCGCAGGTGATCCACCACCGGTGTGGCCACGAGGGCCGGCGACGCGGTGGCATCGACCACCGGCGTGGCCGTGAACCCAGCGCCGCTCCCGACGCTGAGTAGCAAAAGTAGGAAAAAACGCATGGAGAAACCCCCGCTTACGTCCGCCCATCGGGACGCCGCGATAGACCCACGAACGGCAGAATTTGCGGGTTACCACTCGCGCAAGGATTAGGGCGCGATGGGTGCCAGCCAGGTGCGCAATACCCGCTGTTGGGTGGCGGGGGGCGATCCCAGTTGGTGGTGATACACCAGGGTGAATTCGAGAACGCGCTTGGCGTAATCGCGGGTTTCCTTGAAGGGAATCGCCTCGATCCACTCGTCCAAGGGGCGATCCGTAAACCGTCGCCGCCATTGATCCACCCGCCCGCCGCCGGCGTTGTAGGCCGCCGACGCCAGCACCGGATGGCGGTACTGCCGCTGCAACCGTCCCAAATGGGCCACCCCCAGGGGAATGTTGATGGCGGGATCCCGCAGGGAACGGGCATCGCTGGGCAGTCCCCGGGGCCGGGCTTCCATCGCGGCAGTGGCCGGCATGAGCTGCATCAAGCCCAAGGCTCCCGCCGAGGAGACCGCGTCGGCGCGAAACGCGGTTTCCTTGCGAATGATGGCGAAGGCCCAGGCGGGATCGATGCCCTCGCGGGTGGCTTCGGCGGTGAGGGCCGCCCGATGGGCGATGGGAAACCGCCACGCCAGGTCGTCCCACTCGCCCAACTGGGCCGCGAGGGTGATGGCGTGGTGGTGCCAGCCCCAGCGGCTGAACTGTTTGGCGGCGGCAAGCTGTTCGGGCTGCGACAGGGTGGGGCGCAGAATCTCCCACTCGGCCAACGCGTCGGCTTCTCGGCCCAGGGCGTAGAGCAGGGCCAGGCGGCGAAAGGCGAGTCGCGCCGTCAGCGACTGCTGGGCTGCCCCATCCAGCGCCACCGGACGATCCACCACGCGGGGCGCGGTGCCCAACTGGGCTGCCGCCAGGAAGCCGTAGTAATCCCGCACCGATGCGGCCTGTTGATAGAGCGGGCGGGCGGCGGCGGCATTGCCCTGAAGGACGTGAGCACGGGCCGCCCAATACGGCCCCATGGGCCAATCGCCGAGGGTGCGTTGCCACCGCTGTTGTTGCGCGATGAGGTCGTCCCACTGGCGGCGGGTCACCAGCAAGCGCACCTGGAGTTCAGCCACCTCTCGGTCGAAACCCGCCGCCGGCAGCGCCGCCAATCCGGCCAAAGCAGCGGCGGTTTGATCCTGCTGGGCCAAGCGCACCAGACAGCGGCGACGCACCGCCAGAGCCTGGTCGGCGGCCAGGGGCGGGGGGTTGCGGAGCATGGCCTGGGGCTGCTGCCGACAGCGGCGCAGGCCGAGGGCGAGGGCCAGATCAGGCGGCAGAGCATTGGGCCAGGGGGCGGTCGCCGAGGCCCAGGCCGCAATCCACCCGTGGGCCCTATTCCCCGACGGTAAGGAACGGGCCACCCGCCTGGCGGTATCGGCATCATCGGCGACGAGTAAGGCGGCAATGCGCTGTTGCTGGTGGTTGACGGTCAGGCCGCCCGCCGCCTGCCAGGCATCCAAGGCCGGCTGACAGGCGGGCGGTAAGGCTTCGGGCCGTTGATAGCGCATTTCCAGGATGCGGAACGCATTGGCCGACTGATTCGCCCCCAGTAAGGCGGTCAGGTGAAGGCAAACCAGGTCGATGGGGTCATCCGCCGTCACATAACGCAATAATTCTGGGCGATTTTCAGGGGTTTTCGGGGATTTTGCTACATCGCGCAGCCAAGTATGGCGCCAGGCCGCGACGGCGGGGACGGCGCCAAAGCGGTCCATGAGCTGGGCGCGATCTGCGAGCGTGAACGATTCGGGGGCCCGTTCGGCCGCCTGCACCCATAGGTAAGGCAGTAAGGGGTGGTCGTTGAGCGGTGCAGTAATGCGCTGCCATTGGGTCGGTGCGGTGCGAATGGCCCCTTCAGCGAGGCGAAATGCCGTGATTTCAGCCGAAGATTGGGCGTTTGCCGCCGAAAGTACGCCGAGTAAGGCAATTCCCAACAGGCGTTTCATCTAACCGTTCTGCCGAAAGTGGTTGTAGAACTGGCGCACGCGCCGCACATAGGTCTGGGTCTCGCGGTAGGGCGGGATGCCCCCATGTTTTTTCACCGCCCCTTCCCCCGCGTTGTACCCCGCCAAGGCCAGATCCACGTTGCCGTCGAAATGTTTTAAGAGCCAACGCAGGTATTTCGCGCCGCCGGTCATGTTTTGAATGGGATCGAAGGAATTGGTGACCCCAAAGCGGCGGGCCGTCGCGGGCATGAGCTGCATCAGCCCCCGAGCCCCGGCCGGCGACACGGCTCGGGGGTTGTAACTCGATTCGGCGCTAATCACCGCGTGCATCAGCGCCGGATCGAGGCCGTGTTGGCGGGCAATGTTGTTGATATACGGGCTGTATTGCTGGCGATTGTGGCTGAAATAGCCGTTGGGCCGTTTCGTGCCCACGGCCCCCACACCGGCGTTGCTATACCAAGCGGGGTTGCGTTGGCGCCGACGGTTGGACCGCGGTTCCACCAACGCCCGACGGGCAGCAGCGGATCGTTGCCAGCCATCGGACCAGTGATTGAGCCGTTTGGGCTTACCTCGGGGGACCAACAGCGTGGCGCCCTCGGGGGCCTTCAGACTCACTTCCGAATGCAGATTCCAGCGAATCCAACTGCTGCTGGTCAGGGGCGGCGCCTCGCCGGGGCCGTTCATGACCACCACGGTGGCGGTGGGCGGCGCCTCATAGCTGGGGGTGGCCATCACCCGTTCGTAATTTTTTTGATTGGGAATGTTGGTGATGTGGCGCACGCCGCGGGCGTCCACGTAAGAATAAATCTGCCCTTGAGCCAGGGCCGGCAGCGTCAACACGCTCAGCAAGACAAAGATGCAGAAAGCCATGGGAACTCCAGAAGCGGGGACTCATTAATCTAAGGTGTCGCAGGCCGAAGCTTGCCATTTTAATCTGGGACAAGATAATTCGCGCCCTGCCCCAAGACGCCATTTTCACGCCAATCACCGAGGGTTTTGTTGTGACCAACGCTGTCGCTGTAACCGATTTAACCGCTCCCGAGTGGTATCTCAACCGGGAATTGACCTGGTTGGCCTTTAATCGGCGGGTGCTCCACGAGGCCGCAGACCTCCGCACGCCGCTCCTAGAACGGCTCAAGTTCATCGCCATCATCGGCGGCAACTTGGACGAGTTTTTTATGAAGCGCATTGGCGGCCTGAAACAGCAGGTGGCGGCGAATCTGCGGGAGCGCACGGTGGACGGTCGCACGCCCCAACAGCAGATCGACGAATGCTGTGCCGTCATCCGCGACCTAGAAACCCAGCAACAACAGCTCTTTCAGGAGATTTTGGCCCAGCTCGAGGCCCATGGGGTGTTCATTCGGCCTTACCAGACGCTCACCGCCGACCAGCAGCAGCAGCTCCGCGACCACTATCGCCGCAACATTTTTCCCCTGGTGACCCCCCAGGTGATGGATCCAGCCCATCCGTTCCCGTTTATCTCCAATCTCTCCTTGAATCTGCTGGTGGCAGCCCGTTACCCCGACAGCGACCAGGGGACCCTGCACCGCATTAAGGTGCCGTTGGGGGCGGGGGTATCGCGGTTTCTCACGGTGAAAGAGGGGCTACAGCCGGCGGAGCGCCATGTGTTCGTCGCCCTCGAGGATGTGATGGCGAACAACCTGGATTTGATTTTCCCCGGCATGGTCATCGAGGGTGTGGAACTGTTTCGCGTCACCCGCAACGCCGTGGTGGAACAGGACGAGGAGGAGGCCGATGACCTGTTGCAGATGATCGAATCCGAGCTGCGGGAACGCCGCTTGGCCCCCATCGTGCGGCTCCAGGTGGATTACCACATGTCGGTCATGCACCGGGGCATGTTGGCGGCGGAACTCGAACTCGCGGAAGCGAGCGATGTGTTTGAGGTCAATGGCCTGTTGGGCCACAAGGACCTTTGGCAGCTGGTGGGCTTGGATCTGCCGGCGCTCCACGACGCGCCCCACCACGCCATCGACAACCCCCAGCTGGCGGGGGCCCCGAACATCTTCCACGTGATCCGCGAGCGGGGCGGGATTCTGCTCCAGCATCCCTACGAATCCTTTGGCACCTCGGTGGAACGGTTCGTCCAAGAGGCGAGCCGCGACCCCAAGGTGCGGGCGATCAAAATGACGCTCTACCGCACCTCGGAAAACACCAAAATCATCGAATCTCTAGTGGAGGCGGCCCGCAACGGCAAGCAGGTGGCGGTGGTGGTGGAACTGAAAGCGCGGTTTGACGAATCCGCCAACATTCGCTGGGCCAACCGTCTGAATCAGGCGGGGGTCCATGTGACCTACGGCGTCGTCGGGCTCAAAACCCATTGCAAGGTCATTTTCGTGATTCGCCAGGACTACGACGGCCTGCGTCGCTACGCCCACATCGGCACCGGCAACTACCACGCGGGCACGGCGCGGCTCTATTCGGATTTGGGATTGCTCACCTGCGACCCGGCCATGGGCAAAACCGACACCACCATCGGCGAAGACCTCACGGAGCTGTTTAACTTTCTCACCACCGGCTGTGTGCCCAAGCGCCATTACCAGAAGCTGTTGCCAGCGCCCAAAGCGCTAAAACCCGCCTTGTTGGCGAAGATTCAACGGGAAATCGACCATTGCCAGCGGGGCAATCCGGCCCACATTCAATTCAAGATGAACGCCCTCGAAGACGCAGACGTCACCCGAGCGCTCTACGCGGCATGTCAAGCGGGGGTGACCGTGGACCTCATCGTCCGCGACACCTGTCGCTTCCGCCCGGGGATTCCGGGGCTGTCGGAAACGGGCCGGGTGGTGAGCATCGTGGGGCGGTTTCTGGAACACACCCGCATCTATTACTTCCTGAATGCCGGTGCGGAAGAGTATTTCATCGGTTCGGCGGATTTGATGAAGCGCAATTTGGAGAGCCGCGTGGAGGTGGTGACCCCCATCGAGCTGCCGGAACTGCGCCGAGAACTGCGCCAGATGCTGGACACGCAGCTCAACGACCAGCGCTCCGCCTGGGACATGGACTCGGAGGGCCAGTACACCCAGCGCATCCCCGCCGACGATCAAGCCAAGAACAGCCAAGAGCAGGCGATCGCCTTGGCCCACCAGCGCCTCGAAACCGAGTTGCTCGCCAAAAAACGCAAGCCTCGGGGGGTCGCGGCCAATAAAAATTAGGCTGCCCACTGCCGTCGTCCGCCCCTGCCGCATCCTGACAGCCGGGGCGGCGGGGGCGCTTCATCGGCTCTTGGCCGCAGGAATGTTCCATGTCTTCTGCAATTCACCCTTGGCTTCAGACATTGTCTCGGCTGCGGGTCGATCGTGCCCACGAGACGCCGGCCCCCCATAAACCCCTGCTCCTCCTCTGCCTCCTGGATCAGATTGCCCAGGGCGTATTGACCACGCCCCAAGTTCGTTTAACCCCGGCGCTGGCGTTTCGATTTCTCACCTACTGGGAAATCGTCGCGACGAGACGGCCGGTCATGGGTCGGGTCGAGCTGCCTTTTTTTCATCTGCAAGGCGATGGCCTGCTGCGTTTGGTGGCGCATTCGGGGATGGAATCGACGTTAAAGAGCCTTCGCGCGACCTCCGTAGAGGCGCTCAATCAGGTGGTGGCCTATGGCGAATTGCCCCTCGAATTATTCCAACTCATGGAGGCGGCAGAACATCGCGACGCCGTGCGTCGGGTATTGATCGCAGGCGACTGGTTTTTACCTGCAGAACGCTTGGCCCTGAATACCCTGTTGGGATTTCCTCCTGCGACGCCGGAAATAGACGATCCTCGTTCTGAAATCCTGGGCAAAATCAGCCGCACCCTGCGGTTTCGCCTGCAAATTGTGCCGACCTACCACTACGCCTGCGCCTTGTGTGGTGTGAAAATTCTGTTGCCTTCGGGAATGACTTTGGTGGAAGCCGCCCACATTCATCCGTTTGCCCGCAGCCACAACGACGAGGTGACCAACGGTTTGGCCCTGTGCCGTAACCACCACTGGGCCTTCGACGCGGGTTTGTGGTCGGCAACGGCGGACTTTCGCGTGCAAGTGGCGGCGGATCATTTTCTGGAAGTCGCCCCCCAACAGCGGGCGCTGCGGGATTTTCAGGGAGAATCGTTGCGTTTGGCGGACCTTCCCGTGGATCAACGACCCGCCGCCAAGCATCTGGCCTGGCACCGAAAACATCGCTTTCTCGGTCAGGAATCGCCGTGATACCCACGACCCTCCCCCCCTCCATGACGGATTCAGAGACCGAAGCGGTGTACGCCGCCCAGGCCCGAGAGATCGCCGCGGGCCCGGCGAAGTCCTCGCGGAGCGTCATGG
>DAIUCA010000092.1:7003-9555 GCA_036846405.1 Candidatus Competibacteraceae bacterium
ACTTCAGCGCCCTAGCTGCCGGGGTATGTATCGCCAAATGCGATGGTAAAACCCTCGAAATTCAGGCCTTTCAAGAATCGCCATGATTCCACCGCCTCCGGCCAAAACGCCGTTCGCCGACCCGCTCACCGCCGCGTTTTACGACACCCACGCGGCAGAGATCGCCGCCATGCACCGCCCACAACAGCCAACGGCCCTCTACACCGCGATACGGCAGCATTTTTTGCCCGACGCCGCGACCGTCGATGTGGGCTGTGGCAGCGGTCGAGACACGGCTTGGCTGATTCAGCAGGGCTATCCCTGCCGAGGCGTGGATGGGTCGGCGGCCATGGTCGCCGAGGCCCAAAGCCATTTTCCCACCGCCCCCTTTGCCGTGGACTCGCTGCCGTCCTTGGCCACCCTGGAAACGGCCCATTTCGCCAACGTCCTGTGTTCGGCGGTGTTGATGCACCTGCCCTTGGCCGCATGGCCTTCGGCCCTGGCGGGGCTACATCGGGTGTTGCGACCCGACGGGGTGTTGTTGCTGTCGTTTCGGGGCACCGCCGAGGCGGGTCATCGGGAGGCAGGACGGCTGTATGTGACGCCGTCGCCGGCGGCGTTGCGGCAGTGGGGCGCCGAGGCGGGGTTGCGCCTTCAGCATCAGGAGCGCCATGGGGACGCCGACCGCCCGTTGGTATGGGACTGCAGTGTGTGGCGACGGTGACCGCTGAAGCGCCGCCGCTGGTTCCGCAGGCGCTGCGGTCGATGCCGACGGTTGATTGTCCCCAATAAATGTCGGCTTGACAGGCCACACGGCCGAGCCAAGGGTGCATCCCGTTTCGTCGGGGTGCACCGCCAGGGTGCTGAGAGTCCGCCATAGGCGCGTAAACCCGTTGAACCTGACCCGGATCATGCCGGCGTAGGAAACGAAAACCCCTGCCCCAGACTCCGGGTGTTTGTCGCGTCACCACAAGGCAACTCCCATGCAAAAAACTCAGCTAGATCAACAATTTACCGTCACCACCGGCCCGATTCTCGGCTCCCAAAAGGTCTGGGTGGACGGGGTCGCCATGCGCGAGGTCGCCTTACACGGCGAACCGTCCTTACGGCTCTACGATACCTCCGGACCCTACACCGACCCGAACTACACCGCCGACATCCTGGGCGGCTTACCGTCCTTACGGTTCCCGTGGATCGCCGCGCGGGGCGACACCGAGACCTACACCGGCCGCCTCGCCTTACCCGAAGACGATGGCGTGAAATCGGCCACTGCCCTCGACATTCCCCTGTTTGACCGCGCCCATTACCAGCCCTTACGCGCCCAACCGGGGCGGATGGTCACGCAGCTCCAGTACGCCCGCGCCGGCCTCATCACCAAGGAAATGGAATATGTGGCGGTGCGGGAGAATCTCGGACGCGAAGCGGCGGCTGGTCAGAATTCTCGCGATGGGGAAGGATTTGGGGCCGAGATTCCCGATTTCATCACGCCCGAGTTCGTGCGTCAGGAAATCGCCGCCGGGCGGGCCATCCTTCCCGCCAATGTCAACCACCCGGAAAGCGAGCCGATGATCATCGGGCGGAATTTTCTGGTGAAGGTGAACGCGAATATCGGCAATTCCGCCGTGAGTTCGGGCATCGGCGAGGAGGTGGACAAGCTCGTGTGGGCGATTCGCCACGGCGCCGACACGGTGATGGACCTGTCCACCGGCAAGTACATCCACGCCACCCGCGAGTGGATTTTGCGCAACAGCCCGGTGCCCATTGGCACGGTGCCGATCTACCAGGCCCTGGAAAAAGTCAACGGCCGCGCGGAGTTACTGACGTGGGAACTCTTCCGCGACACGCTCATTGAGCAGGCGGAACAGGGCGTCGATTACTTCACGATCCACGCCGGCGTGCGCCTGGCGTATATCCCGCTCACGGCGCGGCGGGTGACCGGCATCGTCTCCCGAGGCGGCTCGATCATGGCGAAATGGTGCCTCGCCCATCACCAGGAGAACTTCCTCTACACCCGCTTCGCCGAGATTTGCGAACTCATGGCCCGCTACGACGTGAGCTTTTCCCTGGGGGACGGCCTGCGGCCCGGCTCGATTGCCGATGCCAACGATGCCGCCCAATTCGCCGAACTCGAGACCCTGGGCGAGTTGACGAAAATCGCCTGGGCGCACGGGGTGCAGGTGATGATTGAAGGGCCGGGCCATGTGCCCATGCACAAAATCAAGGCCAACATGGACAAGCAGCTGGCCCATTGCCACGGGGCGCCGTTCTACACCCTGGGCCCGCTGACCACAGACATTGCGCCGGGCTACGACCACATCACGTCGGCGATTGGGGCGGCGATGATCGCGTGGTACGGCACGGCCATGCTGTGTTACGTGACGCCGAAAGAGCATTTGGGGCTGCCCAACCGGGAGGACGTGCGGGAGGGCGTAATTGCCTACAAATTGGCGGCCCATGCGGCGGATTTGGCGAAGGGCCATCCGGCGGCGCGACTGCGGGACGATGCGTTGTCGCGGGCGCGGTTCGAGTTTCGGTGGTTGGATCAATTCAACCTGTCCCTGGATCCAGAAAAG
>DAIUCA010000093.1:0-7406 GCA_036846405.1 Candidatus Competibacteraceae bacterium
CCCCAAGCCGGGGTCCATCTGGCGGCCCAAGCCGGTGTGCGGTACTCCCTGGAGCAGCCCACCGCCTATGTGGATAGCAATCTGGTGGGTTTTCTGAATCTGCTCGAAGCCTGTCGCGCCCATCCCGTGCAGCATCTGGTGTTTGCGTCTACCAGTTCCGTTTACGGCGCCAATACCACGCTCCCGTTTTCAGTGCGCCACTGCGCGAATCATCCCCTCACGCTGTATGCGGCCACCAAGCGGGCCAACGAACTCATGGCCCACGCCTATAGCCATCTGTTCGCGATTCCCACCACCGGCCTGCGCTTTTTTACGGTCTACGGTCCCTGGGGCCGACCCGACATGGCGCTCTTCAAATTCACCGGGCTGCTCCGCCAGGGCAAACCGCTCCCCGTCTACAACCACGGTCACCATCGCCGCGATTTCACCTACATCGATGATCTGGTCACCGGCATCCTTCAAGTGCTCGTCCATCCGCCCGTTGCCAATCCCGATTGGGACGCGGCCCACCCCGATCCCGCCACCAGCGCCGCCCCCTGGCGATTGTTCAACCTGGGGAATCAACAGCCCGTGGAATTGCTGCGATACATCGCGCTCCTCGGCGAGGCATGGGGCATCGAACCCCAACTGGATCCGTTGCCGCTCCAGCCCGGCGACGTCCCCGACACCCATGCGGATGTGAGCGATCTGGTGGCGGCGGTGCATTACTGCCCATCCACGCCCGTCGAGGTGGGTATTGCGCGGTTTATCGACTGGTATCGCGATTATTACGGCGACTAGTCGTAGCTCTGCACCACGGCCAACAGTCCCCCGCGATCCCGCACCGTAATCAGGCCCCGTTCGAGCATCACTAAACCCTGGTGCTCAAAGCGTTTGAGATGCCGCGACACCACCTCCCGCACCGTGCCCAACTCATCGGCCAACTGCTGGTGGGTACAGCACAGGGGTGGCGTTTGATCTAGCAGCCACGCCGCCAGCCGCGCCTCAATGGCCCCGGAGGTAATCACCTCAAACCGCGCCAACACCGTCGCTAGCCGTCCACCCAAGTCGGCAAACACAAATTGCCGAAAGGCCGCCGACTCCGCCAAGCCCGCCAAAAACGCGGGCCGACTGAGGGCCAATGCCATGCCGTCTTGTTCCACCACCCCGTAGGCGGGATAGGTTTGGTCGCCTAACAGACAACTCGTTGTTAATACACAACTATTTCCCGCGGTCACGCGGTACAACAGAATGTCGCGGCCCTGGCGACCGCAGAGCTTGACGGCCACCTGACCCCGTTCCAGCAGCAGGTAATGCTGGCAGGGCGCCCCCACGGGAAAGGCCAGTTGGCCGGCTTTCAACGGCACGCGACTCGCCGACGCCAGCACCAATCGCCAAGCTAAATCCTCTGGTTTTCCATCGCTGTTCATCGAGATAACCCCATGAATTTGCACAGTAAAATTTTAACATTCTGGGTGATGCCGTGGCTGGTCGGCGGATTTTTATTGGGGTTATGGCACGGCCAGACGGTTTACAACATTCAGCAACAGGCCCTTGACCAAACCCTCGCCAGCGCCACCACCCATTGCCGCCCCCTCGCCGCCGATTGTCATGCTTTGTCGCTGCCCACCCAGGCCACCGGTCTGTACACCGACACCTGTAAATCTCTGCCCGCCGACCTGTTGTTGACCCATTTCCGACGGGAAGCCGCCCATTTCACCGTGGAAACGTCCCAAGGCCCTTGGCGACTCGTGCGCGTGGTCATCGAAGAACTGCCCCGCATCGCCTGCGGTGCGCTCACGCCGCTTGTCGATCGTGCCGCCCACCAGCGCCACCTCACCTGGCTGGGCGGCCTGTCCATGGGATTACTCGTGTTGCTCGGTGGTCATCTTTGGTTGCGCCATCACTTCGACGCTCGGCTCTGGCAGCTGCGCCAGATGCTGAGTCGGCTTAAACATTATCGCGCGACGACGCCCCTGAATTTCTCCGGCCGCGACGAGCTGACCACCCTCGCCCGTGGCCTCGATGACTTAAATCTCCGCATCCACCAGGGCCGCGAGCGCGAGCTACGGCTGCGCCGCGCCTTAAGCCGTTCCCGCCGCCGTTACCACGACCTCTATCACAACGCCCCGGACGCCTTTCTCAACCTGGACGTCACCATCGGTCGCATTGGCGGCGGCAATCTCACCCTAGCGAAGCTCCTGGGCGGGGAACGCAAACGCCTGGTCGGTCGCTGTTTCGCCGATTGGCTGCTTCCCGCGAGCCACGGGGTGCTGCGCAACGCGCTCCACCACTGTGATCGCAGCGGTAGCGCCATTGGCGGCGTCGAACTGTGGCTGCGGGACGCTCAAGGCCACACCCGCATCGTGAGCCTAAACGCCACCGGTCCCGTGACGCGCGGCAACCAGCGGTACTGTCGGGCGACCCTGCGCGACATCACCGCCCGCAAGCAGATGGAAGAACGGCTGATTTTGCGGGAACGCTGTCTCGAAGCCGCCAGCAACGGCATCGTCATCGCCGACCACCGCCAGCCCGACGACCCCATCATCTATTGCAACGCCGCCTTTGAACGCATGACCGGCTACAGCCGCAACGAGGTGGTTGGGCGCAATTGCCGTTTTCTACAAACGCCCGATGCCGTCAACACCGACGCCCGGCGCCGCATCCGCGACACGCTCCAACGGGGCACCAGCTGTCGCGTGTTGCTCGTCAACCAGCGGCGCAATGGCGAAACCTTTTGGAATGAACTCGTGCTTTCGCCTGTGACCGACGACGGCGTTATCACCCATTACATCGGCATTCAAAGCGACGTGACCCAAGCCAAGGCCGCCGAACAGGCGCTCCAAACGGCCCGCGACCGCTGGCAGCGCTACGTGCAACTGGCCCAAGTGGCGCTGTTGGTGCTGGATCGCCAGGGCCGCGTGCAATTCGTCAACGAGTGGACCTGTCGGCTGTTGGGCTACGAGGAAACCGCGCTCCTCGGGCGGGATTGGCTCACCCAATGCGTGCCAGCAATCCATCAGCAGCGGATCACGAATCGGCTACAGGCACTCCTGGCGGGCGCTTTGGTGGAACCGGATTATTTTGAAAATCTCGTGGTGACCCGTGGCGGCGAGCCGCGGCTCATGGCCTGGCGCAGCGCGGTTCTTCGCAATGAACAGGGCGAGGTCATCGGCTCGTTGAGTTCTGGCGAAGATGTGACCGAACGCCGTCGGCTCGAAGAACAGCTCCGCCAGCGCGAAGAGGAATGGCATCTCACCTTTCAATACGCACCCTTGGGTATGGCCGTGGTGGATTTGAAGGGCTATTGGCAGCGGGTGAACCACGCGTTTTGCACGGCCCTTGGCTACAGCGAATCAGAAATGCGGCGGCTGCATTTCAACCAGGTCACCGACGAGACCGACCGCGCCGACAGCGCGGCCCTGTTTGCTCGTTTGGTCAACGGGGAAATCAAGGCGTACCAGCAGCACAAGCGGTATCGCCACCGCAATGGCGCCGTGGTGCATGCCATGTTGCGCGCAGGTCTCGTACACGACAGCGCCGGCGCGCCGGCCATGGTGGTGAGTCTCATGGAAGACCGCACCGCCCAAATCAAGGCCGAAACTGAGGCCGCCGCCCATCGGGAACGCTTGGCCCACATGACCCGCGTCCACACCATGGGGGAAATGGCTTCTGGTATCGCCCACGAAACCAGCCAACCCCTCACAGCCATCAACACCTACGCCCAAGCCTGTCGCCGCTTGATTGCGAGCGGCCAATTGCAGCCCGACGAATTTCTCGATGTGCTCGACAAAATCAGCGTCCAGGCCCAACGGGCGGGCGCGGTCATCTCGCGGCTGCGGGGTTTTGTACGTCGGGGCGATGGCGGCTTTGAGCGGCGCAATCTCAACGCCCTCGCGAAAGAATCCGTCAATTTGTTTCTCACGGGCGGCGAGCGGTTTTCGGTAAAAATCACCTATTCGCCCACCCCCCTCGCCGTGCGCGTGGACCCCATTCAGGTGCAACAGGTGATGTTGAACTTCCTGCGCAACGCCACCGAAGCCATGGTGGAAGCTGGGCAACCCCAGGGAACCATCGAAATTGTCATTGAGGCCGAAGGCCATCGGGCGCGGGTGAGCGTCCGCGATCACGGGACAGGTTTGCCCGCCGGTGGTCTCGAGGCGCTACTCGAGCCGTTTTTCACCACCAAAGGCGACGGCATGGGCTTGGGATTGCCCATTAGCCGCTCGATTATCGAGGCCCATCAGGGCCAGCTCGGGGCGTACAACCACAGGGACGGTGGCGCCGTGTTTTTCTTCACGCTCCCCCTGGCGCAGCATGCCGCCCCGCCCAACCCTCCCTGGTCGCAACACGCGAAGGCGTTACCCGTTCCGGCCGCTGCGTCGGCAACCGACCCACCGAAATAGGATGAGTCGGCGCCGCACGATTACAGATTTTTGAGGGCATCCAACTGCTTTTTGTCGTGCCCATAGATGTCGCGTCGAGACTGCAACACCCCGTCGTGATCCATCCAGAGGGTCAAATACACCAGGTGCACCGGTAGATGCTCATCTAAATTTACCCGCCGTTCGCTGCGGCCCGCCGTGGACACCTTCACGATTTTGTCGCGGCTCCACCCCTGACGCCCCAACAGGTATTCAGCGAGTTCGTAGGGTTTCGCCACCCGCACACAGCCCGCGCTCAAATGCCGTTCCGCATGGTTAAACAACCCCTTCGTAGGGGTGTCGTGGAGGTAGACGCTGTGGGGATTGGGAAACATGAATTTCACGCGCCCCAGGGGATTATTCGGTCCCGGCGGCTGGCGGAATGTACTACCCCTGACGCTGATGCCTCGGCGTTGAGCGGATGCCGGCGACATTTTTCGTTTGATCGACGGCGGCACATACCAGGCCGGGTTGAGTACCAAATAATTCATTTTGCTGGAAAAAGTCGGCGTTTTTTCCGCCCCGGTTTTGCCCACAATGACCTTTGAAGCCAACACCACCTTGTCGTCTTCCACCACCTGCATTTCGTAGCTGGGGATATTCACAAAAATATGGCGCGCGCCCAGGTCGTAAGGCAGCCACCGCATCCGTTCTAGGTTTAGGGCAATGAGTTCCAGGTTTACCTTCGTGCGCTTGTTGAGCAGCTGCAGCGTTTGATTGCCCACCACGCCGTCGGCAGCAATCCGATGCCTTGCCTGAAACCGCTTCACCGCCGCCTCTAGCACCTCGTCGAACAGGGGATTGTCCGCCGTCGTCGGCGTCGCCGCCTGGGCGACCGCGATCAAACCGCCAGCGCCCGCTTCGACCTGTTGCACGGCGGGCGCCTCGGCAGACTCGTTGATCGGCGATAGATCGCCCGTGGCCTTCAGCCGCTGGCGCAGTTGCAACACCCGTTCTCCTTGGCTGCCCCGCTTGAGTATCGGGCCCGCTTGAATCATCGGCCCACTGGAGTCGTCCTCACCGCGACGCAGGCGGATGTATTCGTCTCGCAGCGACCAATACAGGGCAAATTGCGGTGCGGTTTGCCGTAGCGCCGCCGCCAATTGCGCCTTTTCCAAGCCGTCGTGGAGAATTTGCGCCAAATCAACCCGCTTGGGTTCCGGCGACCAATCTCGGTAAAACTGCCGTGGATTGAGTTGGCCATGGGTTCGCTCGTAGGCGTAGCGCGTGAGCGCATCGCTCAACAGCAGGTCTTGGGCGATCGCGTCACAGCGCAATTCCCCCGAAATCGCCGCCAGGTGGTAGCGCGCCGGCTTCATCCCCTCGTCAACGCTCGCCTGGATGGCGTCCACGAGCTGTTGGCGTAGCGCCGCCGAGGTCCACCGCCGCTGATAGCCGCTCTTTTCGTACAGCGCCTGCAACAGGGCTTGGTGACGCGGCGTCACGCCGCACACCGGCGCCAGCTTTTCCGCGTGTAGCCCATCGAACAGCACAAGCGCATCCCCCGAGAGCGTCGAGCGCAACGCCGCCAGCTCCGCTGCGCGCTTTGCTTTAGCCGCCGCCGCTTCTTGGGCTGCCAGTTCCTCGGGCGACAGTTCCGCCGTGGGCGACGGCGTAAATGGCGCCGCATTGGGATCGGTCGCCGTGGACGGCCCATCGGCCACCGTCTCCGCCGTCGCCGACGGATCCACGACCGGCGTCGCGGGCGCTGCGGCAGCGGGCGCCGTCGGCAACGGCGGAATGAGGTCGCCATTGGGCGGCGCATCGACCGCAGCGGCTGTGCCCAACCAGAATGCCCCCAGCCAAATCAGTAATTTCATCGTCTCACCTCGTCATTAAATTGTGGTTTTCATACAACACTATCCGTCAAAGTATAGCCCAGTATTGGCTTAAAATATCGGGGATTACACTCTGGGTTCGCTGGAAACTCCGTTGTTTTTAGACAACATTAGTCGATGAACCAAAATAAATGTGTTTCGACGGGGAGTTGAACCGCAGATGAATCGGTCTGCTGAAGCGCGTTTTTAACAGACGGCGTTCTTCATGTTGCAAGTCATTGATTTAGGAAAATATTACCAAGACACCAGCGGTCGGCGGGCCTTGTATCGCGGGGTGAATTTCACCGTGGCAGCCGGCGAAACCGTGGCGCTCACCGGGACGTCGGGCTGTGGCAAAAGCACGCTGCTCCACCTGATTGCCGGTCTGGATGCGCCGGATGAGGGCGACATTCGCTTTGCCGATCAAACGTTGACCGCCATGACCGAGCGGGCGCGCACCGCCTGGCGTCGCCGCCATTTGGGCGTCGTCTTCCAGTTTTTTAATCTCATTCCCAGTTTGACGGCGCAGGAAAATCTCCAATTACCCTTACAACTCAACGGCTTGTGCGACGACGACCACATGGACGCCCTCTTGGATGCGATTGGGCTGACCCATCGGCGCCAGGCGTTTCCCGAACAATTGTCGGGCGGCGAACAACAGCGCCTCGCCATTGCCCGCGCGCTTGTTCATCGCCCAAAACTGCTCCTCGCCGACGAACCCACCGGCAGCCTCGACGAGGCGAATGGCGATAACGTCTTGAAATTGCTCACCAATCTGTGCCGCCAGCAGGCCACCGCGCTGCTCCTCGTGACCCACAGCGACGCCATCGCTCGCCAAGCGGATCGCCGCTTGCATTTGCACCACGGCCAGCTCGTCGCCTGGGCGTAAACGGGCGGCGCGGGTGGTTTCGGCACACTCACCCCAGGTCAGCGAATGAGCGATACGATTTTTTTGGTCTGTCACGTCCAGCGCACCAGCGCCCGCGTGACCTTTTTACGGCGGCCCGACGGCGGGGTTCCTCTGGGGCTTTGTCGCGATGGCCTTTGCGACCGGCTGGCTCGCGCAGCGGATGGCCGCGCGCGGTGTCGTCGCGCTTTTCATCGCCGCCGTGGTGCCCGCGACGCTCCTTTTCGCGATGGGCGGCGGCTGGCCGCTCCTCGCCGGGATGATCGGGATCGAGGCGCC
>DAIUCA010000093.1:7416-9474 GCA_036846405.1 Candidatus Competibacteraceae bacterium
CCGACGGCGGGTTTGGTTGGCCTCACCCCATTACCGCCGCCGCCACCCTGGCGCCAGACCCCCAACAGTCTGTGGTGGCCCATCCCGGCGCGGCGCTGACCCAACTGCGCCAACATCTCCACCTCGCTGCGGCAGAGGACCTGATGATCGAAAGCGAATTCCGCGCGTGGCTGGCCCTAGACGAGGCCATTCAGCCGGTGTTGTTGGCGCGTTTGACCGCCATGGATGCACCTCACCCTGTCGCCGAGGCAGTGGAGGGCCGCCTCGTCACCCTCCTCGACATCCGCCGCCGACCCGATGCCGAAATGCAGTTGCTGCGCACCGCCTACGAAACCCTGCTCACCGGTTGAGGACGGAAGCAGTCTTCCCATTGATTTTGCAGAGATTTTCATGAAACACGGTTTTTGGTGGTGGACCCTGGTGGGCCGTCAGCTCCGTCGGCATCCCAGCCAGTCCCTATTGGCGGGTTTAGGGATCGCCCTGGGCGTAGCGGTGGTGTTGGCGGTGGAGTTAGCGAACCAAGCAGCCCAAGGGAGCTTTGCCCTCGCCATCGACCGCACGGTGGGCCGCACCACCCATCGCCTCTACAGCAGCCACCCGACGGGGGTGCCGGTGGCGGTGTATCGCCAATTGCGGGTCGATGGGGGCGTGCGCCCCAGCAATCCCGTGGTGACCGGCACCGTGACCCGTGCGGACGGCCAGCCCATCCAGGTGCTCGGCGTGGATTGGTTGGCGGAAACCGACTTTCGCCGAGGCACCGCCGACCTGGCCGTGACCCAACTCGACCTGTTGACCCTGCTCACCCACCCGACAGGGGCGCTGTTGCCTCCCAATTGGCCCGCTGATCTCCCCTTCACGGTCACCCACGGCCCGAGCGCGACCGCAAAAACCCACGTCATCCAGCCGGCCGGCCAGCTGCAAGACCCCCGTTACGAGGGGTTATTGCTGATGGATGTGGCCGCCGCGCAACGGCTGTTGTCGCGGCACAACCACTTGAGCCACATCGACCTCATTTTGACCGCCGAAGAAGCCGCTGCCCTGGCGAAACGGCTGCCGCCCGACCTGTTGCTAGAGGCCGCCGTCGCCCGCGAACAGGCCCAATTGCAGATGAGCGCCGCATTTCGCCTCAATCTGCGGGCCATGAGCGCGGTGACCCTGCTGGTGGGCGGCTTTTTGATCTACAACGCCCTCGCCGTGGCCGTGGTGCAGCGCCGCCGACTGTTTGGCCAACTGCGCACCCTGGGCCTGAGCCGTGGCGAACTCTTCGCCCTGGTGCTGGCTGAAGCCGCCGTCATGGGATTGCTTGGCAGCGTCGTGGGCCTGCTGCTGGGTTATGGCCTGGCAACGCTGCTGCTGGGTCTGGTGAGCCAGACGCTCAACGACCTGTATTTCGCCCAAACCGCCACCGCCGTGGTGCTCACGCCGCTGACCGCGGTCGCCCTCGTCGCCCTGGGCACCGCCACCGCCGTCCTCGCGGCCATCGCGCCGGCGAGGGAGGCCGCGCGCACGGATTTGGTGGCGGTGCTGCGCAACCACGACCTGGAACAGGGCCTGCGGCGCTATCTTCCGGCCCTGGCCCTGATGGGAGGGACGCTTTTAGTTGGCGGCCAACTCGTCACCGACATCACCACCGACCTGGTCGGCGCGTTTGTGGGTCTGTTCGTCGCCCTGGTGGGCGCGGCGCTCCTGGTGCCGGTGCTGTTGTACGGCCTGACCGCCGTCGCTTCGCGGGTGGGCGGCGTGGGTTGGCGGGGGGCGATGCGCGATTTACACCGCCACAGCACCCGCACCGCCGTGGCCAGCGCGGCCCTCGCCCTGGCGTTAGCCACCAGCGTGGGCGTCGCCGTGATGGTGAGCAGCTTTCGCGGGGGCGTGGATCTGTGGATCACCGACCTGTTGAACGCCGATTTGTACGCGGTGCCCGCTGCGGAAGACGGCAACGACGCCAAACCGCCCCTGGATCCGCGGCTGCCGGCCCTGTTGGCAGCCCAACCGGGGGTGGCTGCGCTCCACACCCTGGCCATCCGCGACAGCCGCGTGGCCGACGAACCCGTGGTG
>DAIUCA010000094.1:0-6489 GCA_036846405.1 Candidatus Competibacteraceae bacterium
CACGGCATCGCCGCCGGCGGCAACGCCGGGTGCGTGATCCCGAAACTATTCTGAATGACCTGAATGATCTAACGCCGGGCACGGCGGTGGTGCATGAGGATTATGGCGTGGGCCGGTTTATCGGCTTATCGACACTGACAACCGGCGACATCGAAACCGAGTTTCTGACGCTGGAATACGCCGGTGGCGACAAGCTGCATGTGCCCATCAGTTCCTTACAACTGATCTCCCGCTACAGCGGCGCTTCACCAGAGACCGCGCCGCTGCATCGGCTTGGCACCGATCAATGGGCCAAGGCCCGCTTTTCTGCGTCGGCCTCGGGCAGACTCGCCACCGGATTGGTGCCCATGATCCACACAAAGCGCACCTCGCCTCGGTCGATGGCCTGAAACAGCTCCACCGCCTTGAGGCCAGGCCGCTCCGCCACCGTGGGCATCCCCCAGAAGCGGGCCACCCGGTCCCGGTCGGCGGGGGCAAAGTCCATGTGGGCGGCGAGTTGGTTGGCCAGACCGCCCACTTCCCGCCCGCCCATGGCGTTGGGCTGACCGGTGATGGAAAACGGCCCCATGCCCACGCGCCCGATGCGACCGGTCAGCAGGTGACAGTTCACCATGGCATTCACCTTGTCGCTGCCCTGATCCGACTGGTTCACCCCCTGGGAATAGACGGTCACCACCCGTTCGGTGGCGGCAAACGCTTGGTAAAACGCGGCCACGGCGGCGGGTTCTAGGCCACAGATCGCCGCGATTTCCGCCACGGTGGCGGTGCCGGCGGCGGCTAAAGCGGCCTCAAACCCCTCGGTGTGGGCTGTGAGCCACGGGGCGTTCCCTTGACCTTCCCGGTGGAGATGGGCCAACAGCCCGTTAAACAGCACCACGTCCGTTTGGGACCGCAGGGGCAAATGGACATCGGCCAGGTCGGCGGTGGCGGTTTTGCGGGGGTCGATGAGGATCACCTGGAGGGCGGGCCGCTGCTTTTTGGCGGCGGCGAGGCGCTGATAGAGCACCGGATGACACCAGGCCAGGTTTGTCCCCACGAGCACCACCAAATCCGCCTGTTCCCAGTCGGTGTAGCGCCCCGGCACCGTGTCGCTGCCAAAGGCCCGTTTGTGGCCGGCCACGCTCGACGCCATGCACAGCCGGGAGTTGGTGTCGATGTTCGCCGTGCCCAAGCCGCCTTTCATCAGCTTGTTGGCCACATAGTAATCCTCGGTGAGCAGCTGCCCCGACACATAAAACGCCACCGCCTGGGGGCCATGTTCCCGCAGCACCGCCGCCAAGCGGGCGTGTACCTCGCCAAGGGCGGTGTCCCACGACACGGATTCCCAGGGCGCGTCCGCAGCGGTGCGCCGCTCCGGGTGCAACAGCCGATGGCCCAACGCCACGGTTTCGCCCAAGGCGGTGCCCTTGACGCACAGCCGCCCGAAATTCGCCGGATGCTGGGGGTCGCCCTTCACCCGCACGGTGGCGGGGGCGCGGTCGGCGGTCGGCGGCGGTTCCACCAGGACGCCACAGCCCACGCCGCAGTAGGGACAGGTGGTGCGCACCGCCGTTGGGCGGGTGGAGGGTCGGGGGGGCAACGTGAATTTGCCGGCGGTCGGCAGCCCGACAGGGGTGGGCGCGTTCATGCGGCCCGTCCCGCACAGGCGTGCATGCCGAAGATCAGGCGGTCGCGCCAGGCGGTGATGGGCACGCCATCGCGGATGAGCTGGGCGAACCAGGGGCCGTCGGCCACCTCGCCGTACAGCACCGCGCCCACCAGGCGGTCGTGCCGCACCACCAATTTGCGGTACAGCCCCACGCTTGGGTCTTGGAGCACGAGTTCGGCGTCGGCGGCGGTTTCCCCGCCAATGACCCCCACGGAAAACAGGTGCACACCGCTCACCTTCAACTTGGCGCTCGGCACGCTGCCGCTGTAACGGGCCGATTGGCCGGTGAGGGTTTTGGCGGCCACCCGAGCCTGTTCCCACAGGGGTTCCAACAGGCCGTAGGTCATGCCGCGATGCTCGGCGCATTCGCCCAACGCGAAAATCTGCGGATCGCTGCTGCGCAGGGCGTCGTCCACGCGAATGCCTCGGCCACAGTCCAACCCGGCGGCTTGGGCCAGCCCGATCTCGGGCCGGATGCCGATGGCGATCACCACCACGTCTGCCGGCAGCTGGCGGCCATCGGCGAGTTCCACGGCGGTGACCCGGCCCTGGTCTCCGTGAAGGCAACGGGTCTGGGCGGCGAGACAGCAGCGCACCCCGCGGCCTTCGATTTCTCCCTGAAGCAGCGCCGCCGCCCCTGGGTCGAGTTGGCGATCCAACAGCCGCGGGCCTACGTGCACCACGGTGGTCTGCCAGCCCTGTTGGGTCAGACCGCAAGCGGCTTCCAGGCCCAGCAGGCCGCCGCCGATGACCACCGCCCGTTGGCCGCCAACGGCGCGGGCTTGGTGGAGTTGAGCCACATCCCCCAGGTGGCGCAGGGCATGAACCCCCGAGAGGTTCGCGCCGGGCACGGCGAGCCAGGCGGGCTGTGAGCCAGTGGCCAGCACCAGGGTGTCGTAGGCGTGGGCCTGGCCCTGGCGATCCACCAGGCGGCGGTTCACGCGGTCGATGGTCTCGATGGGACAGCCCACCCGCAGATCCACGTTTTGGGCGGCGTACCAAGGGAAATCGTGGGTAATCAGATCCTGGCGGACGAGGTCGCCTGCCAAGAGCGGCGACAACAGCACCCGGTTGTAGCCCGGCTGGGCCTCGGCGCCGAACACGCGAATCGCCAAAGATCGCCCGTGGAGCGACCGCAGCTCTTCGATGAGACGCACGGCCACCATGCCGTTGCCGACGATGGTGATAGGAACCGCCGGGGTCACCGTGGGCGAGGTGGCGGCGACGGTCATGGGGCCGTCCCCGGGGCGAGGATTTCGACGCCGTGCTCGACGACGCGCACGGCATAGGTGGGCAAGTTCACGGTGGCATCCTCCAAACATTGGCCGGTCACCAGGGAAAAATGCTGCTTGTAGAGGGGTGACGCCACCACCAACTGCCCTTGAAGGTCGCCCACGATGCCGCGAGAGATCACATGGGCCTGGCCGAAGGGGTCGTAATTGCCCACGGCGAAGTATTGGGGCCGATCGCCGTCGGCTTCATTCGCGCCACAGGGCACGAAAAACAGGGCGACTTGTGCCTCGCCGAGCTGGACGCCCACGCCCAGAAAGGGCAGCAGGTCGTCGGTGGCGCAGACCCGCAGCCAGGACGGGGCGGATTGGGGGGCGCGGGGGTCGAGAGCGACGCCGTTCATGGGGCCACCTCCGACTGGCGGGACGCCACCGGCGCCGGGCGAATCTGGCCCCGCTCCTGGACAAACACCACCTGAGGATCGGGCGCGTCGCTGTTGACGAAGTGGCGAAATTGCTTGAGGGCCACCGGGTCGGCCAGGGTCGTGCGCCATTCGCATTGATAGGTGTCGACGACGGCGGCCATTTGGGCGTCGAGTTCGGCGCCGATGCCCAGGCTGTCCTGGCAAATCACCTGTTTGAGGTACTCAAGGCCGCCTTCCAGATTTTCCAGCCAGGGGGCGGTGCGTTGCAGGCGGTCGGCGGTCTGGATGTAAAACATGAAGAAGCGGTCGATGTACCGCACGAGGGTGGCGTCATCCAGGTCGGCGGCGAAAAGGTCCGCGTGGCGGGGCCGTTGGCCGCCGTTGCCGCACACGTACAGATTCCAGCCCTTTTCCGTCGCAATCACGCCCACATCCTTACTTTGGGCCTCGGCGCATTCCCGCGCACAGCCGGACACCGCCATTTTCAACTTGTGGGGGGCCCGCAGCCCCTTGTAGCGATGTTCCAGGAAAAGGGCCATGGCGACGCTGTCCTGCACCCCATAACGACACCAGGTGGAACCGACGCAGGATTTCACGGTGCGTAAGGCCTTGGCGTAGGCGTGACCGCTTTCCAGACCGGCAGCGATGAGTTCGCCCCAAATGAGCGGTAATTCGTGTAATTGCGCCCCGAATAGGTCGATGCGCTGACCGCCGGTAATCTTGGTGTACAGCTGGTATTTATCGGCGACTTGGGCGATGGCGAGGAGCTGTTTGGGGGTGATTTCCCCGCCGGGAATGCGCGGCACCACGGAATAGGTGCCGTTTTTCTGGATATTGGCCAGAAAACGGTCATTGGTGTCTTGAAGCGGCGCATGTTGGGGTTTGAGCACGTAATCGTTCCAACAGGCAGCCAAAATGGAAGTCACGGCGGGTTTGCAGATGTCGCAGCCCAATCCCTTACCGTGCTTACCGATGACGGCATCGAAGGTCTTGAGCTGGCCGATGCGCACCAGATGATAAAGCTGTTGGCGCGAGTAAGGAAAATGCTCGCACAGATGCTCGTTGACCTCGATACCGCGTTTTTTCAACTCAAAATTGAGAAGCTGCTTCACCAGGGGCACACAGCCGCCGCAGCCGGTGCCGGCCAGGGTGGTTTTCTTCAATTCCCCGACGGTACGGGCGCCGTCGTCGATGGCGGCGCACAGGGCCCCTTTGGTCACATTGTGACAGGAACAGATGCCCGCCGTGGCCGGTAAGGCGTCCATGCCCAAGGCGGGTTTTTCCTCGGCACTGGGCAAAATCAACGCTTCGGGCGCCTCCGGTAAGGGAATGCGGTTGAGGTGGTACTGGAGTAAGCCGTTGTAGTCCGACGAATCGCCCACGAGCACGGCACCGAGGAGTTGCTTACCGTCCTGATCTACCACCAACTTTTTGTAGATTCCCTTGGGCTGGTCCGCATAGCTCACCGTGCGGCAGTTGGGGGTCATTCCTTGCGCATCGCCGATGCTCGCCACCTGCACCCCGAGTAATTTGAGTTGGGTGCTCATGTCGGCGCCTTGAAACACCGAGGTTTCCTTACCCAACAGGTGGTTGGCGGCGATTTTCGCCATTTGGTAGCCCGGTCCGACTAGGCCAAAGGTCTTATCCTGCCAGGCGGCACATTCGCCGATGGCGTAGATGCAGGGATCGCTGGTCTGGCAGACATCGTTGATGGCGATGCCGCCCCGCGCGCCCACGGCCAGCGCCGCGCTGCGCGCCAACTGGTCGTAGGGCCGAATCCCGGCGGAAAACACCACCATATCTACCGACAAGAAACTCCCATCCTGGAATTGCAGTAAGGAGGCGGTGGGATGGGCGGGATCAGCAGTAATCGCGACGGTTTGCTTACCGGTATGGACGACCACGCCTAGGCGTTCCACTTCCCGTTGGAGGAATTGGCCGCCCAGGGCGTCGAGCTGTACCGCCATCAAGCGATCCGCCATTTCCACCACATGGGTTTCGAGGCGCAGGTTGCACAGGGCATTGGCGCATTCCAGCCCCAACAGGCCACCGCCGATCACCGCGCCGGTGCGACTGTTTGCGGCGGCGGCCTGAATAGCGTCCAAATCCTCGAGGGTGCGATACACCAGGCCCCGTTCCTTACCGGGAATCGGCGGCACAAAGGCGTAAGAACCGGTGGCCAAAATCAGAAAATCGTAGGACAGCCGCTGCCCCTGCTGGGAAGTCACGATTTTGCGGTGGGTGTCGATGGCTTCCACCGGGTCGTCAAAGTAGGCGGCGACGCCGTGACGGGCGTAAAAGTCCCCATCTACCAAGGAAAGCTGATCGGCGGTGGCGCCGGCGAAGTATTCCGAGAGGTGCACCCGATCATAGGCGGGCCGGGGTTCTTTCCCGAAAATGTGAATATCGAAGGAATCGGGGGCTTTTTCCAAAAGCGACTGCAAAAAGTAATGGCCAACCATGCCATTACCCACAATGACGACTGACGGTTTCATGGGAAGTTCTCGAAAATTTCGGCCAAAAAAAAGCGTTGGCGATCCAGTAAGGAATCGCCAACGCCATTGTTCAAGGTGCGCATCGTAGCGCGGTGAGGAGCAGCGACGCCGTCGTTGGCGTCGGTTGCGGACAGTCGCTCCACAGCAAAACCGATGCCGTTGATAACCCTGCCCCCGTGGCCGTCGATTCGGCGGCGACGCGCCGCAGATTGCACTATTTTTGTGCAAATCGCCTGATTGTGGTGCGACATTGGGCGACGACAAACGCGGCGCGGATGCGCGAAGCGACGATGTGGGTTTTCCCGTTATTAGCTCTACCTTTTCATTTTTTCCGTCGAGCGAAGTCTGTCTCGCCCCGCCGGTTGTCGCGTCGCGCCGCCGGCGTGGTACCGCCTTGTGCCGTCGCCCCATCGGTGGCATAGGAACCCACGGATTGCTTTGGGGTTTTTGTCATGTTCTACCGCCTTTTGATGCTCGTCGGCGGGCTGGCCGTCGCCCTGCCCGCCGACGCCAACCAAGACCAAATTCGTCAAGAAATGAGCGCCACGCTCAGCGCCTACACCGCCTATCAAATGGGCGATTACGCCGAGTCCTTCGCCCAATGGCTGGCCCTCGCCCACCAGGGCAACGCCCAAGCCATGCTCAATGTGGCCACGTTTTATCGGCGGGGCGAAGGCGTCGCCGCCGATCCC
>DAIUCA010000094.1:6499-9457 GCA_036846405.1 Candidatus Competibacteraceae bacterium
GCTAAGGCGTTCCACTGGTATCGTCGGGGCGCGGATCAGGGCGATCCCGCCTGTTTGTACGAAACCGCTCTGGCCTACGAAGGGGGCTTTGGTATTCCCGCCCAGGACGACTTGGCCACCCAATATCGGGTACTGGCGGCGGAAGCGGGGGTCGTGGCCGCCCAACTGCGCCTGGCCGCCGACGCCCTGGCGGCCAATGAGGTGGGCGAGGCCATGTACTGGTGGGAACAGGCCGCCGCCGCCGGCGATTTGGAGGCGGTCGCGCAGCTCCAGGCCCTCGCGCCCACGGCGGTGCCCATTCACACCGCGTCGGCGCGGCAGCAACAGGCGTTTCGCGAGTTTGTGGAGGGCTGGGCCCATGGGGCGAATGTCCAAGATGTGGCGGCGTTGTTGGCGGTGTTCGCCCCCGACGCGCAGATTCAAGTGCAATTCCCCGACGCCCCTACGGCCACGCGGCTGTCGTTGGCCGAGTTTGGCGCCTGGTGGGAGACGACGTTTAGCCGCGTCAACCGCTATCGCTACACGCCCACCCGCCTGCTGTGGCAACAACACACCGATTCCCACCACTGGCGGCTCTACAGCCAGGCCCGCGACGACCGCACCGTGGGCCAGGACACCCAGTGGCGGGGACTCGACGCCCAATGGGACGTGGCTGTCGCCGAGGGCCGCCTGGTGGTGACCGCGCTCATCCTGGTCCTCTATCCCCTGGCCCCGCCGGACGCGGTTCCCACCGCCCATTAACCCGGTTTCTGGGGATTAATCGGGGGGCAGCGTGTCTCGACAGACCCCAAAGGTTTCCCGCTCCTCGTTGCCCAGGGGTTCCAGGTGGATATTCACGTCGTACACGTGGTGCACCTGGGCGCGAATCGCCGCTTCCACCTGCTCGCAGATGGCGTGGCCATCGTTCACCGAAAGATGGCCGTCCACCTCCACGTGGAGATCGATGGAATAGAGATTCGCGAGCTTGCGCAGGCGCACATGGTGGGGGTTGTGGGCGCCCACCACCGTATCCACCGCCCGAATGATGTCCCCGTAGAGCGCCGTGTCGGCATTGCCGTCCATCAGCTCGCTGCTGGAACTCCAGTAAATCTCCACAGCGCTTTTCATGATCCACCCGCCCAGCAGCAACGCGAACAGCAGATCCACCAGGGGCGCTTGCAGCCATTGGGTGGTCACCACGCTCACCAGCACCCCCAAAGAAAGGCCGATGTCGCTTTGGGTGTTGAGGGCGTTCGCCCGCACCAACTCGCTGTGATGGCGCTGGCTCACCCGCCAGAGATACACCGCCAAGGCAGTTTTCACGGCCAGCGACAGGCCCACGGCCCAAAAGGCCAGGGGCGTAGGCAGTGGCGCGGTGTCGTGGCTGCCCAGGCGGGTGAGGGTTTCCACGATGATTTGAAAGCCCGCGTAAAAAATGATGAAGGAAATGGTTTTGGTGGCGACGGTCTCGGCGCGGCCATAGCCGAAGGGATAGTGGGGATTGGCGGGCCGTCCCATGACGCGGCTGGCCCACAGGGCAATGAGCGCACTCACCACGTCGGTGGCGGTATCCACCCCGTCGGCGATCACCGCGAGGCTGTTGGCTTGCCAGCCCAAGACGATTTTCACCACCGCCAACAGGCCGTTCACGACGATGCCCACGAGGGCGGCGGTTTGTAGCGCCTGTTGCCGACCCGCCTCGGGGACGGACGACGATAAAGCGGCGTCGGGCAGCGGATTCATCGTCATGGGGTTACTCCGGGGCCAGTTGGCGGCGGCAATGGGCCGCCAGGGCAGGGGCTTGGTGGTTATCGGGGGTGTGCACGAACACCAGGGGTCGGCGTTGTTCTCCCCGCCATTGGCGCAGCTTCGGCACCCAATCGGCGAAAAACGCCGTGTTGGCGGCGATGTCGGGGTGGCCAATGAAGCGAATCATCGGCTGTCGGCCCGTGGCCAGGGGATGCACCGGCAGGCGCGGCTTTTTGTGTTGGGCGGGCTGCACCGCCGCCTCGCGGGCTGTGGCGCTGAACAGGGGACGGCTATCCATCATCACGCGGTTGACCTGGCGATCCATCAGGGCGCGATTGAGCTGGCGTTCGGCGTCGCCCTTGGCAAAAAACGCCGGGTGACGCACCTCCACGTGGCGCGGCCACGCCGTCGGCAGCCCGTCCAGATAGTGCAGCAGGGTGGGCAAGGCCCCTGGCCCAAAATAGTGGGGCAGCTGGATGAACACCTGGAGCCGCGTTTCCAGGGGGGCGAGGCGGGTGAAAAACGCCTGGGTGTCCTCGTCCGCGTGGTGGAGCTGCTGTCGGTGGGTAATGGCTTGGGGCAATTTGCAACAAAAGGCGAAATCCGCCGGGGTTTGCGCGCACCAACGGGCCACGGTGGTGGCGGCGGGCAGGCCGTAGAAGGTGTGGTTGCCTTCGACGCCGTTAAACCGCTGGGCGTAATGGGCCAAAAAGTCGGCGGGCTTGGCGGTGGCCGGATACACGGTGCCCCGCCAGGGGGCGAGCTGCCACACCGGACAGCCCAAGACATAGTCGGCGGGCGGGGGATCGACGGCGTCGGGGACACGGTCCCGGTCGTCGGCGGGCAACGCGCTATTCACGAATCAACACCAGTTCGTGTTGGGGCGGCCCGGGCACCAGGGGCAACGGTTCCCCCTGGACCCAGGCGGCGTGGCCCGCCCGATAGAAAGGCGACAGAGGATGACCACTTTGGCCGCCGGGCATGTGAAACCGGCCCTGATCCTCGTGGCCGGGCGCGACCACCAGGCGTTGAGTCGCGCCAAAGCGGGGGGTTTGCACCCGCAGCATGGCGATGTCGCCCGGCAGGGACACCGGAGCCAAATCCGTCAAATAGCCCAGCAGGGGCACGGCGTAACTCAAGGGATGGCGGAACTGGACGCGGTTGTGGTCGCCCCAGGTGCGGGTTAGCCCCTGGGCGGCGTCCAGGGTGGCGATGACCGCGCGGCGGCGC
>DAIUCA010000095.1:0-9427 GCA_036846405.1 Candidatus Competibacteraceae bacterium
AGCACCACCTTGACATGGTGGGGGTCGTTGGTTCGAGTCCGATCGCGCCTACCAATTACATCCATGAGGCGCAACTGCGCCTTTTGTGTTTTTTAAGGTGTTAGGAGAGCTACACCATCGCTACCCAGCAACAAGACACTCGGCTCAACGAGCAAATCACGGCTCGCGAAGTGCGCCTCATCAATGCCGATGGCGAACAGGTTGGCATCGTGCCCATTTTCCGTGCGTTGCAGATTGCCGAAGAGGCCAGCCTCGATCTGGTCGAGGTGTCGCCCACGGCGAAGCCGCCGGTCTGCCGCATCATGGATTACGGCAAATTCCGCTACGAGCTGAGCAAAAAGCAGCACGAAGCCAAGAAAAAGCAAAAGCAAATCCAAGTGAAAGAAGTCAAGTTTCGTCCGGGAACGGACGATGCGGATTACCAAGTCAAGTTGCGGAACTTGATTCGGTTTTTAGAAGAAGGCGACAAAGCCAAAATTACCTTGCGATTTCGCGGTCGGGAAATGGCCCACCAGGAGCTCGGCATGACGCTGCTGAAGCGACTCGAAGAGGATTTAGCCGAATACGGCAACGTCGAGCAGCAGCCGAAAATGGAAGGTCGCCAAATGGTGATGGTCGTTGCTCCCGGCAAGAAAAAGTGACGCAAGTCCACCGCAAATTGCCCTAACTTCACGGAATCTTCTCCATGCCTAAATTGAAAACCAACCGCAGTGCGGCGAAGCGGTTTAAGCGCACCGGCTCGGGCGAATTCAAACGCGCCCAGTCCCACCACCGCCACATCCTCACCAAGAAGTCGAGCAAGCGGAAACGCCAACTGCGTTCCTCCGCCCTCATCCACAAGTCGGATCATCATCTGGTCGTCCAGATGATGCCCTACGCGTAGGAGGTGACCGATGGCTCGCGTTAAACGGGGTGTTATCGCCCGCGCTGCTCACAAAAAAGTCCTCAAACGTGCAAAAGGCCATTACGGCGCGCGTTCGCGGGTATTTCGCATTGCGAATCAGAGCGTTACCAAAGCCGGCCAATACGCGTACCGCGACCGCAAGCAGAAGAAGCGCACCTTCCGCGCCCTGTGGATCGTGCGAATCAACGCGGCGGCCCGCGACTTTGATTTGTCCTACAGCCGCTTTATGGATGGCTTGAAAAAAGCGGGCATCACCGTGGATCGCAAGGTGCTCGCCGACATCGCCGTCTTCGACAAAGTGGGCTTTGGCCAACTCGCCGCCCAAGCGAAGGCCGCCCTCGCCCGCAAAGCCGCGTAACTTTTTCGCCCTTGCCAGTCTCCCAGACAGGCCAAACCGTTGCGGTTTGGCCTTTTTTTTGGCTCAACCTACGAGGCTGTTTTTATGAATGAATCCCAAGTCGCCGCGTGGATCGCCCAAGCTACCCAATTGGCGCAGTCTGCCGATGCGAGCGAACTCGAACAGCTGCGCCTCCAGTGGCTCGGCAAAAAGGGCCTCATCACGGAAAACATGAAGGCCTTGGGCCAATTGCCCCCCGAGGAACGCCGCCAATTAGGTCAGTTAATCAACGCCGCCAAAGACGCCATTCAAACGGCATTTAATGACCGCAAATCGTTTCTCGAAACCGCTGCCTTAAATGCCCAATTAGCCGCCGAAGCGATTGACATTACGCTGCCGGGACGCGGCGCATTTAATGGCTCATTTCATCCCATTACGCGCACGCTCAATCGCATCGAAGGCTTTTTCATGCGCCGTGGATTTAGCGTCGCCGAAGGCCCGGAAATCGAAAACGATTATTTTAATTTCGAGGCGCTTAATATCCCGCCGCACCACCCCGCCCGCGCGATGCACGACACCTTTTACTTCGACGCCACCATGCTGTTGCGCACCCACACGTCGAACGTGCAAATCCGCACCATGCAGCAGCAATCTCCGCCTCTGCGCCTGATTGCCCCCGGGCGCGTGTATCGCTGCGATTACGATCCCACCCACAGCCCCATGTTTAATCAGGTCGAAGGGCTGCTCGTGGACGACGACGTGAGCTTTGCCGATCTCAAAGGCATTTTGGTGGACTTCGTGCGGGACTTTTTTGAAGAGGATTTAGAGGTGCGCTTTCGCCCGTCCTATTTCCCCTTTACCGAACCCTCTGCCGAGGTGGACGTGCGCCGCAGGGGCGGTCGCTGGCTCGAAGTGTTGGGCTGTGGAATGGTGCATCCCCGCGTGTTTCAAGCGGTCGGCATTAACCCCGAATGTGTTACCGGTTACGCCTTTGGATTAGGGGTCGAGCGCTTTGCCATGCTGCGTTATGGCGTGGACGATTTACGGCTGTTTTTTGAAAACGATATTCGCTTTTTACGGCAATTTCGCTAATTCAACCTCCCAGCTCAATTACAGGTCGAGAATATGAAAATTAGCGAGTCTTGGCTGCGGGAATGGGTGAATCCGCCCCTGCATTCGGATGCCCTGCAACACCAATTAACCATGGCCGGTTTGGAGGTCGAGGGCGTGGAAACCGCTGCCCCGCCCTTTACCCAGGTGGTTGCCGGGCGGGTCATCGCGCTGCAACCCCATCCCAACGCGGAAAAACTCCGCGTCGCCACCGTCGATGTGGGCACAGCAGAACCGCTCACCATCGTCTGCGGAGCGCCCAACGTGGCCGTCGATCTCACCGTGCCCGTGGCTTTGGTGGGCGCGACGCTCCCCAACAACGTGGTGATCCACGCCGCCGAACTGCGGGGCGTGCCCTCCGCCGGCATGCTGTGTTCCGCCCAAGAACTCGGGTTGAGCGACAAGTCCGACGGCCTGCTCCCGCTGCCGCCCGACACGCCCGTCGGTGCCGATGTGCGCCGCCAATTCGCCCTCGACGACGCGATTATCGAGATCAAATTCACCCCCAATCGGGGCGATTGCTTGAGTCTCTGGGGGGTGGCGCGGGAAGTCGCCGCCCTCAACGACCTGCCGCTCACCCCGCCCGATGCCGCGCCTGTCGCCGCTACCGTCGCCGACACGTTCCCCGTCCGATTGGACGCGCCCGCCGCCTGTCCGCGCTTCGTCGCCCGCGTGATGCGCGGCGTCGATGTGGCGCGGCCCACGCCTTTGTGGATGACCGAAAAACTGCGCCGCGCGGGCATTCGCAGCATCAATGCGGTGGTGGATGTGACCAATTTCGTGATGCTCGAACTCGGTCAGCCCATGCACGCCTACGATTTGGCGGCGCTCCACGGCGGAATCACGGTGCGTTTTGGCCGCGATGGCGACGCATTGCGGCTGCTCAACGGCCAAAATATCGCGCCCAAGGCCGACGAACTGGTGATCGCCGACGCGCAACAGGTGCTCGGCCTGGCCGGCATCATGGGCGGCGAAGGCAGCGGCGTGAGCGTTGATTCCAAAGACATTTTTCTCGAATGCGCCTACTTCGACCCGCTGCATATCGCCGGTCGCGCCCGCCGTTACGGCCTGCACACGGACGCATCTCACCGATTTGAGCGCGGCGTGGACTTCAATCTGTGCGTCGTGGCGGCAGAACGGGCGACAGGGCTGATTTTGGCCCTGTGCGGTGGTGAAGCGGGGCCGCTTGTCGATCATCAAGCCCCCGACAGCCTGCCCACGCGTCCGCCGGTTGTCCTGCGGCGCACCCGATTGGCGCAATACCTGGGGCTGACCGTGGCGGATGACGAGGTCGCGGCGGCGCTCACGCGCTTGGGCATGGGGGTGGCAACCACGGCGGACGGCTGGACGGTGACGCCGCCGAGCTGGCGATTTGATGTGGTCATCGAGGTGGATTTGATCGAGGAAATCGCGCGGCTTGTGGGTTACGACCAGTTGCCCACGCGGTCGCGGTTGAGCGGCGTCGCGCCGCCGTCGCCGACAGAATGCCGTCGCGGCGTCGATGATCTGCGCCAGATTTTGGTGCAGCGCGACTACAGCGAGGTGGTGACATTCAGTTTTGTAGATGAACTGTCTCAACGGGCCATGGCGCCGACGGCGTCCCTGTTGACCCTCGCCAATCCCATTGCCAGCGATTTGGCGGTGATGCGCCAAAACCTGTGGCCGGGACTGCTGAAAGTGGCCCACCACAACCGCCAGCGGCAGCAGATGCGCCTGCGCCTGTTTGAAGTAGGCAATGTGTTTTTAGGCGGCGACGCGGCGACGGTGCAGCAGGTCAGCCGCGTGGGCGGGCTGCTCATGGGCACGGTGGCGGCGGAACAATGGGCGCTCGACGATCGCAAGATGGATTTTTACGATCTCAAAGCCGATGTGCAGGCGCTGTTGCCGCCCCAGGTCGAGTTTGCGTTTACGCGCGACGCCCATCCGGCACTCCATCCGGGCCAGTCGGCGGCGCTGCGGCGTGGGGGCGAGATCGTGGGCTATTTGGGGGCGATTCATCCCCGTGTCGCGAAGCAATTCGATTTTGAAAGCCCCATTTTTCTGTTTGAAATCAATGTATTAGCGCTTACCGATGGGCGATTACCGCAATACGCGCCGCTGTCGCGGTTTCCCACCAGCCGTCGGGATTTAGCCCTCGTGATGCCGGAATCGCTAGCCGCAGACATGGTGCGCACAGCGATTGTCGAGGCGGCGGGGCCGTTACTGCGGGATTGCTTTTTGTTCGATGTTTATCGCGGCAAGGGCTTGGCGGAAGGGGAGAAAAGCCTGGCATTTGCCCTGTTATTGCAGGATTTCGCCGGCAATTTGACCGATCAGGCGGTGGATGCCGTCGTTTCCCAGGTGGTGACCGCGCTGGCGCAGAGTTTGGGCTGTCGTTTGCGATAGTTTGCCGAGTCGTCCCCTTGAAAACTCCAAGATCATCGTCAACTGGCGGTGGTCTTTTTTTTGGCTGCTGAATGGCTGGACAGACCCTGGGCAAGCGGTAGACAGTTAGCGCGTTGTCCTAGACAAGCGCCATACATCGTCGATGTAGTTCACGGGGCGGGGTGAAAGAATCTGGCGCAGATTGCCGCCGGGTTCTGGGCGAAAAGGCCAACCCAAAAACATCAGTAAAAACCAGAAATTGAATGCTTGACGCTTGATCCTATTGAAGTTTTCCCGCAGTCTTGAGGGCGTTGCTCAATTCAATCGGGCATCTGGATTGTCACTAAGTAAAAAACACACTTGACACTCGTCTATCTTAGAAACACAGAAGGAGTAATGCGGACATGGCCTTAACAAAAGCAAGTTTGGCTGAACGGTTGTTTAGCGAATTGGGTATTAACAAGCGCGAAGCCAAGGATTTGGTTGAGTTTTTCTTCGAGGAGATTCGCACAGCGCTCCATCAAGGCGACCAGGTAAAACTCTCGGGCTTCGGCAATTTCGACTTACGCGCCAAAAAAGAGCGTCCGGGGCGTAATCCCAAGACCGGCGAGGCCATTCCCATCACTGCCCGCCAAGTCGTGACTTTTCGTCCTGGACAAAAGCTGAAAGCCCGCGTGGATCAAGTGGCCGCGATTCATGCCAGTCGCCCCATGTCGCGGATGGCGGCGGCGTTAGATGAAGTCGAAGAGCTCTCCCTGGCTGAACGCAAGGAAATGGAGAAAGCCTAAGCCAAACTTAGACGCCGCCGATGACCTCGGGTCTGGCTTATGTCCTTACAAGCCCGGATTGTCCGGGCTTTTTTATGGGGTAAACGTTGTGGAAATAAATACCGAATCGACCAAAACCATGGTCACGGCGACCCGCTTGGGGAGCGGGGGCCAAATCACCGTGCCTTCTGGCTATTGGCAGGTCTTGGGACTGCGCGAGGGCGATGAAGTGGTCATTCGCCTAGAAAATGGCGAGCTGCGTTTAACCAGTCGCATCAATGAGTTACGCCGGGCGCAGGCGCTGATTTTCAATCAACTGTCCTTCGCCGAGGCGCCAAGTAGCCCGCCGGCACGGGTACCGCCCCCCCGCCAGCCTGCTATGCCGCCTGTGTCTCAGTGAGGGCTGAACCATGAACGCAAACACCTCCAGTGCCGTGCTCGATGCGAGCGCCGTTTTGACCTATCTCTGCCGCGAACCGGGTTGGGAAGTGATCGAGCCCTATTTGGGCAACAATTCCATCATTAGCGCCGTGAGCGTGGCGGAAATCGTCGCCCACCTGAGCGATAAGGGCATCGCCCCCGAAGTCATCGGTAAAGCCTTAAATTTGCTGCGTTTACAGACCGTCGCCCTCGATGCCGAACTCGCCGTGGCCGTCGGTCTGCTGCGCCAAGCTGTGCGCCATTTGGATCTGTCCCTGGGTGGCTGTGCCTGTTTGGCGTTGGCGTACCGCCGCGGCTTGTCGGCGGTGACCACCGACAACTCCTGGCAGCATTTGGGCATCGGCGTCGATGTGCGCCTGCTGACGGAAGGCCAATTGGCCGAAGCGTCTTAACTTTTACCGCTGGCGCCCCCATGGCCCCTGTCGGGGCCATTTTTTTAGGCGCGGGCGACGGCTTGATAAATATCCGCTAAGGAATAGCCCCGCCGCACCAACGACCCCAATTGGGCGGTCGCCCGCACCACCTTGTCGTCGTCGCCATCGCACAGCGCTTTAACCAGTCGCTCGCTTTCTTCCACCGTTAAATCCCGCAGCAGCACGTGGGCAAAACACCGCCCTGGCCGCACGAGCGCGTCGTCCAAATCGCCCACATTGGCCAAATTGGTGGAAAAAATGATTTTGCGACCCTGAGCACGCACCACGCCGTCGGCAATCGCCAAAAATCGGTGCAAATCCTCGTTGCCCTTGGCCCGCGGTTGCAGCGTGTGATCCGCATCTTCGATGACAAACGCATCGTCGTGACCGGTAATGAATTTCACGAAAATCTCATCGCCTTCCAACGCCTTGTTGTCCCCGGTGTACATGGCCTGGGCGGGCGAATCATTGCGCCGTGAGATTTCCCCCAAAATCGCGCGAATTAGCCGCGTTTTCCCACTGCCGGGCGGGCCTTGGAGTACCAGAATCGTTTCCGGCGCCTTGAGATAACGGTCGATAAACTGACTTACCCCGCCCGGTAAGGACGGGTAAGCCACGTCCAACAACACATCGTCGGCCACTTCTTCAATGCTGACGCTCTGCAAATTGCCTCGCGACATGACGAAGTGCCAGTCAATCGAGAAGGTCAGCAGCTTTAATTTTACCGGCTCCACATGTTTGAGAATGTCGCTGGCGACCGCTTCTAGCACGGCCTGATTTTCCGCCCAAATATGGAATAAACACGAGCTGTAGGTGGATTTACGACTGCCATTACCGGTCACGAAAAAGCCGTCGCCATCGAAAATCAGGGTTTCACCATCGATGCGCTGGGTATTCCAGTCGAGTTCAATGGCAAGTCGGTCAAACAGTTTGGTAAGGTTGGTATTGACGGCAAAGCGTAGCTCGCGAAACAGCGGATAACGGCTTTTGCCCTCTTCCAACGCCTGAGCGAACCGCGCTTTTAGGACAAACTCGGCAAAGTCCCACACATCGAGTTTGAGACCCGCGTTAAACATTGAATCGGTCCAAGGAGCAGACGACGAACGAGGGGTCGAGGGGTTATTCAACGGTACTTTCTCCATTTTCAAAGGGTTGTCGGCCAAATAATTCGGTTAATTCCGCCAAATAGTCCGCCAGAGCCGCGTCGAGCGCGTCGGGAGGACAAATCCACTGCCAATTAGCGCCTGCCTGTCCCGGGCGATTCATGCGGGCGTCGCTGCCCAAACCGAGGAGGTCTTGGGCGGGAAACAACGCAAAATCCGCGACGGAACTGAGGGCAAGGCGAATGAAATCGCCGTGGATCGCGACGCCATCCGTGTTGCAATACCGCCGCACCTGGTGGCGCACCGCATCCGACTGTTGTTGCCACCATCCACGCACCGTGTCGTTGTCGTGGGTACCGGTGTAAACCACCTGATGGCGACGGTGAAGGTGGGGCAGATAGAGCGAATCGAGGCGCTGTTGTTCATTGGGCACAAAGGCAAATTGCAAAATCGCCATGCCCGGCAGGCCCCAACGGTCCCGCAGCGCCGTGACATCGGGGGTAATCACCCCCAAATCCTCCGCAATTAACGGCAATCGGCCTTGTTCGTCGGCCAGCGCGTCGGTGATCGCGGCGAAAAAATCATCGCCCGGCCCCAAACACCAGGCGCCCGCCGCCGCCGCCGCCGCATCGGCGGGGATCGCCCAATAGGCCGCGAGGCCGCGAAAGTGGTCGAGACGCACGAAATCGCATTGATTGAACAGCCATCGCAGCCGTTCCACCCAGAAGCGGTAGCCACCCGCCGCCATCGCGTCCCAGTCGTAGAGGGGATTGCCCCATTTTTGGCCGTCGGCGCTGAAGTAATCCGGCGGCACCCCGGCAATCGCCGTGGGTTGGCCCTGGCGATCCAGCTGAAACCACCGGCGATTCGCCCACACGTCGGCACTGTCGTGGGCCACAAACAGGGGCGCGTCGCCAATCAGGCGCACGCCGGCCGCCATGGCGTAGTCCCGCAGGCGCTGCCATTGGCGGAAAAACTGAAATTGCGCGAATTGTTCGACGCCAATCAGCTCATCGAGCGCCTCGCGGGCCGCGCGAATCGCGTCCGGCTGACGGTGGGCCACGTCCGCCGGCCATTGCCACCAGGGTTCGCCGTAAAACCGCCGCTTTAAGGCGCTAAACAGGGCGTAATCCGTCAGCCAATCCGCCTGCTCTTCGCAAAATTCGCGAAATTCTTCCCAGTGATGGGCATGGGCACGGCTGCGAAAACCGTCAAACGCCGCCTGCAACAGCGGCCAACGGGTCTTCGCCAGGGCGTCGTAATCCACAAATGCCGTCGTCGGCGGTGGGGGCAGCGCCGCAGGAGACAGCCATCCCTCGTGGGCAAGGTCAGCCAGGTCGATCAGCAGGGGGTGACCAGCAAACGCCGACAGGGTTTGGTAGGGCGAATGGCCAAAACCGGTGGGGTGCAGCGGCAATACCTGCCATAGGCCCTGTCTAGCCTGTTGAAGAAAGTCGACAAATTCATAGGCCGACTGCCCCAAATCCTGTTGCGGCAGGGAAAAGGGGTGCAGAACGACGCCACTGGTGCGGTGCATGGGAAACTCCGGGCGGGGATGCGGGGGATAGGCGTTGTGCGCAGCACGTCGGCGAAACGCAAGGGTTATGGCAGGGGTCGCCCCTGGGCAAAGGCCGCCGCGAACAGGCGGTGGTGGCCATGGCACAGGGCCACGGCCAGCGCATCCGCCGCGTCGGCTTGCGGGGCGCGGGGGAGCGATAACAGGGCGCAAATCATGTGTTGCACCTGGGTTTTGTCCGCGCCGCCTTGGCCAACGACGGCCTGTTTGATGGCCCGGGGCGCGTATTCCCCCACGGATAATCCCGCCTTGCCCACAGCACAGAGCATCGCGCCCCGCGCTTGGCCGAGTTTTAAGGCGCTCGCGGCGTTCTCCCGCATAAACACGGATTCGATGGCGACCTCTGTCGGTTGATGCCGTTGAATCAACTCGCCGATAGCGTCGAACAGGTGGATGAGCCGCGTGCTGATCG
>DAIUCA010000096.1:0-4066 GCA_036846405.1 Candidatus Competibacteraceae bacterium
GGGCGGTGGAAGACATCGGCTTTCCGGTCGTCGTGAAGCCCATCGACGGCAACCATGGTCGGGGCGTCTCGATTCATCTCAAAACCTTTGAAGAATTGGAAATCGCCTACGACAAGGCGCGCGAACACAGCGATGGGGTCGTGGTGGAGAAGTTTATCGAGGGCGTGGACCACCGATTGTTGGTGGTGAACGGCAAGTTGGTGGCCGCCGCCAAGCGCGTGCCCGGGCATGTGGTGGGCGATGGTCGCCGTACGGTCGAAGAACTCGTGGCGGAAGTGAACAAAGACCCTCGCCGGGGGGTGGGCCACGAAAAGGTGTTGACCCAACTCAAAATCGACGCGGAAGCGCTGCGGCTGCTGGATTTGAAGGGGTACACGCCTGAATCGGTGCCGGCGCGGGATGAGGTCGTATTTCTGCGCGGCACGGCGAATCTCTCCACCGGCGGCACGGCCATCGACGTCACCGACGTGATTCATCCAGAAAACATCGAGATGGCCGAGCGCACCATCCGCGCCATCGGCCTAGACGTGGGCGGTGTGGATTTTCTCACCACCGACATCACCGAATCCTATCGGGAAGTGGGCGGCGGCATCTGCGAGGTGAACGCCGCGCCGGGTTTTCGGATGCACGTGGCGCCAAGTGAAGGCAAGCCCCGGGACGTGGCCGGCGCGGTGATCGACATGCTGTTTCCGCCCAACACGCCCCGACGGATTCCGATTGCGGCGATTACCGGCACCAACGGCAAAACCACCACCAGTCGGATGCTCGCCCACATTCTGAAGATGGCCGGCCACACGGTGGGGTTGGCGACGACCGACGGCGTGTACATCGACGGGCGCTTGAGCGTGGCCGGCGACATGACTGGGCCGACCTCCGCCCAGATGATTTTGCGGGATCCGTCGATTGACGCGGCGGTGCTGGAAACCGCTCGCGGTGGGCTGTTGCGGGCCGGCATGGGCTTTCCCACGGCAAACGTGTCGGCCTGTCTCAACGTGACGTCGGATCACTTGGGCATGAAGGGCATCAACACTCTGGAAGATTTGGCCAAGGTGAAGCGCATCGTGGTGGAGGTGGCCCAGGACGCGGTGATGCTCAACGCGGACGATCTCCACTGTCTGCAAATGGCGGATCACAGCGCGGCCAAGCGCATTGGCTATGTCACCTTGAATTCGAGTCATCCGCTGGTGAAAGAGCACATTCAGCAGGGGGGCCTTGCGTTGGTGCTCGAAGACGGCATTAACGGCCAGATGATTACGCTCTACGACCATGGCCAGCACGTGCCGCTGCTGTGGAGCCATCTGATTCCCGCCACCTTGGAAGGCCGCGCGGTGCACAACGCCCAAAACGCCATGTTTGCGGCGGGGTTGGCCCACAGTCTGGGGATGAGTTTGGAAAATATCCGTCAGGGCCTGCGCACCTTTGATGCGAGCTTTTTCCAAGCCCCGGGCCGCATGAATGTTTACGACGAGCATCCGTTTACCGTGATGCTCGACTACGCCCACAACCCGGCGGCGGTGAAAACCATCTGCGCCGTGGTGGACAAAATGGACATCAGTGGCCAGAAAATTCTGGTGATTGGCGCGCCCGGCGACCGGCGCGACGAGGATATTCGCGAGGTGGCGACGATTGCCGCGCAACACTTCGATTACTTCATCTGCCGCGATGACGACGATCTGCGGGGCCGTCCGGAAGGCGAGTCGGCGGCACTGTTGCGCACCACGCTCCTGGACGCGGGCGTCGCGCGGGAGCGCATTGAGGTGATTTTGTCGGAATCGGCTGCGAATCAGCGGGCGTTGGAAATGGCGCGGGAGGGCGACTTCATTTTGACCCTCGCGGAAATGGTCACCCGCAGTTGGAAGCAGGTCATTTACTACAAACCGAGCGCCGACCAGGGCCGTCGCCGCCCTGAAAAAGCCACCAACGAAACGGTGGAATTGCCCAGCGGCCTGCGGTTCGACGACTCCGACCTGTTGCGGGACGACCGGGGCGTACGGCTGCGGAAAACCGTGGGTTCGGAACGCTAATGCGCCGACGCGAAGCCCCCCGACGCTTGACTGGGCCGAGTCTTTTTGTGCCCCAGGCGGGCGCAGTCATTGATGTGGCCTTTGACCCCGACGACGACGACGTGCTGCTGCTCGCCCTGTGGCAGCAGGAAGCGCGGCGGTTGTTGGACGGGTTGGGCTGGACGACGGCGGTGGTGGCGGTGCATCGCCTGATTGGCGGCGCGAGTTTGGCGGTGACCGCACCGCCAGACGGTCTCTACACGGCGACGGAAATCGTCGAGTGGGCGTGGGAAAACGCCATCGACCGCTATCGCCAGGCCGAACCACCGCCCTTTGAGGAGGCCATGGGCAAGCTGGGCAGCTGGTGGGCGGAGGAACAGGACGCGGCGTTGGCCCAATTGCACACCGCCGCCACGGCTCGGGGCCTGCCCTGCCTGGTGGACAGCGATTGGGTCACCTTGGGCAGTGGTCACGGCAGCGTCACCTACCCGTGCAACGCCTGTCCCGCCGCCGCGACGGTGCCCTGGGATTCGGTGTTTGCCGTGCCGACGGCGCTCATTACCGGCACCAACGGCAAAACCACCTCCACGCGGCTGTTGGCGGCGATAGCGACGGCGGCGGGCCAGGTGGCGGGGTACACCTGCACCGACGGCATCGCGCTCCAGGGCCAGATGCTGGAAGCGGGCGACTGTGCCGGGCCGGGGGGCGCGCGGAGTTTGCTGCGGCAGCCCACATTGACTTGGGCCGCGCTGGAAGTCGCCCGAGGCGGCTTGCTGCGCCGAGGACTGCCCCTAGATCGCGCCAACGCTGCCCTCATCACCAACGTGGCGGCGGATCATTTAGGCGATTTTGGTGTGACCAACTTGGAGGAACTGGCGGCGGTGAAATGGTCGGTCACGCGGGCGCTGTTGCCTGACGACTGCCTGGTGCTCAACGCCGATGACCCGCGACTGGTGGCCCTAGCGGCGGATTATCGCGGGCGCATCGCCTGGTTTAGCGCCGATGCGCGGCTGCCGTTGCTGCTGCGCCATCGCCAACAGGGCGGCGCGGTGGCGGCGTTGTTGCCGTTGCGGGACGAGGTGTTGTTGACCCTGTGGCGGGGCGACGACCGCTATGACCTGCTGCCAGCCACCGCCATGCCCATCACCCTCCAGGGCACAGCAAATTTCAACGCCATCAACGGGTTAGGCGCGGCACTCACGGCTTTTGAACTGGGCCTGCCGATCGCCGCCATTCGCCAGGGGCTACGAGAATTTCAGCCAACGCAAAACGGTGCGCGGGGCCAGTGGCTACAACTGAACGGCGTTACCGTGCTGGTGGATTTTGCGCACAATCCCCACGGGATGGCGGAATTGGCCACATTTTGCAGCCACTGGCCACGGTCGGCGGGCCAACGGCGGGTGTTGGTGATTGGCCAAGCGGGGGATCGGGACGACGAGGCATTAATTGCCTTTGCTCAGGCGGCGTGGCGATTGGCACCGGACGCGGTGGTGCTGAAGGAATTGCCGGAATATCGCCGAGGACGGCAGCCCGGCGAGGTGGTAGGCGTGTTGCGGGCGGCCTTCGAGGGCTGTGGCTTGCATCCCCACGACATCGATGTTCAGGAGGGCGAATTAGACGCGGTGCGGTGCGCGTTGCATTGGGCGCGGCCGGGGGATTGGGTGATTTTGCTGATCCACGTGCATCGGCAGGCGGTGCTCGACTGGCTGCGGGAACAGGGCGCGACGCCGCGCGCCTTCACGCCCTGAGGGGCAAACTGCTGGTTGGCAACGTCGAGGAACCGGGATTACACAGCCTCATGGGGCGCTAACCAATGGGGCAGCGCCATGCGCCAGGGCATGGGCAGTCGGTCAGACCAATCCTGTGCGCCCTCGTGTCGCGTCCAGAGGGCGGCGAAGACGCGCTGGCGGGTGGCGATGGGCACCTCGCCGAGAATCAGCGCCCATTCCAAAGGCAATTTCACGGCAAACCAGGCCAAATCGGCGTCGCGCAGGGCGCTCCACACGGACCACAGTTGGGCGCGACGGCCCTCGTCGCCCATGCGACCCAAACGGGCGACGGCT
>DAIUCA010000096.1:4076-9412 GCA_036846405.1 Candidatus Competibacteraceae bacterium
TCGCGTTTTGCGAGCCATAACAGCTCGCTGGTGGCGGCGAGGCGCAAACCCCCTTCAAATTCCACGGCTTGCAGGTGGCAGGCGGCCAGCAATAGGCGGCCACAGGGCAGTTGGGCATCCAATTCCATGGGGGCGAGCAGCCGTCGCACGGCGGCGTCGTGGGCCATGGCCCAGCGCCACGATAGGGCGGGCGATAGGTTGTTGTGGTGAAACAGCGGGGTGTCGTAGCGCGGGCGTAGAGGCCGATGTAACGGGCCGCGTTGGGGAAAGGGAATGATGTGTGCGGTCATGGATGCGATCTCCTAACGCGTTGTTTTGTTAATAGTTTTTGGTTGATGGAATTTGGATTGAGTCGGCGAATAAAAAATGCCCTGGAGTAGGTACAACACGCGAAACTGCGGGGGCGCGGACATAAAAAAACGCCCCGTTGGAGCGACGGGGCGTGGGCGGGTGAAGCCGTCGGGGGCGATTAGCGGTTGGCTTGCACCTGGGTCGGACGCAGCCCTTGGATGTAGGTGGCAACGGCTTGGATTTGCTCATCGGTCATTTTGACGGCGATGGCCCGCATCATTTTGCCGGGGTCGTTGGCACGATGGCCCGCGCGGAAGTTGGTGAGCTGCAACGCGGTGTATTCCGCGTGCTGGCCCGCCAGGTTCGGGAACATCGCTTCGGCGTTCCCGGTACCGTTGGGGCCGTGGCAACCGCTGCACGCGGCGATGCCACGAGTTAAGTCGCCACTGCGATAAAGCGTTTCACCTAAGGCGACCATTTCCGGCGAGGCGCCTTTCGTGCGCTGCATGGCTTGGGCCGTGAAGTACGCCGACAGATCGGCGATGTCTTGGTCGCTTAAGCCGATGGCTTGACCGGCCATGAGCGCGTTATTGCGTACGACGCCGTCTTCGTTCTTCGCGCCGCTTCGGTAGTTTCGGAGCTGCTTGGTAATGTACTTCTCGTGTTGTCCGGCAATGGTGGGCCATTCCGGATTGCTCATGCTGTTGCCGTCCATGCCGTGGCAGGCGGAACACACCAGGGCTTTTTGTTGACCGGCAGCAGCGTCGCCGACAATTGCAGTCGTCGCCGCCGGGGCTTCAGCCGCCCAAACGGGCGTGGCAAGCAATGCGAAGGTGAGCGTTAATAGCGTGGTTTTCATCGTGATGACTCCCTAAGTGGACAGGTAAGTGAATGAATTATCAGGTGACGCGCTTCGTCATGGGAGCCCATGAACTGCGGCAATTGCCTCAAGACATCGAACGGGAAATCGCCTTCGCAGGCCGTTCCAATGTGGGCAAGTCCAGCGCCCTTAACGCCATTACCCAGCAAAATCGGTTGGCGCGCATCAGCAAAACGCCGGGGCGGACGCAGCAAATTAATGTTTTTGAGGTGGTCAAGGGTCATTGCTTAATCGACTTACCGGGATATGGCTATGCCAAGGTGCCTGAAACATTGCGACGTCATTGGCAAACGACGCTCGCCAATTATTTTAACCAGCGTCTAGCGCTGCGGGGATTATTTTTACTGCTGGATTGTCGCCAATTGGTCACGCCACTCGACCAACAAATGCTCGATTACTGCGACCATCGGCGACTCGATGTGCATTTACTGCTCACAAAAGCGGACAAATTGAGCCGCGGCGGTGCTGCTGCTGCTTTATTACAAGTGCAAAAACAATGGCCTAGCGCCTCGGTGCAGTTGTTTTCGTCGCTCAATCGCGTGGGCATCGACACGGCCCACGCCAAGCTCGACGAGTGGTTTGCCATCCCCTAGCGTTCGATGGGCCGCTCGAGGTCGTTGCCCCAGTCCGACCAGGCTCCCGCATAGCCCCGCACCCGCGAATAACCCAGCGCCCGCAACACCACGTAACTGTGGGACGATCGATGGTGGGTCTGGCAGTAGGTCACGATCTCCTTGTCCGGCGTTAATCCCCGCGCCGCGAGCATGGCCCGAATGTCCGCCAGGGGCTTAAGCAGGGGGGGCTGATTCGGGGCAAGGGCCATGGTGTCGGTCCATTCCAAATGGGCCGCCCCCGGGATGTGGCCGCCCCGCTGCGTCCGCACATCGGCGCCCGCGTATTCGCCGGCGCTGCGGGCGTCCCACAGCCCAAAATCCGCCGCGCCCAAGCGGCTCGCCACGTAATCCCCATCGGCAAAATGTCCCGCCCCCGCCAGCGTCGCCGTGTACACCGAGGGCGTGACGACGGTTTTATCGGCGGTCAACGGCAATTGGGCCGCCGCCCACGCGTGAATCCCGCCCTCCAACAGCGCCCAGTTGTGGTGGCCGAGCACATCCAGCGTCCACAGCAATCGGCTGGCCTTGCCGCCCACGTCGTCGTCGTAGGCCACCACCCGCGTCGTCGGCGTCAACCCGATGCTGGAAAACAGCGCGCTCAGTTGCGACAGGGCGGGCAACGCGCCCCCCGCGTGGCCCTGGGTCGCCACCAAGCGGCTGTAATCCACGTGCACCGCGTGGGGAATATGGGCTTTCAGATAACGGGGAAATTGGCCCACATCCACAATCAGCACCGGTTCGGTGATTGCCGCCAGTTCAGTTGCCTGGATCAGATAATTCGCCATGTCAACGACACCTCATAGTTGTGTGAGAAAAACCGCTGCTCGCCGGCCATCGGGAGCGCCCCTCCACTGTGCCCCAAAAATGCGGCCCGTCGCTGCCGAGCGAATCGCGCTATTTGTCTGTCCAACGGGCCGCTTCCTCCATGAACAGGTGATTTCCATGACCCTATTTCCGCAACAATCCGTCGCCGACCGCGCGGCGGGGGCGCTGATGGGCGGTTTGATTGGCGATGCCCTTGGCGTCGGTCCCCATTGGTATTACGACTTGGACGAATTGCACCGCGACCACGGGGCATGGATCACGGGCTACACCACGCCCAAACCCCACCGCTATCACGCGGGGCTGCGGGCGGGAGACAGCGCCCAAAACGGCTTCATCGCGGGGCTGTTGATGCAGTCGCTTATCGACTGCCAAGGCTACGACGAGGCCGATTTTTGCCGTCGTCTGGATGGCGAACTGTTGGTGCATCTGGATGGCACGCCGCGCAACGGCCCGGGCGGTTACACGAGCCAATCGATTCGCGAGGTGTTTCATCGCCGGCTCAAACAGGAGCGGGCCTGGGGCGATGTGGGCGGTTACGCCGACACCACCGAAGCCGCCGAGCGGGCCTTTGTGCTGGCGGCCCTCTACCACCGAGATGTGACCCAACTCGCCGACCTCACCGTAAAAAACACGGTACTCACCCAAATCGACCACACGGTGGTGGCCATGACGACGGCGTTTGTAGCCGCTGTGGGCCTGTGCGTGGCGGGCCATCCCTTCGACGGCCAAATCTCCCATCGCTTGGCCAACGGCATCCACGGGTTCTATGGCAAATACCATCCAACGCCGATTCCCCGACTGGGGGGCTTTGCCTCGCCAGATGCCTTGTTGACCGCCGGGCCCATTGCCCAAGCGGCCCGCGACCCTGCCGTGCAGATCGAACCCGCCTGGAAAGTCTCGACGGTCTACGGGATGCCCTGCGCCGTGTATCACCAATTTCCGGCGGTGTATTACCTGGCGGCGCGCTTCCACGACGATTTTGAATCCGCCGTGCTCCATGCCATCAACGGTGGCGGTCAGAATTTAGCGCGGGCCTTGTTGACGGGCACACTGGTGGGCGCCCAGGTGGGTTTATCGGGGATTCCTGCCCGTTTCATTGACGGCCTTACCGACAAGGAAACGCGGCTGGCCCAGATCGAAGCCCTGGTCAACCTGCCCTAGCCCCAAGCAAACGGCGCGGCGGCCATGCCGCTACACTGCCCAGGCTCCGATCACTCCAGGAAATTCTGATGGTAAGAACTCGATTTGCGCCCAGTCCCACGGGCCATTTGCACATTGGCGGCGCGCGGACCGCGCTGTTTTGTTGGCTATACGCGCGGCGCTTTGGCGGCCAATTTTTGCTGCGCATCGAAGATACCGACCGCGAACGCTCCAAAGACGAGTACACCCAAGGGATTTTGGCGGGCTTGCAGTGGCTCGGATTGGCTTGGGATGAGCCGCCGATTTATCAATCCGCCCGCCTAGACCGCTATCGCCAAGTCATTGATTTATTGATGGAAAAAGGCTTGGCGTACCGCTGTTACTGCACGAAGGAAGAGTTGGACGCGCTGCGCGAAGCCCAGATGCAGCGGGGCGAAAAACCTCGTTACGACGGGCGTTATCGGGATCACCACGGGCCGCCGCGGGCGGGCGTCGAGCCGGTGATCCGCTTCAAAAATCCCCAAGACGGAGAAGTCACTTTTCACGATCGCATTCGCGGGCCCATTACCGTGGCCAACAGCGAACTCGACGATTTGGTGATCGCGCGCGCCGATGGCACGCCGACATATAACTTTTGTGTCGTGGTCGATGACTGGGATATGCAAATTACCCACGTTATTCGCGGCGAAGACCATGTGTCGAACACGCCACGGCAAATCAATATTTTCCGCGCCCTGGGAGCTGAACCGCCGCAATACGCGCATTTGCCGATGATTTTGGGGCCAGATGGCAAAAAGTTATCGAAACGCGATGGGGCGGCGAGTGCGCTGGATTATCGGCAGCAAGGCTATTTGCCGGCGGCGCTGGTGAATTATTTGGTGCGTCTGGGCTGGTCTCATGGCGACCAGGAAATCTTTTCCCGCGAGGCGCTAGTCGCGCTGTTTGACATCGATCACATCAGTCTCTCGGCAGGGGCGCTCAATCCGAGCAAGTTGCTGTGGCTCAACCAGCATTACCTCAAGACCCTGCCGGTGGCCGAGCTGCGGGACGAGGTGGCGTGGCACGCGGCGGCTTTAGGCATCGATTGGGCGGCAATCGACCAGGTCGATGCGGTCATCGACGCCCTGCGGGAGCGCAGCAAAACCACGGCGGAGTTGGCGACCCAAATGCGCCTGTTTAGCGGTGATGCCGTGACCTTCGACGACAAGGCCGTGGCGAAACACCTGACGGCGGCGGCGTTACCCGTGTTGACGGGGTTGGCGACGGTATTTGCCATGTTGTCGCCCTGGGAAACGGTCACGTTGCACGAGGCGATTCACGAGTTTGCCGCTGCCCACGACCTCAAAATGGGGGAGGTGGGCATGCCTTTGCGGGTGGCGCTGTCGGGGAGCAGCACGTCGCCGGCAAACGAAATCATGTTGGCGCTGCTGGGCAAGTCGCGGTCGCTGCAGCGCCTCGAAACGGCCATTGGCCAGATAAAAAAAGGGGTTGACGGCTAAAAGTCGCCTCTGTACCTTTCGCGCTCCCTTGAAACGGGGCTATAGCTCAGCTGGGAGAGCGCTTGCATGGCATGCAAGAGGTCGTCG
>DAIUCA010000097.1:0-9341 GCA_036846405.1 Candidatus Competibacteraceae bacterium
AAATCTCGGCCGGTCGCCTTTTGCAGCAGCGTTCTTAGCCACCTTGATGCGGCCTCCACTTGCGCTACTGGATCAGAGGTCGGCGTGGTGTTTCCTACCCGAATGGTCTTGCCGTCGAAAATGACCGTGGGATTGCCCTTGTTCGGCTTCGATCTCGTTTTGGTTTCCACCACATAAATGCCCGTGGGATGAATCACCACATGATCCAGATTGAAGCCATCTCCAGGAATATCGTGGAACACCTGGCCCCCCGACCCTCGCAGCGTTTCCAGCATTTGGCCCACGACCTTCTCGCCGTCGCGACCCAAACGGAGATTGCGAACCCGCTCCCGCGCTTTCAGAACTTTGAACCCGGTCACCGCCGCCGCAATGACCGCAAACAGCGTGTAAGTCAAAGGTTGTGGTGGGAGGTTTAGCCACCACTGAATCCATTGGAGCATCGCAGCCCATACAAAAAAGGCCGTAATGGTGATGTACAACATTCCCTGGTCGTCGATGACTTTGGCGATCTCTTGATCGAGCGACTCGCCCGGGTTGCGCAGCGGCTTGTCTTTGAGGGGGGATTTCTTCATGGCGTGGCCTAAACCTCAGCAGAAGGGGAAATGGTCATGGGAAGACTGGGAAAATGGTCGGACAAAATCGGGTTTTTTCCCATTTTGAATGATGCGCTTCGTCCTGCGGACGCAGCACATCCTACAAGTCGCGGGCGTGGTCAATCGTTGTTGCCCTTGACTCGCTTGTACGTGTACGCCCACGACGGCCAATTTCACGTGGACAGCATCCTGCAATGCGGCACGACCCTGCCCATGGTGGTCGCGACGCCCGACTAAACGCGGGTTTTGCACCCCAAGGCCGAGGGGCGTTCGGGAAAACTTCCCATATTCGAAAAGGAAAACGGCTCATAGGTGGGCGGTAGGGCGGGGCCTAGACTCAAACCATAACCAAAAACACAGGCTTTACCCCGCGATTACGCGGGTCACCCTCCACCAATAAAACCAGAGGAGATCGCCCATTGCAGCGCATGCGCTGGCAGGTGCGCGACCTGGTTGATGAGCTGTATTTCAAGGGCATCCGCTTTCTGCTGGATCGCTTCGACACGATTCTGCTGCCGACCTTTGAGACCAGTCAGATGACCCGCCAGGCGGGGCGAAATCGGTGCGGGCCATGCTGTTGTTCTGCCACTTCCGATTTAATCCACATCTGAAGTCGGCGGCTTCGGCGATCGGCAAGACCGTCGTGGACTGCAACGAGGCTTACACCGCAAAAACCGCCAGCTGGACCGGCGAAATCGGAAAAATTGGTGGCGCGAAAACGATCACATCGCAAGGTGTGACCGTGGATCGCGACCTCAACGGCGCCCGTGGGCGGGGCCATTCCGAAGGGCCTTGAGAGATACCCCCTCACTCAGAAATGAGTGTGCCTTCGTGTGCGGCTGGTAGCAGCTGTGCGCAAAAAAGTATCGGTTAGCGAAAGCGGCCAAAAAAGCCGCCTTTTTTGTCATCGCGACCGGTGTCGATTTTCAACAGGGCAAAGTCAGAGCCGTCGAGATCGGCGCCGGCAAACTCCACCCCGTCGAGTTTCGCGTTAATGAAGTTCGCACCAGAAATATCGGCGCCGTTGAAATTGGCCCCTTGCAGATTGGCGGTGGTCAAGATGATGCCGTTGAAATTAGCGCCGGCAAAAATGGGGCCCCGTACGTTTTGGCCCCGACGCGGGCCGCCTTTGCGGAGTACCGCGTCGATTTCTGCGGCAGCTTTCACCAAATCTGGCGGAGTCTCATCGCCTTCCCGCCGCCCGACGGCGAGGGAACCGTTGAGACGTGCCCCGCGAAAGGTGGCGCGGCGCAGGTCAGCGCCGCTGAAATCAGCCCCACGCAAATTGGCACCCCGAAAAGAGGCCCAACTTAAATCCACAGGTGTGGTGGGATTTTGCTGCACCCATTTATTCCAGGTCTCTACGCCCTGGCGCAGCAATTCCACATGCTTGTCGTTAGCCATAAGTGCTCCCCATGAGGAAATCGTGATGAATTGTAGGGCGCAGATTAACCGACTGCCCTCGAGGGTTGTCATGAAGTAAGCGTGGCGACCGTCGCCGCCTCTGTTTGGGGGCAGGCACGCCGCAATGGCGCGTTATCTGCCGACCTCGGGGCAGGCTGGGGGAATGGTTGACGCTTGCCCACGGCTCCAGGTAACGGGCGATGGCGAAAGGTTCTGGGGTTCATCGGAGAACCGCCGCCCCTTGTAAACTCCCGTCGCGTTATTACCCAACTTGTAGAGGAATTTTTCGCGTGAATTGGTTTATCTATTTGATTTTATTGGCATTTATTGGGGTTTCGCCGGCCAAAAGTGCGTCGTTTGAGGAGGCGGTCGCCGCCTACGCCCAGGGCGATTATGTCCAGGCGTTTGCGCTGTTTAGCCAGTTGGCGACGAACGACCATCTGGATGCGCAGAACAATTTGGGCGTGCTGTTTCAGACCGGTCAGGGCGTCGAGCAGAATCTCGCCTTGGCAGCGAGTTGGTATCGACGGGCGGCGCTGCAGGGCCATCGGGATGCCCAGGGTAACTTGGCAGCGCTGTTCGCCGTCGGGCAGGGCGTGGAGAAAGATCTGTTGTTGGCCTACGCCTGGTATGGCCAAGCGGCTCGCCAGGGCGACACCACGGCCCTGCAAAACCGCGAGGCCATTGCAAAGCAGCTATCGGCTAATGAGTTAACCCGGGCCCAGGAGATCGATGTGTTCGCCGACGCGCCGCCGGCGCCTGTGGTTGTCGAAACCCCGCCGCCGGCGCCTGTAGTCGCTGAAACCCCGCCGGCGCCTGTAGTCGCTGAAACCCCGCCGGCGCCTGTAGTCGCTGAACCCCCGCCGGCGCCTGTAGTCGCTGAAACCCCGCCGGCGCCTGTGGTCGTCGCACCGCCGATCACCGAAAAGCGGGCAACATCGGCACCTGTCGCCGTGCCGGTCTATTTCGACGCGGCGCGGTTGTCGGCAGATGGCAAAACCTATCTGGTGGGCGAGGGCGACACCCTGTGGTCGATTGCCCGCAACACGCGCCCCAACCAGAGCATGTCGATTGCGGCCATGGTAGAGGCGATCCGTCGCGCTAATCCCCAAGCCTTCAAGCGCGGCAGCCTACAAGCGGGGACGCAGCTGCGTATTCCCAAGTAATCCACGGATTCACAGCCTTAAGGCGCGTCGTCGGCCTCTTCTTTGGGGGGCGGGAGCAAATCCTCGCGCCGCAGCCCCAGGCGCTCGGCGGCGGCGCTGGCGATGAAAACCGACGAATAACTGCCCACGACGATGCCCACGGTGAGGGCGATGGCAAAATTGCGCAGGATGTCGCCGCCAAAGATCAACAAGGCCAAAACGGCCAATTGGGTCGTCAAACTGGTCATCAGGGTGCGGGACAGGGTTTGGTTAACAGACAGGTTGATCGCCTCGCGGATCGTGGCTTTGCGAAACTTGCGCAGGTTTTCGCGGATGCGATCGAGCACCACCACGCTGTCGTTTACCGAATAGCCAATCACCGCCAACACCGCCGCCAACACCGTGAGATCGAAGGTCAAGCGAAACAGGGCAAATACGCCGAGCACCAAAATGGTGTCGTGGAGCGTGGCGACAATGGTGCCGAGGGCCATGCGCCACTCAAAGCGCAGTCCCACATAAATCAGAATGCCGAACAGCGCGTAAATCATCGCTAGACCGCCTTCTTCAAAGAGTTCATCGCCCACCTTAGGGCCGACAAACTCCACGCGGCGCAGCTCCGCATCGGGGCCTACGCTCTGCAAAGCGGCGAGTACCTGCGTGCTGAGGTCTGCTGTGGTGCGGTCTTCGCGCGGGGGAATGCGAATCTGCACCTCTTGAGAGTTGCCGAAATACTGGGCTTCGGCATCGCCAAAACCGGCCTGGGCGAGGGCGCCGCGCACGGCGGGAATTTCTACCGACGCGCTGTAACGCACCTCTAACAGGGTGCCGCCGGTGAAATCGAGGCCGAGATTCAGCACCGCTGATATCTGTAAAGCGGGCATGCCCATGGCCATGAAGTCGATATTCGTGGGGGGTACCAGGTGGCGAAAATGGTGGAGTGGCGCTTTTTCAGAGGGCGCAAGGTTCATAGGACGACTCACAGGGGCAGGGTTTTCGGGGGCGGGTTTTTGATCGCGCGTGTGCCGTAGTTCGCGTTCACCAGGGCCCGCGACACCAAAATTCCCGCAAACATGGTGGTTAAAATCCCGATGCAGAGGGTGACCGCGAAGCCTTTAATCGGCCCGGAGCCAAAGCCAAACAGCAGCACGGCGGCAATCAGCGTGGTGATGTTGGCGTCCCACACGGTATCGAAGGCCCGTTCAAAGCCGGCTTGTATCGCCAATTGCGGCGTGTTGCCGGCGGTGAGTTCTTCGCGAATTCGTTCAAAAATCAACACATTAGCGTCCACGGCCATCCCCATGGTGAGGATGATGCCGGCGATGCCAGGCAGGGTGAGGGTGGCTTGCAACACGGACAGCATGGCGATGATGAGTACCAGGTTTGCCATCAAAGCCACGTTCGCGATGAGGCCAAAGCGTCGGTAATAGTAGGCGACGCACATCATCACGAGCACGAGGGCGATGAGTGCGGCGTTAAAACCTTGGGCGATGTTGTCGCGACCGGCACTCGGCCCGATGGTCCGTTCTTCGATGATATTGAGCGGTGCGGCGAGGGCGCCCGCCCGCAGCAGTAGGGCCAAATCCCGCGCTTCTTCCGTGGAATCGAGGCCGGTGATCTGAAAACGGCTGCTCAGACGGTCGCGAATAGTCGCCACATTGATGATTTCTTCCGTCGTAAACGGCACGAATTGAATCTCGCCGTTCACGTCCTTGGGTTCGCTTTTGGTTTCGATGAATACCACCGCCATGGGCTTGCCGATGTTGTCTTTCGTGGCGTTTTCCATGCGTCGTGCCCCTTGGCTGTCGAGGCCGATAAACACGGCGGGTTGGCCGTTGTCCTGGGCGATGCCCGACGCGGCACTCGTAATGCGGTCGCCGGTGATGATGACTTGGCGATTGAGCAGGTACGGCAGCCCTTGACGGTCCCGATACAGCCGAGTGTTGACGGGGGCGCGACCGCTGGCGGCGGCGGCTTGGGCGTCGCCCTCGGCCACCAGATGGAACGCGAGGGTGGCGGTGGCGCCGAGAATGTCTTTCGCCCGCGCCGTGTCTTGAACCCCGGGGAGCTGGACGACGATGCGACTGCTGCCCTGCTGTTGGATGGTGGGTTCGGCGACCCCTAACTCGTTGATGCGGTTGCGCAATGTGGTGATGTTTTGCTGTAAGGCGTCGCGTTCCCGTTCGGCGATTTCGTCATCGGCAAAGGTGAAAAACAGGCTGTTGTCGGCGGTATCGACGGTGAGTCGCGGATAACGGTCCCGCAGCAGGGTGTCGGCGGCGTCGCGGTCTTCTGCGCGGCGGAATTGCACCTCGACGCGGCCGTCGGTGAGCCGCCGCGCCAGGCCGTAACGAAGATTCTGCTCCCGCAAAACCACCTTGAAATCTTCAACCAGAGCGTTTTGCGCTTGGGTGAGCACCGCTTGGGTATCGACTTCCATCAGAAAATGGACGCCGCCCCGCAGGTCGAGGCCGAGGTACATGGGGGAAAAGCCCAGGCGTTGTAGCCATTGGGGCAGTTCTGACGCCAGGTTCAGGGCCACGGTGTAATCGCGGCCCAACAACACGCGAATGGCGTCGGCGGCTTTGAGCTGGGTTTCGGCGTCGGCAAAGCGCACGAGTAGCCGTTGAGATTGCAATTCGATGGCGCGGATGGGGAGTTGACGCGCTTTGAGGGCGGTTTCAACGCGACCCAGCAGCGCGGTATCGACGGCTTCGCTGCGGGCGGCCGAAATCTGAATGGCAGGGCTTTGGCCAAAGAGATTGGGCGCGGCGTACAGCATGCCCCAGGCCAACACGCTGATGATTAAGAGATTTTTCCAAAGGGGAAAATGATTCATGGGGTTATAACTCGCCTTTGAACGTGCCCTTTGGCATGAGGGAAGCGATCATGTGGCGTTGCACGCGCACTTTCAGATTATCGGCGAGTTCGAGTAGCAAAAAGTTATCGCCAATCTCGACGATGCGACCCAATAAGCCGCCGCTAGTGACGATTTCGTCGCCTTTCTTCAGCGCGTCGAGCATTTTTTTGTGTTCTTTGGCGCGGGTGGCTTGGGGCCGAATCAGCAGAAAATAGAACACCACTAACAGCAGAATCGGAAACAGCAGACTCAGTAAGCCCCCATCGGCGGGGGCACCCGTTTGCGCGTGGGCGGCGGCGATGAACCCATCCATAAACACCTCGTATTTGAAGCAGCAAGCAGAAAAAACCGCCGTTAGGCGGTCGAGAAAGGGGCGGCACTATAGCGCCCTTTGTTCGCCGCACCGTGGACGGGCGGGCATAAATAAAGCGGCCAATGGTTCGTGCCATTGGCCGCCGGTAAATGCGTGTTAATTCAGCGAGTTAGCCTTTACAGCATGACGGTAATTTCTTCGCGGCGCACGAGATCTTGGCCGAATTGCAAGGCTTCCATGTCGAGGGCGTCGCGGGCGGAGAGCATACCGATGGGGCGGCCTTCGCTATCCACCACGGGCACATGGCGAAATCCCCCCTCGTACATCAAATGCAGCGCGTGACAGAACGGCTTGTCGGCGGTGACGGTTTGTGGGTGGTGGGTCATGATGGCTTCGACCATGGTTTTTTGGGGGTCGCGGCCGGCGGCCATGACGCCAAATACCAAATCGCGTTCGGTGCAAATGCCCAACAGGCGATGGTGACGATCCACAATGAGTACGGCGCTAATGTGGTGTTGTTTCAGGGTTTGGGCGACTTCGTAGGTCGACGCTTGGGCTGGAAGCACAACACAGCTTTGGTGACGCAGCAGCGCGCTGACGGGACGGCTAGACATGGTGATCACTCCTCTTTTTGATGGCCTGCAGGTTGAGTGCAGGAGGTCTTGTACAAGACAGGGTAGCTGTCATTGCCCATAGACGTTGGAAATTGGTGGAAATTCGCACATTCCTGCGGCATTTACAGGGACTTGTTTTGAAGTGGATAGGAACTCGTGGGCTAAGATGAGCCTGTCATGACAACGAATCGACGAGGCATATCTGGTGAAAGGCCGCCCCAAAAGCGAAGAAAAACGGCACGCGATTTTGGACGCCGCCCCACGGTTGTTCATTGCCCAGGGGTTTGAGAACACCAGCGTGGAACAGATCGCCGAGGCGGCCGGCGTCTCCAAACAGACGGTCTACAGCCATTTTCAGAACAAAGAGGCGCTATTTGCAGCGGCAATCACGGCCCGCTGTCATCACAGCCACTTGACGGCAGATGATCTCCTCGACGACACGCGGCCCTGTCGGGAGATGCTCATCGAAATCGGCCACCGCTTCGCCTCCCTGCTGACGAGCCAAGAGGTGATTGCCATGTTTCGGATCGTCATGAACCACGCGGATCAACATCCCCAGATCAGCCGACTATTTTATGAGTCTGGCCCGTTGCCGACCTGCAATGCCGTCGCAGGCTATTTGGCGCGGCAGCACGCCCTAGGAAATCTGGTCGTGACCCATCCGGCGCGGGCCGCAAAACAGCTCATGTCGCTGCTCAAGGGGGAATATCACTTGGAATATCTGTTGAATCTCGACAACAAACCGCGTCTCGACGAAATCGACGGCTATATCCAACACAGCGTCGATCTTTTTCTGAAAGCCCACGCGAGAACACCATCTCAAGACGCCGATTGATCGCCGTCCCGCTGCCAAGTACCGGATTTACCGCCGGTTTTTTCCACCAACTGCACGCCCTCAATGGTCATGGCGCGGTCCACCGCCTTGCACATGTCGTAAATCGTCAACAACGCGCCGCTCACCGCACATAACGCCTCCATCTCCACGCCGGTCTGTCCCACGGTTTCCGCCTGCGCCCGCACCACCACCGCGTGATGCACCGCGTCGAGTTCAAAATCCACGGCGACTTTGGTGAGACTGAGGGGATGGCATAGGGGAATCAGATCGGCGGTTTTTTTCGCCGCCATAATCCCCGCCAACTGGGCCACCGCGAGAACGTCGCCTTTCCGGTGGCCGCCTTGCTGGATTTTCTCAAAAGTGGCGGGCTGCATGACGATGCGCCCCTCAGCGATGCCCTTGCGATGGGTAACGGCCTTGTGGCCCACGTCCACCATGTGGGCTTCGCCCTTTTCGTTGAAATGATTGAAGTTTGTCATCTACAGAAGTCTCAAAAAGGATAAACGCGCATTGACAGTCATTCTTGGGCTAGGTGAACCTTTTTGCGAATTAACGCGATATAAAAACGACGCGAATCGCTATCTCCAAATCCAACCACAACGAGGCTGTCATTTATGAGAATTGTGCTGCTGGGCGCCCCCGGTTCCGGTAAAGGAACGCAAGCCGAAAACATCGTAAAAACTTACGGCGTGACGCATTTGTCCACCGGCGACTTGCTGCGGGCCGAAGTCGCCGCCGGCACCGCCCTGGGCCAGCAGGCCAAAGCCATCATGGAAGCCGGTGGCCTGGTCTCCGACGACATTGTGTTGGGCATGATCGAAGGCCGCATTAGCGCCGCCGACAACGGCTTTTTGCTGGATGGCTTTCCCCGCAACCTGGCCCAAGCTGCTGAACTCGACAAGCTGCTGGAGCGCCTCGGGCAACCCTTGCAGTTGGTGATTTTCTTCAATGTGGACTTTGAAGAAATCATTCGTCGCCTCATCGCCCGCGGCCAGGCCCAAGGCCGCGCCGACGACACGGAAGAAACCATTCGCAAGCGGCTGGCCGTATACGAAGAGCAAACCGCGCCGCTCATCAACTACTACAAAGAACAGGGCAAGTTGCAGCAGGTGGAAGGCGTGGGCGACATCGCCGACATCGGCGCCCGCATTAACGCCGTCATCGACGCCGCTAAGTAATCGCGTCTTTAACCGCGCAAAAGCCGCCGTCAGGCGGCTTTTTTTATGGCGCCACGCCGCAGGTCACCCGCTCGTGGCGGGCCAAGTCCCGCACGGTGTGAATCGCCACATAACCCGCTGCTGCCAAAATCGCCCGCACCGCCGCCCCCTGCTGATAACCGTGTTCCAACAACAATGTGCCGTTGGCGCACAGATGCCGCCGCGCCTGCGCCGCCAACCGCGCGAAATTCGCCAAACCTTCCTGCGCGGCGACCAGGGCAAGCCGAGGTTCGGCCCCCAGGGACGGCAAATGGGGATCATCCGCCGCCAAATACGGCGGGTTGCTGGCGATGAAATCCAGCCGCCGCAGCGGCAAGGGCGCACAGAGATCGCCGGGCAACAACACGATGCGGTCGTGCAGCC
>DAIUCA010000098.1:0-9186 GCA_036846405.1 Candidatus Competibacteraceae bacterium
TCGGCGGCGCTTGCATCCGAAGGCGTCCCGTCGGCGGCGCTTGCATCCGAAGGCGGTGCCACCTGGGCAGTTAGGCGATCAAGGGTGGTCGCCACCTGGGCGGTCAGGTGGTCGAGGGTGGTCGCTACCTGGGCGGTGAGCTGGTCGAGGATAGTCGCCGTCGCGGTCGCCGGCGTTTCTGAAGACGCCCCGTCGGCGGCCATTGAGGGATCGGCCACGGTTTCGGGGGATGGCGTCAGCGCAGGCGCGGTGTCGGTGGGGGAAGCCGTCGCCAAGCGGCGTTCATCGGTCATGTCATTCGTCCTCAAAACAGGGTGGCCGCAGCCGGTGCAGATAAATTGAGATCGCGATTCCCCGCCTGTCGGTGCGGGGGGCGTAGAACGTCGGCAGCTTAATGATTTCACTTTTGCTTGGGCACTCCCCAAGGGCTAATGCGCCCACGCGAAATTGCAAAAACCTGCGTTCGCCTGCGCTGAGTACAAAATTCGACATAAATGTATGGGATGGGCAGGTTTGCCGACCAATTTTCCGACTGCAGCGTGTAGATGAGTGAACGAGCTGGCACTGGCCTGGGGACTGGCGTGGACGCTGCTGCTCAGTGGCGATCCCGCCCTGATGCAGATTATTGGGCTGTCCCTGTATGTGAGCGCCACGGCCCTCGCGATTGCGGGCACGGCAGCCCTGCCGGTGGCGGCGCTGTTGGCGCTTCATCGCTTTCCCGGCCGGAGTCTGGTGGTCGCATTGCTCAACACCGCCATGGGACTGCCCCCGGTGGTGGTGGGCCTCGTGGTGTATCTGCTGCTGTCCCGCAGCGGCCCGCTGGGGGCTTGGGGATGGCTGTTTACCCCCACGGCCATGATTCTCGCCCAAACTCTGTTGGTTTTTCCGGTGGTCGCCGCCTTGAGCTATCAGAGCCTGCGAGACCTGTTGCGGGAATACGAAGAACAGCTCCGCGTGCTGCATGTTTCCTTTGCGGATCGGGTGATGACCCTGCTGTGGGAAGCCCGCGGCCGACTGCTCACCGCTTGGTTGGCGGGATTGGGGCGGGCCTTGGCGGAGGTGGGCGCCGTGCTCCTCGTGGGGGGCAACATCGCCGGTCACACCCGCCTCATGACCACGGCGATTGCGCTGGAAACCAGTCGGGGGGATTTAGCCCTCGCCCTCGCCCTGGGGGTGAACGCCGCCGCCCTCGCCCTGCGCCACGACACGGAACGCCATGAATAACGCCCCAAATGCCGCCGACTCGGGATTGACCGTGACCCAGCTCGGCTTTCAGCCGCCAACCCCGCGTCGATGGTTCGGCTGGGGTCAACCCATCTCCGCGCCCTGGCTGCTTCGCGACCTTTCTTTTTCTCTGCCATCCCACGGAATCACCGTGCTGCTCGGCCCCAATGGCGCCGGCAAAAGCCTGTTGCTGCGCCTGGCGTTTGGGCTGTTGACCCCCACCTGCGGCCAGGTGCGTTGGCACGGACAAATGCCCCGCGACTTCGCCCGTCATCTGGGCTTTGTGCTGCAAAAACCCGTGTTGCTGCGCCGTTCTGTGGCGGCCAACCTGCGCTATGCCCTGGCGGTGAACCGCGTGCCGCGCCGTGAACACGCCCACCGCCTCGCCGCCGCCCTGGATTTTGCCCAGCTCGCGCCACTCGCCGCGTCGCCTGCGCGGCAACTGTCCGGTGGCGAGCAACAGCGCCTCGCCCTGGCCCGCGCTTGGATGCTGCGCCCCCGTTGCCTGCTCCTCGACGAGCCGTCTAACCACCTAGACCCCGGCGCGGTGGCCGCCCTCGAGGCGCTGCTGCACCGCATTCGCGCCGCCGGCACCGGGGTGTTGTTGGCAACCCACGATCTCCACCAGGCCCGCCGCCTCGCCGACCGCGTGGTGTTTTTGCACCAGGGCCAGCTCGGCGAATGCACCCCCGCCGCCGAGTTTTTCCACCAACCCAACACCGCCGCTGCTCGCGCCTTTTTGCGGGGCGAATTGACGGTGTCCCTGCCCGCGTCAGCCTCCATCCCATCCACCCCACTGGAGTATTCCTGCCCATGACCGCTCTATTCCGTCCCTTAAGTCGGGCGCTTGCGCTCTTCCTCATCCCCTTCGCGCTGGCTGCCGAGCCGTTCATCACCGTGGCTTCCACCACCTCCACCCGGGATTCGGGCCTGTTTGACCACCTGCTGCCGCCGTTCCAAGCGGCCACGGGCATCGCCGTGCGCGTGGTGGCGGTGGGTACCGGTCAAGCCATCAAACTCGCCGAACGCGGCGATGCGGATGTGCTATTCGTCCACGACCTGGCATCCGAAGAAAAATTTGTCGCCGAGGGCTTCGGCGTTCAGCGCTTCGCCGTCATGTACAACGACTTTGTGTTAATCGGCGACAAAGACGATCCGGCAGCGGTGGCCGTGGCGCCGGATGCGAAAACCGCGTTTCAGCGAATCGCCGCGACGGCGTCGCTGTTCACTTCGCGGGGCGACGACAGCGGCACCCACAAAGCCGAGTTGCGGCTGTGGACGGCGGCGGGCGTGAATCCTCGGGGACTGTCTTGGTATCGAGAAACTGGTTCGGGCATGGGCGCCATGCTGAACACGGCGGCGGGCTTGGGCGCGTATGGGCTGGCGGACCGCGGCACCTGGGCGAGCTTCAAAAATCGCGGGCCACTGGCTTTGTTATTGGCGGGCGACTCGGCGTTGTTTAACCCCTACGGCGTCATTTTGGTGAGCCCCGCCAAACACCCCCACGTGAAGGCCATGGAGGGTCAGCGGTTCATCGATTGGCTCGTGGGCCCCGACGGCCAAGCGGCCATCGCCGCCTTCCGCGTCAATGGCGAACCACTATTTTTCCCCCAAGCCCAGCCCTAATCACCCGATTTGGGCGCGTCAAAGCGGGCGATGAGACTCGACGTATCCCAGCGGGCGCCGCCCTGCTGCTGTAACTCGCCGTAAAACTGGTCCACCAACGCCGTCATCGGCAGCGGTGCGCCATTGCGGCGGGCCTCGTCCAGCACCAAGCCCAGATCCTTGCGCATCCATTCCACCGCAAAGCCAAAGTCAAACTCCCGCCGCAGCATGGTGGTGGCCCGGTGATCAAGCTGCCAGGACTGGGCGGCCCCCTGACTAATTGCCGCAATCACCGCCTCCCCATCCAAACCGGCGCATTCCGCAAACCGCAACGCCTCCGACAGCCCCTGGAGCAGCCCGGCGATGCAGATTTGGTTGACCATTTTCGTGAGTTGCCCATGGCCCACCGGGCCTAAATGGCGCACAGCCTTGGCGTAACAGCTCAACAGGGGCTGCACCGCCGCGAGGGTGGTCGCATCGCCGCCGGCCATCACCGACAACTGGCCCTGCTGTGCCCCCACCTGGCCGCCGGACACCGGCGCATCCACAAAATGACCCGGTAACGGCAGTGCTGCCATAGCGACCGCGAGTTCGCGGGCGACGGTGGCCGAGGCGGTGGTGTGATCCACCCAAATCGGCGCGGTTGTCGCGGCGGCGGTCCAGCCGGCAAGTAAACCGTCATCGCCGTAGGCCACCGCCCGCAGGTCGTCATCGCGACCAATGCAGGAACACACCACCGACGCTCGGCGGGCCAGATCGGCGGGCGAGGTGGCGATGGCATCGGCGGTGGCGAATTGCGCGGCCCAGGTCTCGGCCTTGGCGCGACTGCGGTTAAACACCACCACAGGGTGGCCCGCCTTCGCCAAATGACCGGCCATTTCAAAGCCCATGACGCCCAGGCCGAGAAAGCCCACCGACGGGGGCTGAGCGATTGAATTTGCCGTCATGGGGCGTCTCGTAGGGGGGATTGGGCCAAGTAGCGATCCACGGTTTCCCAAAATTCCACCGACTCGCGGACGCTGGAGAGGTTGTTCCAGAGGATTTCTGCAAACTCCGGATAGCGGGCGTAGAAGCTGTGGGAAAAGATCAAGTAATAGAACTCTTGGGCCACCGGCAGGCTGAGGGCCTGGAGGTGATTGCCCAATTCCGCCTGATGGGTTCGCAGGATGAACTCGCCGTTCAGATCGTCGCTAATCGCCGACCGTACCCGTCCTCGGGCCAGCTTGCGGAAGTTGAGGAGCGTGGCGCGGGTTTCGTCGAAGGCCACGTTCGCCGCCTCCAGGGCTGGAATGACCGGGGCGCCGGCGGTTAACCCCACCGGTCCGAGATCGGGGAACAGTTGCCCCTGCCAATCCAAGGGCTGATCCCGCCGCACATAGAGATTCCACCGTTCCGTGAGCAGCCGCCGGCGCTCGTCGATTTGATTGAGGCGCTTGGGAAACACGCCGAATTCTTCGAGTTCCGGGCGATAGCTGGTGTAAATCAGGGCATCGAGTCGGCCTTCTTTCAGGTCGTTGAGGGCGCGGCGCCAGGGACGGCGGGGAAATTCAAAGCCCACCCCCAGGGTGGGTGCCAGCAGCCGCAGCGCTTCCACCGCCAGGCCGGGTTTTTCGGCGTCTAGGGCGTCGGCAGAGCCCATCAAATAGGGAAAGGCGTTTTCTTGACTCGCGCCGACCACCACAAACCGTTCCGGCACGGTGACCCGCAGTTTTTCCCGCGACACGCTGCCGGTGAGGCGATCCGCATCCAAGGTGAGGGTGCCCAGGAGAATCGCCGTGCGGGCCTGGGTCAGGGCGTCGCGCATGGCGTCGGTGATGAGTGGGCGGTTGTATTCGTCGATCACGATGTCCACGCCCTGTTGCGCAATGCCCAACCGCTTCACCCGGTCGTTCCACAGGCCCCGTTGGTAGCTCACCAAGGCCACATACACGGCCCGTTCTAGGTTTTTGATCACCGAGGTGAGCACGCGACCGGGAAACAGGGGGTTTTGGTTGCTATCCACGCCAATGCCCAACAGTCCGTTTTCCGCCATCACCGCTAACACGCCTTCGCCGGTGCCGCCGGCGGCGGGAAAGATCACGTCGATGCCCTGGGCCCGTTGCTGTTCGGCGAGTTGGCGGCCCACGTCGGGGCTGCTCCACGGGCGATCCGTGCGGGTTTCGGCAAAGTCCAGGGTGAGCCGGGCGGTGGGGTTGACATAGCGAATGCCCTGCTCAAAGCCGAAGGCGAAGCGGCGTATCACTGGGATGTCCATGCCGCCGATGAAGCCAATGTGGTTGCTCTTGGTGGCGAGTCCCGCCAGTACCCCGGCGAGGAAGGTGCCTTCCTGCTCGTTAAACAGGATCGAGTACACGTTGGGCAGATCGATTTCGTAGTCGATGGCGATGAACGAGGTGTTCGGCGCGGTGGGCGCGACCCGTTCCACGATGGCTTTCACCCGATTGCTGGGCACCAAAATCGGGCTGTATCCCTCGGCGACAAGGGCTTTGAGCGCCGCTTCGTATTTTTCCGCGTCGCCAAAGGCCCGCAGCTCGTAGCGCAGGCCGGTTTTGCGCTGAAAAAACTCCATGCCGCCGTAAATCGACTCGCTAAACGACTTATCCATCACCTCGTCTACGTTGAACAAAATCGCCGGCTTCATGGCCCAGCTGGGCGCGGCGACGAGCCATAGGGCCAACAACAGCCAGGGCCTAGCGCGGTGCAGTCGTGCATGCCACATGGGGACGGTCTCTCGTGAGGAAAAAGGAAGTCGCCACGCTATACCGACTTGTTTACAGCGGTATGGCCGACGGGGGTGGGCGGGGCGCCAAACACCGCGTGCCAGTCGAGGGCTACGGTGAGCCGCATGAGCACCGCCAGGGTCACCACCGCCCCGATGGTGAGGGTGAGTCCGGTCATGCCCTGGAGAAAAAACGAGTAGGAAAACAGCACCAGATAGCCACATTGGCCCAACGCCGCGATGGGCCAGGGAAACGTGGGGCCCAGCGCCGCCTTGAGATAGCTCACCACCAGGCCCACGGACACGAGGGTGGCGATGAGAAACGCCAGGTGGATGTCGATCAAATCCACCAGATAGGCGAACAGCAGGTGAAACGCGAAAAACCCCGCCGCCACGAACAGGTAGTGCATGGGATGGATGGGGATGCGCCGCAAAATCGCCACGGTGCCCAGGACGACGAAGAAAAACAGCAGGCTAATCGGCGCGTAGAAACTCATTTTGGCGGCCAGCGGCCCCGGATTGAGCTTTTGGGGCAGGGTGATCGCGATGGGCTGTTGGGTAATGAGCTCCTGCGCGGTCCATTCCAGGCGCTGGCCGCCGTCGATGGCGGTGCGCGTCATGGGCGACAGGCTGCCTTCCGGAAAATCCACCGCATCGAAGTTGGTGGTCACCGTGGCCTGGAGCTGATTCACGCGGCCCACGTCCCCCGGGGGCGTCAATAAATACCGCCATTCCGCCAGGCCGCGGGTCTGGTAACGCACCGTAAGAGTGCGCGTCGCCCCCGCCGGCAGGTCCAACAGCTCGCGGATGCCCTGTTGGGGATCAAACGCAACCGCCCACGGGGCGCCGTCCAGGGTGACGGCGAACTGTTCGTAGGTAGCGCTGGCGCTCGGCAGGGGAAAATGCACCCGCACCCGCTGGGCCACGGCGTCGGTGTTGGTCACCGCGTATTCCCCCGCGAAGCGCACGGTGTATGAGGGGTACCACAGGAGGCCCTTTTTGCGCTGTTCGAGGGCCAACTCGGCGGTCACTTGGTGGCGACTGGGCCGCCACAACCGCGGTTGATCCCGTCCGGGCACGCGCACGCTGAACTGGGGCGCCTGTTGGGTGAGCGGTTGCCCCCACAGCTCGCCCACCGCCTTGCCCAGCGCGGTGCTCAACAGGTCCGAACGCACCGCGTTCACCGTGCCCAACAGCACCCACGCGACGCTCGCGATGAGCAGCACCAGGATGACGCCCACCAATTCGCTCAATTTCATCGTCATTCCTCCAGGGGTTCTTGGTAGTAGAGCCGCGCGGTGACCGCGTCGCCCCGATAAAACGGCTGTTCAAACAGGAAATTCGGCGACGAAATCACGCTCGTCGCGGTCAAGCTCACCCCCGACAGGGGCGTCACGTCCCCTTCCAGCGCCACGATGGTGCGCGATCCATCCAACGCCACCCCCAAGCGCAGCCGCTCCGCCGCGAGATTCATGGCCGGCACCGTGAGTTCGAGTTCGCCCCGCAGCCCCAAGCGGGCATGGCGCTGTACATAGGCGAGTTCTACGGCCACCGGCGCCGACGACCCGCTGGGCAGGCGAATCAGCCAGCGGTTGTCCTGGCGATAGAGTGTTTGTCGCGCACCGTTCACCGCGAGCGACCACAGGTCGGCGTCGGCGGGCGGCGTGACGGCCAGCCAATCTCCCAGGGACGGCGGCACCGCCAGGCGCAGCAGACTCAACTGCTGGCCGTTTTCGGCGAATTGGGTGAGCCATTCCACCACCGGCAACACCACCGGCGGGGCGGGTTCGGCCACAAACGCCGTGTAGGTGAGGGTCAACGGGGCGCCGTCCAACAGGCGGTCGTACTGGCCCACGGCCTGGGCGGCGTCCCGCAGGGCGGGGGCGAGCTGCTGCACGGGCTGTTGACGGCGCACGGTGGCGGTGTCGGCCACGGTGAGGGTGCCGTCGGTCGGGGGCAGCAGCTGAAATTCGCCCTCGCGCCCCCGATTGTCGGCGATGCGCGGCAAGGACAACGGCCCGTCGGCCACGGTGTAGGTGAGGGAAAACCCAGTGGCGGCCCTGTTGGCATCGGCGGCGGTTGAAATCACCAGCACGTCGCTATCCACCTGCCACTGATTGGCTGCTAGGGAGGTGGCCACCACCTGCGCCCCAGGCAAATGGATCCGCAGCGTTGTGGTTAACGGCCGTTGTGGCGCGAAAAACGCCTGCAACTGGTAGCCGCTGGGCAGCCGCGTTACCTGCGTAAAGGTGTCCACGTGGGGTGGCAGCACCGCCAGCGCCGTGGGCGGCCCCACGTCTAGGCGCAGAACGGCGCTCGGCGGCAGGAAAAACTGCTGTTGTTGCTGATGTGCGTCTTGATCAACCGTCGCGGCGGCCTGCGCAACCGCCCCGGCGGGCGGCGTGAACCGCCATGTGGCGGGCCAGGTGAGCTGCAATTCGGTCTGTACCGCCGTGGGCGACTGCCAGGCCAGGGAAGCATGGCCTTGTGGAGCCACCGCCAGGCGCAACTGCACGGCAAATCCCTCGGCTTGGGGCCAAAATTCATAGCCAGCGGGGGTGGTCAACACCGCGCCGCCTTCCACGTGGGTCACGGCGAGCACGGTGACGGCGCGGTCGAACAGGGCAAACGGCGGGCGCGGCGTCGCGGCGGTGGGCGACCAGGCACGTCCGCTGAGACTGAACGTGCCCACGGCGCCGTTTTCATCCACCGCCAGGTCGTAGCGCAGGGCATCTACGGTCACCCGGGCGGGTTCTGGCGGCGGCATCGGCGACTGTTGGGCGGCGTAAATGTCGCGAAACGCCGGCCAGGGCAGGGTCACCGTGCCGCTATCGACGGGGGACGCGGTTGGCGACGGAGGGGCGGGTATCGCGATGGCCACGGGGGGCGTTTCGGGAGTCGGCGCCACGGGTTTTGCGTCGTCGCCGAAAAGTTCACCACAAAATAGACAGCCGCTGGAAAATAACCCATACAACTGGCGATGAGGAAAAACCGCGAGAAACCGCATGGCAACTCCACAGGAGGGGGAATGGGTTGGGAGCATAGTTGAATGGCGGACAAGTTAATTGAAGTGCTTTCCGTGGGTGCGCAACACTCGCCGCCTTTTTTTCCACGAGGTATTGCTGCGATGACACGCGTGTTCTTCTGCCTATTTGGCCTATTGCTGGCCGTCAACGCCGTCGCCCAACGGCCCGCGTACCAAACGCTCCCCACGCCCCAGCGCACCGACGATCCCCGTCGCGTGGAGGTGCTGGACTTCTTTTGGTACGGCTGCGGCCACTGCTACACCCTGCATCCCACCACCAAGGCCTGGGCCGCGACCCTCGGCGACGATGTGCAGTACCGCAAAATGCCGGCGGTGTTTAGCGACACCTGGGGCCGCCATGCCCAAATCTTCTTTACGGCCCAGGCCCTAGGCATCGAGCCCCAGGCGACGGAGCTGGTGTTCAACGCCATTCATCAAAAGCGCCAGCGGCTGATCGCCGAAGCGGAAATTGCCGCGCTGTTTGAACAGTTGGGCGTGGATAAGGCCGCGTTTACCAAGGCGTTCAACTCGTTTGCGGTGAAAACCCAGGTGACCCAGGCGGCAGAGCTGTCGCGGCGATACCGCCTGGAGGGGGTACCGGCGCTGGTGGTGA
>DAIUCA010000099.1:0-8994 GCA_036846405.1 Candidatus Competibacteraceae bacterium
TGCCCGCCACGTCGCTGCCCATGGCGTTGACCGAGGTGCCTCTCGTTGTCCCCGCCGCTGTGGCGCCGCCGATCCCCGATGCTCCTGCCGCTGTGGCGCCGCCGAAGCCGTCCCCTGTCCCGCCGCCGGCGGATGACGTCCCGCCCCCGTCCCTATCGTGAGGTTTCCCGTGAAATTGATCGTCCAATCTCCGTTATTCGGCTGCTCCCTGGCGGTGGTGCTCCTCACGCTGCCGCTGCTCAACGGCTGTGATGTCGCCACGCCCACAGCAACCGCCGCCGCGGCGCCAGCGGTCCCGCCCACCCAAGTGCCCGTGCTGACCATCGAGCCGGTGACCATTCCCCGCTTTGCCGACTTTGTGGGCACGGTGCATGCCATGCAGGCGGTGGATATTCGCTCCCAGGTCACCGGATTTCTGGCCTCCCGCGACTTTGAAGAAGGCCGCGTCGTCGAGCGCAACGCCCCGCTGTACCGCATCGAAGGCCAGTCGTTTCAAGCGGTGCTCGACCAGGCCCGCGCCCAGGTGCGTGCCGAAGAAGCCAATCTGGCGGATCGGGAACAGGAATTAGCGCGGTTTCGCCAACTCGTGAATCGCGGCGGCGTGACCCGCGCCCAGGTGGATACGGTGGCCGCCCAAGTGGCCGCGTCGCGCGCCAATATCGACGCCCTCCGCGCCCAGGTGGCGCGGGCGCAAACCGATGTGAATTTTACCCGCATCACCGCGCCGTTTCGCGGTTTTATCGAGGCGACGCGGGTGAATCCCGGCGACCTCATCATGGCCCAACAAACCGTGCTCACGCGTCTGGTGCAGCTCGATCCCATTCACGTGGGCTTTGCCGTGAGCCGCGCCCAGAGCTTTGAAACCGAACAGCTCGCCCGCAGTGGTCAAGCCGTGCGCCGCCGAGAAGACATCCAAGTGCAGGTGCTCCAGCCCGATGGCACGCCCCATCCCCAAACCGGGTTTGTGGACTTTGCAAGTACGGAAGTCGATCCCCGCACGGATTCCTTACAGGTACGGGCGCGGTTGCCCAACCCCGCCAATTCCTTACGGCCAGGGCAGTTCGTGCGGCTGCGGGCCATCATTGGCGAAGCACCCAACCAAATTCTCGTCCCCGAAACCGCCATCACCCAAGAACAGGACGGTCATTACGTCTTTACCGTCAATGCGGATAATCGCGCCGCGCTGCAAAAGGTCGTGCTTGGCCAGCGGCTAGACGGTCAGCGCATCATTCGCAGCGGCTTAAAAGCCCAAGACCGCGTAATTACCGATGGCCTCATTCGCGTCCGCCCCGGGACTGAAATTGCGGTCAATTCCCCTAATTAGGCGATTTTTCTGACTTTTTTCGGAGATTACTATGAATCGATACTTCCTGTTGGGCCTAATGGGCCTTGGCTTACTGGCCATGCTTCCCGCAGAAGCCCGCAACCACAACCGCAACAACCACTCGGCCCACTGTTCGCGGGTCGCCCACGAATATGCCCGCCGCAACAGCGGTAGCCACGCGGTGACCGGCGCCGCGCGTGGGGCGGTGGGCGGGGCCATCATCGGCGGCATCGTCGATGGCGGCTCGGGCGCGTCGCGCGGGGCGTTGATCGGCGGCGGCGTCGGTTTGATCGCCGGCAGCACCTACAGCAACCAACGGGACTATGATCGGCTTTACAACGCGGAATTCCGTCGTTGTATGAATCGTCGCCGTTAATTCATTACTTTTTCCACAAAACGAGGGTGTTTCCATGTCATTATTGACCCATGCTATCCGCCTTACCTGTCTGACTTTGGCATTTGCCGCCCCGCTGTCCGCCCAAGAGGCCGTGCCGGCCGCCGAAGACGACATGGCCATCGACATCAGCCAAATCAGCTGCCGCGATTTCCTGAAATACGAAGTGGAACGTCGGCGAGACACCATCGTGTTTCTCCACGGCTATGTGAGCGGCATGAAGAAAAACGTGCGCGTGGACATCGGCACGCTGTTAGAAGCCACCGACGCGGCCTTGGATGGCTGCATCGACCAGCCCAGCGCCTCCGCACTGAGCGTGTTTGAAGCCGTGCGCAAGTAAGCCCCGCGCTGCTGCCCTGGAACGCCCCGTTTCGGGGCGTTTTTGTTTCCCCGCCCCGAGGAGATCGGCCCCCGATGATGGTGCTTTTGCAAAAACTCGCCGCCTTTGCCCTGCGGGAAGCTGCCCGCCAGGCCGTCGGCCCCGCCGCATCCTTGTTGGGCGAGCGGTTACAACGGCATTTCACCGATGGCAGCCAAGCCCTGCCCAACGCGCTCAGCCTGGCCTACGAACGGGCGTGGGTCGTGGTGGAATTGGGCGTCGCGGGGGACAGTCTTCAAGGGCGATGGCAACGGTTATGGCAAAACGCCACCGTGCGCGGCCTCGCCGAGACCATCGACCAGCGGTTGCACGCCCTCACTGCCCGCGAAGGCCCCGCGTTCCGCCGCCGCTGTGCACAAGAGCTCGCTGCCCTGCGCCGCAGTCCCGCCTGGCAGCCGCGCCCGACCTGGAGCGCCGCCACCGCCGCTGCGGACATCGCCGCCGACAGCGCCCGTTTCGCCCAATACGCCGCCGGCCCTGTCCTCGCAGCGCAGTTGACCGCCGCGCTTTCCCAGGCCCTGACCGACTGGCAAACCGATTATCCCCACCTGTGTACCCTGCTCACCGCGCCCCTGTCGCCGGGCATGGCCGACGAATTGCCGCTCCTGGTGGCGGCCTTCGGGTTTTTTCTGCGCCAAGAAATCAGCCGCCAACCGCAGCTCGCCGCCGATTGGCAATCGCAACAGCTCGACGCGGTGCATCAACACCATCAGGCGGCCTTTACTGCCCTCGCGGCGGCCTTCGACGACCAGGTGTTGACCCTCAACGACCAGTTGAGCAGCCAGTTGGCGGCCCATCACGGGGCGTTGCGCCAGGAGGTGCAGACCGAATTGCAGCGCATCACCCAGTGGCTGCACCAAATCGGCGCCGCCCACGGGCCGCTGCAGCCGTCCCACACCCACAGTCTGGTATCCCGACGGGTTGACGTGCTGCGCTGGCTGGAGACCGTGGCCCTGGGCGAATCCCCCGCCCTGGACAACGCCGTGGGCAAACTGCTGCTGGCCGTGGGGGAAGCCGAACGCGCGCAGAGGGTATTCAGCCAACTGGCCCAGGCGGATGCCCTGCGGGGCCAGCGTCTGGATCAGGCCCAGGCGAGTTACAACGGCTTTCGCGCCGCCTTGGAGCATCGGGATTTTGGGCAAGCCACCGAGTTTCTCCAGCAGGCGGTGCATTTGGCCCCCGAACAGTTCGCGCCGTTTGATCTGCGCCGCTATGCCTTAAAGGGCATTTTGGGGGCCGGGGCCTTTGGCGTGGCGTTCGACTGCGAACACCGCCATCTGGGCGACCGCATTGTGATTAAGAGCTTTTATCGGGATGCGGTGAGTCGCCCCATCGACGAGGTATTCAACGAGGCGCGGTTGCTGCGCCAACTGGATCATCCGTCGATCATCCGCATTGAAGAGTTTGACTTTGTCGACCCGGCCTGCGAGCGGCCCTATTTGGTCATGCGCCATTTCGACGGCGTGAGCCTCGATCGCTATTTGCAAGCCCACGGTTGTCTCGACGAAGCCAACGCATTAACCCTGGCCGTGGCCCTGCTGGAAGCCCTCGCCGTCGCCCACCAACGGCACATTCTCCACCGAGATTTGAAGCCGGAAAATCTCCTGGTGCGTCGTGCCGTGACGGCTGAAACGCCAGCCAATTCAACGGGTTGGGAGATTAAGCTCATCGATTTTGGCTTGGCGCTGTCCACAGCGGCCATCCAGCAGGGCACCCAGATAACCGAGGCCAGCGCCCGCAGCCTGTTGCAGGACAGCGTCGCGGGCACCTTGAAATACGCGCCCCCCGAGCAAATGGGCGAATTGCGGTATCCCATTGGGCCCTATTCGGATTTGTTTGCCTGGGCGAAAACGCTCTGTGTGGCCCTCTTCGATACCCCCACGCCGACGATCAAAAATTGGCGGCAGTTGGCCCATGAACCGCTCATCGAATTACTCAACGATTGCCTCGAAAAAGACCCCCAAAAGCGGCCCCAAACCGTCGATGCCGCATTAGCGGTATTGCGGCCGCTCGCGGCCCGGTCGTCCACGGGGTTGGCGTCCACCCCAGGCGACGCCGCCCAGTCTCTGCGGGACGAGCTGCGGGAGTCGGTGGCCCAATCGCTGCGGGATGAACTGCGGGATTCCATCGCCCAGTCCCTGCGGGATGAGCTGCGGGATTCCGTCGCCCAGTCTTTGCGGGACGAGCTGCGGGATTCCATCGCCCAGTCCCTGCGGGACGAGCTGCGGGCGGCGGCGACCCGAACCGTGCCGCCAAAACCCCGGGATGGCATTGGCCAGACCGCGACCTTTGAGCCGTTGCCGCCGCCGGTGGTGGCGGTTCCCCCGGGGGGCGCTCGCCCGCCCGCGCCCTCCCTGGACCACATCCACGGCTGGGATCAGACGGCGGTGCAGGCGCTGCAACAGCAGACGGCGGCGTCCTTGGGCTTGGGTCGGGTGCAGCGGGATCGCCTGCGCGACGGGGCTTCGGGGCCGGCCCTGGCCGTCGTGCCCATGGGCAGCTTTGTCATGGGCTCGCCGTCCCAGGAAGTCGGCCATTACCGCGATGAATCGCCCCACCGCGTCGAGATTTCCGCCCCATTCTTACTGGGGGTCTATTCCACGACCTTTGCGGAGTTTGACCTATTTTGTCGCGCCACCGGTCGGGAGTTGCTGCCAGATCAGGGATGGGGCCGCGACCACCGTCCGGTAGTGGCAGTGACTTGGCACGATGCTTTGGATTTTTGCGACTGGCTGGCCACCGAGACGGGTCATCCTTACCGCCTGCCGACGGAAGCGGAATGGGAATACGCCTGCCGTGCCGGCACGGTCACGCCCTTTTGGTGGGGCCATTCCCTGGATGTGGGCCAGGCGAATTACCAGGGCGACCAGCCTTACCATCGGGGGCCCATTGGGGAATATCGCCAAAAAACGGTACCGGTGGGTCAATTTCAGGCCAATCCCTGGGGGCTGTACCAAATGCACGGCAATGTGTGGGAGTGGACCGGCTCGGTGTACCATCGGGGATGGCAAGAATACGAAAGCCAATTGGCCTACCGCGCGGATGTGAGCGACCGCGCCCTGCGGGGCGGCGCGTGGAATGCGCCCGGCGTCCGCTGCCGTGCCGCCGCCCGCTGGTCGCAATTGCCCACAGTCGCCTTGGATTGCTTGAGTTTTCGCGTAGCCCGCGACGGGAAATGATGTAAATTTTCGTGAAACGCTCGTAAAAACAATCCCAATTTCCCCTCTTAACCAACTAATCCGCGTCTAACGGGCTCTGCAAATTTTTCCTTACTGTGTGAACATTAGAGCAAAATCATGAAAAACCTTCTCTCCATTACCTTACTTGTTTTCGGTTTCGGGTATGGATTACCCGCAAATAGCCAGGATTTAGGGCAATTTGTTCACTCAAACGAGCTTTTAGGGAAAGAGATTCCCCAGCAAATTCCTCTAGAACCCTTGGCAGGATTCGAATCGGGGAATTTGACGATTACGGCAGAGGGAGCAATTCGCGTTGCGCAGGCGGGAAATTACCTGGTGAGTGGCACGGCCCATGTGGGGGGAACCGAGAACGGGGCGGTGCAACTGTGGCTGCAACAAAACGGCGGGGACGTGACGAACAGCGGTGTCGAACAGACCATCACCAAAAACAGTGTGGCGGTGTTGCTGTTTCAATCGGTGCTCAAAGTCGCCGCCGGCGACACCCTATCCGTGGCGATGACCGCGAGTGATCCTCAAATCGGCCTAGTAAAGCGTGCAGCCAACGAAAGAGCGCCGGCCATGGTGTCGATGAACTTGGTGGTGTTTCCAGTAAATGGGGCGTTTTCCCAACTGTCGGCCACCGAGAGCCAAACAAATTCGACCGCCGATCAGGTGGTGCTCGATGCGACGGACGGGGTCAGTGGGATGGAGAACCAAAACGGCAAGATCACTTTTGGGCAAGGCGGTTTGCATTTCCTAATGGCCGCTGCCCAAACCGGCGCCCGCGATCCGGAAGCCTCGGGGATCGTCAAACTGTGGATGCGGCAAAACGAGATTAATATCGACAATGTTGCCGTCAAACAAACGGTGTTGGCGGGTTCAACCGCCGTGACCTTGCTTCACCAATTAGGGGCTTATCAGGTGGGCGACTCGGTGGATTTTTATGTGGCATCGCGGCCGCCAGAAACGGCCTTGGGCATTGTGGCCCGCCAGCCCACTCACGGCCCACGGATTCCCAGCCTGATTTTTTCAAGCTTTGTCCTGGGCAACCATCCGGTGGTGCAGGTGGTGGAGGACCGTCCCAAGATGGCTTCGACTGAGACGGCCAACACCGTGGCTTTTCATAAGGATAAGGTGGTGGCGATGGGGTTTGGCGCTCCGCAGGACGGTCAGTTAGTGGCCGAAAAGTCGGGAACATATTTTGTGATGATCACAGGTGAGGTGAGCAGTCGCGGCGCGGGGGAATTGCAGACCTGGTTCCAGCGCAACCAAAAAGCCATCCCCCAAACCTTGGCAATTCAAACCGTGCCCGACGGCTATATCACCCTGTTGGTCAACCAAGCCCTCTTGACTTTGGAAAAAGGCGACGTGTTGGAAGTGATGCTCCAAGGGGTGGGAAACGGAGATTTGGGGCTGATTGGTGAAAAAGCCAACGACTCTCCCGGTATCCCCAGCTTCACCCTATCCCTGTTTGGAGTGGACAGTACTTCAACCGCGACGCCTTAAAATCGCTTGAGAACACTTCTGCTTTTGTAGAACGCGCTTCGATCGATCGAGGCGCATCGTTAAAATAAAAGATCGGCGGCCATATGGGCCGCCGTTTTGCGTATTCAGGGTACCCATCGCCGACGAGAGTTGGCCGAGGGGGGTCGGGCGACTAGTGGTTGTGGTCGCAGGCGTAGAGAAAGCTCAACAGACTTTCCCGCAGGCGGTAATAGTCCGGATGAGCCAGCAGCTGGGAACGGCTGCGGGGCCGCGGCAGCGGAATGTCGAGAATCTGGCCGATCTTGGCGTTGGGCCCGTTGGTCATCATCACCACCCGATCCGCCAGCAAAATCGCCTCATCCACATCGTGGGTCACCAACAGGGCGGTCACTTGGGTGCGGGCCCACACGTCCATGAGTACGGCCTGCAATTCCCAGCGGGTGAGGGCGTCGAGCATCCCAAAGGGCTCGTCCAGCAATAGCAGTTTTGGGCTGAGGGCAAAGGCGCGGGCGATGCCCACCCGCTGTTTCATGCCATTGGATAGAGCCGCCGCCTTCTGATGCAGGGCGTCGCCCAACCCCACCCGCTCCAGATAGTGGGTGACGGTGCGCCGACGGTCGGCGCGACTCGCCTGGGGATAGACTCGGTTGACCCCCAATTCCACATTCTCGAAGGCGGTGAGCCAGGGATAGAGACTGGGCGCCTGAAACACGATGCCCCGATCCGGGCCAGCGGCCTTGATTTCCTTCTCATCGAGGACGATGCCGCCGTCGGAAATGCCGGTCAGGCCCGCCGCCATGGACAGCACTGTGGATTTGCCACAGCCGGAATGGCCGATGACCGCGATGAACTCGCCCCGACGCACCCGCAGATCAAAGCCATCCACCACGGTGATCGGGCCTTTTTTCGTCGGATACACCTTCTTAACGTTGTGAAATTCCAAATAGCGCTCGTCGTGGGCCGCTTGGAGGGCATTGCGGGCGGCTTTGCGGTACTTGTCGTTGGTGATCGGCAGCACCTTGGGCAGGAGGGTTTCCTGCTCGGCCACGCGGGTGCCGACTTGGCCCAAATCCAAGAGGTAATCGGTGATTTGTTTGCGTAGGTCGATGAAGCGCGAGTCGTGGTTCATGGCCTGGCGGTCTCGAGGCCGAGGTAAATCCACCACAAAGGCCGGTCCCAGAGTGGCCCCTGGCCCCAAGGTGAGGGGAATGATGCGGTCTGCCATCAACAGGCCCTCGTCCACATCGTTGGTGATGAGCACCACGGTTTTGCGGTCGGCTTCCCACATGCGGAGAATTTCGTCTTGCAGCTTGGCGCGGGTGAGGGCGTCTAAAGCGGAAAGCGGTTCGTCCAACAACAGCATGTCGGGGTTGAGGGCTAGGGCGCGGGCCACCGCTACCCGTTGGCGCATGCCGCCGGAGAGTTCGGCGGGTTTTTTCTCCAGGGCGCTGGTGAGATTCACTAAACCCACATACCGCTCGACCCAGGCGCGGCGTTCCGCTTTGGACAGGTGGGTGTGAACCGCATCCACGGCGAGGGCCACATTGTCCCGCACGGAACACCAGGGCAGCAGAGAATAGTTCTGAAACACTACCCCTCGGTCGGCGGACGGCCCCCGGAGGGGCTGGCCATTTTTGAGGAGCTGGCCGCGATCGGGAGTCTGTAATCCGGCCATCAGACTCATCAAGGTGGATTTACCGCTGCCGGAAAAGCCCACGATGGCGACGAACTCGCCGGGCTGAATCGCCAAATCCAGGTTTTTAAGCACCGAATGCTGGCCATAACCCTTACTGACCTGACGCAGTTCCAGGATCGGCGGGAGGGTCGGCGCGGGGTCGGCGCGGCGATCAGCGGCCAGGGGAAGGGAGTGGACGGCGGCGTTCATGGCAATGGCCTCAGCGACGGTCATGGGACACGAGCTTTTCAAAGGTGAACATCAGACGGTCGAGGAAGAACCCGATGAGGCCGATGGCAATCACCGCCACCATGATGCGGCTTAAGGAATCGGAGCTGCCGTTCTGAAACTCATCCCAGACGAATTTTCCCAAGCCCGGGTTTTGGGCGAGCATTTCGGCGGCGATGAGCACCATCCAGCCCACGCCGAGGGATAAACGCAGCCCGGTAAAGATGAGGGGCAATGAGGCGGGCAACACGATTTTCCACACCTGGGTAAACCAGTTCAGACGGAGCACCTTGGCCACGTTGATGAGGTCCCGATCGAGGGAGCTCACGC
>DAIUCA010000100.1:0-8970 GCA_036846405.1 Candidatus Competibacteraceae bacterium
AGCGGCGTGGCGGCCGGCGGCGCCACTGCCACGGGGGGCGCAGTGGGCGCGCTGGGTTGTGGCGCATCAGCCACGGGCGTGGCCGGCGGGGGCGGGCGACCATTGAACACTTCGCGCACATGCTCCAGCACGTAATAGAAAACGGGCACCAGCATCACCAAAACCGTCGCCAGCAACAGCCCGCCGAACACGGTGGTGCCGAGGGATTGGCGGCTCCCGGCGCCGGCGCCTAGGGCGAACATCAGGGGCAACACCCCCAAGATGAACGACAGCGCCGTCATCAAAATGGGCCGTAGGCGCAGGCGCATGGCATTGACCGCCGCGTCGTAGATGCTGGCGCCCTGTTCGCGGAGTTCGCGGGCAAACTCCACGATCAAAATGGCGTTTTTCGCCACCAGGCCAATCAGCATCAACAGGCCGATTTGGCCGTACACATCCAAATCGATGTCGCGCCAATCCAAGGCGAGCACCGCGCCCAACAGCCCCAGGGGCACGGCCAACAGCACCATGACTGGCTGAATCCAGCTCTCGTAAAGCGCCGCGAGCACCAAATAAACGAACACGAAGGACAGGGCGAAGATAAACACCGCCGCGTTGCCGGCCTTGAGTTCTTGGTAGGTCAAACCCGTCCATTCGTAGCCGACTTCTCGGGGGGACCGGGAGAGGATGTCTTCCATGGCGGCGATGGCTTGGCCGGAACTGAAGCCCGGGGCGGCGCTGCCGTTGATGCTGATGGCGGGGAAGGTATTGTAGCGGGGCACCACAAAGGGGCCGACGATTGGTTTGAGTTCGGCCACGGCGCTCAAGGGAATCAACAGGCCGTCGCGGTTGCGGATTTCGATGGCGGTAAGGTCGATTTCGTCGTCGCGGAAGGGGCCGTCGGCCTGGACAAATACCCGATAGGTTTTGCCGAACTCGTTGAAATCATTCACATAAATGCCGCCCCACGCGGCCTGCAAGGCGCTGAAGATTTCGGCCACATTCAGGCCCAGGGCCTGGGCCTTGTCCCGATCCAAGTCGAAGAACAGCTGGGGCGTGTTGAGACTAAACGACGTAAACACGCGGTTGAGTTCGGGGCGTTGGTTGGCTTCGCGGAGAATCCGCTGGACCTCGCCCATGAGGTTGCTCAAGCCGCGGTTTTCCAAATCCTGCACCCGCAATTCAAAGCCGCCGACGCTGCCCATGCCCGGCAAGGGCGGCGGACTCAAGGCGAGCACGTTGGCGTTGTTGATGGCCATAAACAGCTGGCGTTGCACTGTTTGCACCACGGCATCCGCGTGGAGTTCGGGGGCTTGGCGTTCGTCCCAGGGTTTAAGCGGCACAAAGATCACCGCCGAACTGCCTTGGGCCGTGGAATTGAGAATGTCAAAGCCGCTAAACGCCACGGTGGCTTCCACAGCGGGATGGTTGCGCAAAATTTCTTGGACGCGGGCAGTGATTTCTTGGGTGTGATCCACCTTGAACCCCGGCATCCCCTGGACGGCGACGATGAAATAGCCCTGGTCTTCCGGCGGCACAAAGCCCGTGGGCTTGTTCCACAACAGCTGGCCGGTGAGCACCAACAGGGCCACAAAGCCCGCCATGGTGAGGGGCCACAGACGAATCAACAGTTTGACGAACAGGGTGTACAGGTCGTTAAAGCGGTCGAAGCTCCAGTTGAAGGCGCGGGCCAAGAAAAAGGGCTTGGCGGCGGCGGGCCGGAGCAAAATCGCGCCCAGGGCGGGGCTGAGGGTGAGGGCGTTAATCGTGGAAATGAGCACGGCGACGGCGACGGTGAGGGCGAACTGGTTGTAGAGCTGGCCCACGATGCCGGGCAAAAACGCCGCCGGCACAAACACCGCAAACAACACCAAGCTCGTGCCGATGATGGGGGCTTGGACTTCCCGCATGGCGTCGGCGGTGAGGTCGAACATGCTGGCAATCGGGCCCCCGTGTTCGGCCATGCGCCGTTCGATGTTTTCCACCACCACGATGGCGTCATCCACCACCAGGCCGATGGCCAGCACCAGGCCCAAAAGCGTAAGCATGTTGATGGAGAAGCCGAGGGCGGCCATGAAAGCGAAGGTGCCGATGATGGACACGGGAATGGTCACCAGGGCAATGAGCGTGGATCGCCAGCTCTGCAAAAACACAAACACCACCAAAATCACCAGCAACCCGGCCTCGATGAAGGTTTTTTGCACCTCCTCGATGGCGGCGTCGATGAAGCGGGTGGTGTCGTAAACCATGCTGTAGGCCACATCCTCGGGAAACCGCGTGGCCATTTGATCCATGGCGCGGCGGATGTCGGCAGCCAGGGTCAAGGCGTTAGCGTCGGGGAGCTGATAAATCGCCAGGGCGGAGGCAGGCTGGTTGTTGAGTTCGGAAATCACATTGTAACTCTCGGCGCCCAGTTCCACGCGGGCCACCTCGCCCAAGCGCACCAGCACCCCGTTGTCGCCCGCCCGCACCACGATGTTTTCAAACTCTTCCACCGTGCGCAGACGTCCAGGGGCGCTCACGGCGAGTTCGGGAATCGTCGTCGCCGTGTCGGGGGACGCGCCCAAGCTCCCAGCCGCCACCTGTTGGCTTTGCTGACGAATGGCGGTGATCACGTCGTTGGGCGTAAGCCCCAGGCTATTAATGCGGGGAATGTCGAGCCACACCCGCATGGCGTACCGCAGCAGACCGATGTTGCTCACCTGGGCCACGCCGGGAATCCGCCGCAGGGTGTTCACAAGCTGGATGTCGGCGTAATTGCCGAGGAATTGGCTGTCTCGCGTGCCCTTGGGCGACAGCAGATTCACCACCAGCAAAATGTTGGGCGACACCTTGTTCACCTGCACCCCAGTGCGGCGAATGTCGTCGGGCAGCTGGGGCAGCGCCGTTTGCAGGCGGTTTTGCACATCCACGGCGGCGATGTCCTGGTCATAGCCAATGTCGAAGGTGACGTTGATGACGCTCGCCCCCTGGTTGGTGCTGATGGAGGACATGTAAATCATCCCTTGCACCCCGTTGATCGCCTCTTCCACCAGCTGGGTGACCGAGGTGGCGGTGGTGTTGGCATTCGCGCCGGTGAAGGTGGCCGCCACCTGCACCACCGGCGGCGTGATTTCGGGATAGAGCGCTGTGGGCAAGACAAACACGCAGATGGCGCCGGCAAGGAGCGTCATCAGCGCGATCACCATGGACAGAATCGGGCGGTAAATGAAGAGACTCAAAGGCGGGCGCTCACATAGTCGGTAGAGGCGGCGAGAGTAGCGGAATCGGCACGAGATTCGCCGCCGTTATTCTAAGTTTTGCACCTGCTCGCGGATCTGTTCGATCAGCACTTTCAAGTCGATGGCGTGTTGGGTGGTGACGCTGTCGTTGGCCTTCGCGGACAGGGTGTTGGCCTCGCGGTTGAGTTCTTGGGTGAGAAAATCCAAGCGTCGGCCCACGGGTTCGGAGCGCCGCAACACGGCGGTGATTTCCGCCAAATGGGCGTCCAGACGGTCGAGTTCTTCGTCCACATCCAGGCGCTGGGCCATCAGCACCAGTTCCTGTTCTAACCGCCCGTTGTCGTGGGGAATCGGCAGATCGGCGAGCCGCGCCAAGAGCTTGTCTCGCCAGCGGGCCAGGACCGTGGGCCGATGCTGGCGCACCGCCGCGACGAGTTCGCCCATGTGGCCCACCCGCTGGCCGATGAACTGGGCCAGCTGTTGGCCTTCCCGCTGGCGGTGGGCCAGGAGCTGGTCGATGGCGACGGCGAGTCCCGCCAGGGCGTCGTGGGCCAAATCGTCCCGGTCGTCTAGGGCGGGTTCGATCAAGGCCCCCGGCCAGCGGAGCAGATCCATGGGGGCGAGGGATTGGCCCGGACCGGTGAGCTGTTCCACCTCGCCGGTGAGCCGAATGAGTCGCTCGATGAGGGGCTGATTCAGCTGCCACTGGTCGAAGGCGGTGGCGTCGGTTTGCAAGCGCAGGAGCCCGTCCACCTTGCCCCGGTTGAGGCGCTGTTGAAGCTGGTCGCGCACGGCGGGTTCGAGGGCGCGCAGGGCGTCGGGCAGTCGCAGACCGATTTCCAGATAGCGGTGGTTCACCGAACGCAGCTCCCACACAAACTGTCCCGTGGGGCTGATGTGTAAATGCCTGGCAAAGGCCGTCATACTGTTTGCGGTCATAAATGTCTCGATTGCACGCGAAAATCGCCAAAAAACCAGAGGAATCCATCATGCGTCCAAGCCAACGCGCCGTCGATGAACTGCGACCGGTCAGCCTTATCCGCGATTATCTGAAACACGCCGAAGGGTCGGTGTTGGTCGCTTACGGCGATACCCAGGTGATCTGCACGGTCTCCATCGAGGATCGGGTGCCGCCGTTTCGCAAGGGCAAGGGCGGTTGGTTAACGGCGGAATACAGCATGTTGCCCCGGGCCACTTTGACCCGAAATCAGCGCGATACCGGTCGCAACGGCCCCAACGGGCGGTCTCAGGAAATCCAACGGCTCATCGGCCGCAGTCTGCGGGCGGTGCTCGACCTGGACGCCTTGGGCGAACACACCTTCACCGTGGATTGCGACGTGATTCAAGCCGATGGCGGCACGCGCACGGCGGCCATCACCGGCAGCTATGTGGCGATTGCCGACGCGGTGCGCTGGCTGAGCGGGCGGCGCAATTTCCGCCGCAATCCGCTCCACGGGCCGGTGGCGGCGGTGTCGGTGGGCATTTATCGCGGCCAGCCGGTGCTCGATTTGGATTATCTGGAAGACAGCGAAGCCGAAACCGACATGAATCTGGTGATGAACGAGGCCGGCGCCTTCATCGAAATTCAAGGCACCGCCGAGGGCCACGCTTTCCGCCGCGATGAACTCCAACAGATGCTCGACCTGGGCGCCCGCGGCATCGAACAGCTCATCGAGATGCAGCGCGAGGCCCTGGCATCGTGACCCGTTGGCTGCTCGCCACCCACAACGCCGGCAAGCAGCGGGAGCTGCAAACGCTCCTCGCACCCCGAGGGATTACCGTGGTTACCCTCAAGGATCTGGGCATCGCGGAGGCGGTCGCCGAACCCCATCTGAGCTTTGCGGAAAATGCCCTGGCGAAGGCCCGTTACGGCGCGGCGCGGTCGGGGCTGCCCACCCTGGCGGACGATTCGGGACTGTGTGTAACGGCGTTGAACGGCGCGCCGGGCGTGCATTCCGCCTACTACAGCGGGCGCCACGGCGACGATGGGGCCAATAACCGCCGGCTGTTGGCCGCATTGGCGGCGGTGCCCGTGGGCCAACGGCAAGCCCATTACTGGGCGTGTTTGGTGTTTGTGGATCAGGCGCTCACGCCCACGCCGCAGATTTTCTATGGCCAGTGGGCGGGAGAAATCGCCCTCGCCCCCGCCGGCGACCAGGGCTTTGGTTACGACCCGCTGTTTTATCTCCCCGAACGGCAATGCACCGTGGCCCAGCTGGATGCGGCCACCAAAAATCGCTTGAGCCATCGGGCGAAGGCCCTTCAACGGCTTTGGGAGGCGCTGCCCCCATGACCGCTGCCCAAGACCCAGGGCGACCGCAAGGGTCGCCCCTACCGCCTTTGGGGCTGTACATCCACCTGCCCTGGTGCGTGCGCAAATGCCCTTACTGCGATTTCAATTCCCACCAGGCACCTGCCGACCTGGCGACGCGGGAAGCGGATTATGTGGATGCCTTGCTGGCGGATTGGGCCACTGAAAATGCCTGGTTGGGCGACGACGACCGCCCCATCGAGACGATCTTTTTCGGCGGCGGTACCCCGAGTTTGTTTTCAGCCACGGCCCTGGCCCGGTTGCTGGACGGCATTCGCGCCCGCCGACCCATCGCGCCCCAGGCCGAAATCACTTTAGAAGCGAATCCCGGCACCGCCGAACAGCAGAAATTCGCGGCATTTCGCGACATCGGCATCAACCGGCTCTCTTTGGGCATTCAGAGCTTTCATCCCGAACACCTGAAGTCGCTGGGCCGCATTCACGACGGCGACGAGGCCATTCGCGCCGTGGAACTGGCCCAGCGGGCCGGCTTCACCGAGATCAATCTGGACTTGATGGTCGGCCTGCCTCACCAAACCCAGGACGACGCCCTGGCCGACCTGGCCCAGGCCCTGGCGTTGGCGCCGACGCATCTTTCCCATTACCAATTGACCCTCGAACCCCACACCCCCTTTGCCCGCCAGCCGCCGCCCCTGCCGCCCGACGACGCCATCGACGCCATGATTACCGCGTGCCAGGCGGCGCTCCAAACGGCGGGATTTACCCAATACGAGGTGTCGGCCTACGCCCGGGCGGGTCACCGCTGCCGTCACAACCTGAATTACTGGACCTTTGGCGACTATGTGGGCATCGGCGCCGGGGCCCACGGCAAGCTCACGCGCCGGACAGCGGCGGGGTTTCAAGGCCATCGCCGCGCCAAATGGCGGTCGCCGAGCCGTTATGTCGCCGCTGCCCACCGAGGCGATGCCTGCGAAACCGCCGGCCCTATTGCCGACGCCGATCTGGCCTTTGAATTTCTCCTCAACGCCCTGCGGTTGGTGGACGGCGTGCCCACGGATTTATTCACCGCCCGCACCGGCGCCTCATGGGCCCCGTGGCAGCGACCGCTCCAACGGGCCGTAGCCCGGGGGCTGCTGGTGATGGACGACCGTCTGTACACCACCCCCCAGGGCTTTCGATTTCTCAACGATGTCCTCACGCTATTTTTGCCTTAAAGCGCCTTCACACCGCTGTTTTGGGACACACCACCGTCTTCTGGGGAGACCCTTTCGATGATCACACCGCGCCTGTTTTTCCTATTACTGGTGAGCTTTGGCCTGGGGGCCTACAGCCTGCCGTGGCTCGACTACTGGCGCTTTGGCGCCGTCGCCCAAGCCCGCGTCATCGCTCCGCGAGGCGATCTCGCTGCTGACGAACAGGCCACCATCCAACTGTTTCGCGAAGCCAGCCCCTCGGTGGCCTACATCACCACCGTCAGCCAGCGGGTGAACCCATTCACCTTGCGGCGTATTGAGATCGACAGCGGCACCGGTTCGGGCTTTGTGTGGGACGACCGCGGCCACATCGTCACCAACTTCCACGTGATTCGCGAGGCGAGTGGCGCCCGTGTGGTGCTGTTCGATAACCAGGTGTACGACGCCACCCTGGTGGGCGTGAGTCCGGATCATGACCTGGCCGTGTTGCGGGTGGACGCGCCGGCCCATCGCCTGCGTCCCATTCCCCTCGGCACCGACAACGAGATTCAGGTGGGCCAAAAAGCCTTCGCCATCGGCAACCCCTTTGGTTTGGATCGCACGCTCACCGTGGGGGTGGTGTCGGCCCTGGGCCGCACGATTCCCAGCAGCGGTCGCGCCGACATCGAGGGGGTGATCCAAACGGATGCGGCGATTAACCCTGGCAATTCCGGCGGCCCGCTGCTGGACAGTGCCGGACGGCTCATGGGGGTGAACACGGCGATTTACAGCCCCTCGGGGGCGTACGCGGGCATCGGCTTTGCCGTTCCGGTGGACACGGTGAATCGGGTGGTGCCGCAACTTATTCGCCGAGGACGCTTTGAACGGCCCAAGTTAGGCATTCGCGTCCACGAACCGACGAGCCAGCCCCTGCTCCAGGAGCTGGGGGTGGAAGGCGTGTTGATTCTCGATGTGCAACCCAACTCCCCGGCGGCGCGGGCCAATCTACGGGGGACAACGGCAATGGAATTGGGGGGGATTCGCGTGGGCGACGTGATTCAGAAGATCAATGGGCACGCGGTGCGCAGCCAGTCGGAACTGTTCCATGTGCTCGATCGCTTCGCTGTGGGCGATCGGGTGGAGCTGACCTATTACCGCAGCGGCCAGACCTACCAGGCTACGGTGGAACTCACGCCGTAGCCCTGGCCGCCGTTGACGGCAATTTTGTGCGGCCCGAGTGAGCCGACTTTGCACGTCGAATGTCCCCCCAGTCGTCGGCATCGATCCCATGCTGTTACTGGGTTATAGGCCGCACATGGCGCCACATCTTGTCCTGAAAAACGATTCCCGCCGTCGCCAACAGCCAGAGGATCACCAGCCCAGGCTCAAAGGTGGGCAGGAACGTCGGCATCAGGTTGAACGCGGCGTGCATCCAACAGGTAAGAAAGAGATTGCTGTCCGAGCGGGTGTAAAACCAGGCGAGGAAGATGGCTAAGAACACGCGGTACACGGCGCCGCCGATCATCCCTGGGACGAGTTCGCTCTCGCCGTAGAACCCGTTGAAGAACAGAGGCAAGTGCCATAGGGACCAAACAAGTGAGACGAGAATTGCCGCCACCAGGGGGCTGTACCGCGTTTGTAGCGCTGGTTGAAGAAAACCTCGCCAGCCGGGCTCTTCGTTGCCGCCTTGAATCAAGAGTGTCACTGCGAAGATCAGCCCATAGAGCGGCAAAACCTGGCCGGCGGGCTGCGCCCACCGCGCTGGATATTCCACAGGAGCATGTAAGAGCGTGGCCATGCCCCATGAGATGAGCACCATCGTCGGGTAAAACGCGAGCGCGAGAACGGTCCAGCCGAACCAAGGCAAGGTTGGGCCGCGCCCCTGCCGACCGTCGCAGATGAGGGCCGAGATGACCCAGCCGCCCACAAGGCACGCGACCACTGCTGCCAGCACGGTAGCGACTGTGAGGGTTAAGTCTGGCGCCAGCGCTCGGATGCCCGGAACGTTGCCGACCGCGTAACGCAGCGAGATCACAGCAAAGATCACGGCCGCCGCGAGGCCCATCCCCGTGACCCTCTTGGCCGAGAAGTCGAACCCCAGTCCGCAGCGCCACCGCCGCATCTCCACGGCGGCGAGGGCCGGTCCAAAGCCGCCGATCAATACTAGGGACGTGACGAAGAGCGGCGGTTCGCGGAACAAAATCGAGATGCCCCAAAATAGCCATGTCCACCCGAAGGCGAGGATCAAAAAGAGGGTCACCGGGCGTTCCCGAGCGAGTCGGTCGACCGCGCCTGGCCGCGCGACATCCTGTGAACCTGGTGGGTT
>DAIUCA010000101.1:0-8925 GCA_036846405.1 Candidatus Competibacteraceae bacterium
AAGCGGATCAACTGGCGATTGCGGTGGCCACCTTCCCGCCCGGCGGCGCACTCACCGTCGTGTTCACTGCCCAGGTGCCCGCGCAAACCGCGCGGCGGGAAATCGTCAACCTGGCCGCGGTGGAGTACACCAGCCTGCCCGGCGACAACGGCGCTGCGGCGCCCGGCACCCCGGGAGCGGCTGATGGCGAGCGGATTGGCCCCGAGCGGCGCATCAATCCGCCCCTCAACGATTACGGCGACAGCGCCGTGGCCGTGGTGCGTTTGGCGGACGAGGTGGGCTTCGACAAGCGGCTGCTCAATCCCCAAGCCCGCTATCCGGTGGGGTCACCGGTCACCTATGAACTGGCGATTCCCGTGACCGGGGGCACCACCCTGTCGGAAACCCAAGTGGCCGACGTACTCCAAGCGGGTCTGCGGTATGTGCCCGGCTCCCTGCAGGTGCAGTTCCCCGCGAATGTGAGCAGCAGCGCCACCGCCTTGGAGTTCGCCGTGAGCGGTGAGGCGGCGACGGGACAAACGCTGGTGCTGCCTTTGGGCACGCTCGCCAATGCCGCCGCCGACACGCGGACGGTGACGCTCACCTACCAGGTGGTCGTGGCCAATGTGCTGACGAATCAAGACAACCAGTCGCTGGTCAACCGCGCCCGCTTCGCCTTCACCGTGAATGGCACGCGCCGCGAATTGACCGACGCGGAAACCCTGGTGGTGGGTGAACCCTATTTGCGACTGGTGAAGTCGGTGGTGGCGGCGGGCAATCGCCCAGGCGACGACGTGCGCTTTGAGATTGCGCTGCGCAACACCGGCACGACGACGGCGTTCGAGACCGTGATGGCCGACCGCCTGCCCACGGGCCTGAGCAATCTGCGTGCATTGCAGGTGGTCTCGACCACTGGCATCGCCGCGCCGCCGTTCACTGTCGACAGCCGACAGTTCCGCAGCGAGCCCTTCGATCTGCCGGTGGGGGCTGAGGTGGTGTTACGGCTCACGGCGACAATTGACGCCACGGTTGCGCCGGGAACGCGCCTACAGAACCGCGTCACGACCACGTTTACGAGTCTCGACGGCGATTCGGCAGATGAGCGCAGCGGTCGCGATCCCGATTCGCAGCAGGACGACGGCAATCTGGATAACTACAACACCGACAGCGGCAGCGAAGTGGTGGTCGTAGCGCAGCCTCTGCGTCTGAGCAAGGCGCTGTTCCCCGACAACAGCCAACGGCTGTTCACCATCGGCGACGTGGTGCGCTACCGCGTGCTCGTGGATCTGGATGAGGGGAATTATCCGCAGGTGGTGGTGACCGACACGCTCCCCGAGGGGGTGACCGTGCGCAGTACCCAGGTGAGCGTGGGCAATACGGGGCTAACGACAGGCTACGGCGGACAACCGCGCCAGACGGGTCGCGATCTGATCTTCGATTTGGGAGCAGTGAGCAATCCGTCCAACAACCGTAGCGACGATGACTTTGTGGCCATCGATATCGCCGTGGTGGTGGACGACACGCCGACCCATCGCGCCCAGCGAACCGTGCTGCCCAACGGCGCGGCGGTGACCTATCGCACTCCCGACCAGACCGATCCGGTCACCGTCATCAACGACGAAGACCCCACCACGCCGGAAATCGACACGGTGGACGTGGAAGTCGATGTGCCGCGGGTGGAACTGGACAAGTCCGTGTTGCCCCGCCAGGCGCCGCGGGTGGGCGACATCCTCACCTACACCTTGACGCTGCAACATCTGAACACCAGTCAGTTGGACGCCTTTGATGTGGTGCTCACGGACACGCTGCCGGCGGGGCTGAGCTACATCGACGGCTCGGCGACCACGCCCCCGGCGGTCAATGGCCAGGTGCTCACCTTCCGCTTTAACGCCCTCACCCAGCGCGAAAACCGCGTGACCGTGCGGTATCAGGTGCGGTTGACGGCGATCACCCCAGGCACGTCGATTGTGAATGTGGCCCGAGTGGTCTATCGGGCCCAAGACTCGATTGGTGGCGGCGATCCGGGCGTGGTGGGCGAGGACGATGCAGCAGTGGTGATCGAGCCAGAAGCCCCGCCGCCACCGCCGCCACCGCCGCCACCGCCGCCGCCCGCCCCCAGCAATCCCCCGGTGGGCGAGAAGCGCGGCAGCGTGACCGACGAACAGCGCGTCTCGTGGATCATGAGCTGGGCCAACCTGCGCAACGCCGGGCCGCTTACCGTGGAAATTACCGATGCGCTGAACGCCGACATGCTGTTCGTGGACGGTTCTCTCGAATGCGTGCCCTTGGGGGCATCGACGGTGACAAGCTGCCGCTTTGACGGCGCGACCAACACCCTTGCAGTGCAGGCGGTGTTGGCGGGCAACCTGGGCAATCTGCGGCCCAGCGAGGCGGCGAATCGGGTGGATATTCGCTTCCAGGTGGTGGTGCGGGCAGGCGTTCAGCAGGTGCGCAACCAGGGCACGAGCCGTTGGGATGAGGATGGGGATGGGGTGGTCGAGCCGCCGGTGGTGGTGACCGACGACTCGGCCACGGCCACTCCCGACGACCCGACGGTGGTGGTGTTGCCGTCTCAAGACCCGCCGCGACCCATTTCGGCGGTGTCCTGGTGGACTTTCCTTCTGCTGCTGCTGGGACTGATGGGGGCGAGCCGCCAGGCCCGCCGCTCTCCCGCGGCCCTGCCCCCTCGATAAGGAGTCACGACCATGACGCAGCGATTGAACCGCGCTTTCTCCCCCGCGGCCGTGATTGGTGCCGCGCTGGTGGCCTCCACCGCCCTCGCGGCGGTGGTGTCGGAATTTGCCAACGGCCTCTTGATTCCCATGGCCTATTTTCGCGCTGACAACAGCACCTTCACGGCGGTCGGTCTGAATACCTGTTCGGAAGGGCAGGTGTATTGGACCTTTTTCGACCCCAACAGCAAGCATGTGGTGGACGGTGATTTTTCCATGACGGCTAACCAACAGCAGTCGTTTTTATGGAATCAGGCCCAGGGCTTCGAGAGCTTGGCGGATCGGTTGGGCTATCTGGTGTTCACCCTCGACACACCCCATCAGAATCAACGGCCCAACGGGGCTTTGGATGTGAACGATGTGCCTTGCCTGAGCGGAGCGGCGTTTCAAGTCGAACCGCTTCGGGGCCGTGTAAGTTATCTCCCCGCGCTGCCGTTGCAGGCGAAAAATCCCAGCATCGGCTTTCCGAACACCGCCAGCGGCGGCGATTTTGGGCCAGCCGATGCCAACGGCGTGTTCCTGCCTAACCTCATGAATCTGAACAACACCTCGGTGGTGAATCTCAACGCTGGCGCCAAGTCGGGGGATCGCCTTTACCTGCGTTACTTCGTGGGCAGCGACAGCCAATCGCGCACGGATATTTATCTGTGGTCGGCCCAGGATTTATCGGGGCGCTACAGCTGGCAGCTCTACAACACGAATCAGCAGCGATTCTCGTCGGGGGTCACCCTGTCGGCGGGCCAGCTCAACGTGATCACCCTAGATCCCAGCAATGGCCGCGATGATCTCGTGCGGCCTCGAGCATTTGTAGATGGCTTCGCGGTGTTCGACCTGGGGTCGCCGGACTACACCTACGGCGTGGAGCGGGGCCGTCCGACGCGCTTTGGTTCAGAAGGGGCGGCGAGTTACGGCGACGGCGTGGTGAGTTGGAGCATCATCGACACCCCCACCGCCGGCACCCAAACCATCGTCAATCCCATGGAGCTGACCGCGAAACTCAGTCCCACGACGGGGCGCGTGATGGAGCAGAACGTGCGCCTGCGCTGTACAGAAGGTGCGGGCGATGTCTGCATTCAGAACCTGCGCTGCGCCGCCGGTACCGGCGCGGTCTGTTTGACGCCCTAGCCCATGGGGGGCTTTCTCGGGCGATTTTTCGGCTATTTCACCCTGCTCTACAGCGCTTATAGCCTGCTGGGGTTCTGGATAACCGACTATCACGCCCTGTTGGCGACGCTGGTCGATCTGATGCTGTCGCCGTTCTGGCCTGCCTTGAGCAGCCACGGGGTGTATCTGCACCACCACGGGGCGCCAATTCTCTGGATCGTGGCGAGTTGCGACGGCCTAGCGGTGGCGCTGCCGGTGGCGGCAGCAGTATTGGCAAACCGCCTGTCTTGGCGGTCTCGCGCTCTGGGGCTGCTGTGGCTGTTGCCGCTGCTCTGGGGACTGAATTTCGGGCGGCTACTCGCGCTCACCGGCATTCGCTTAACCGCCGACTTGTTCTGGTTCGATCTGATTCATGTCTACGCTTTCCAGCCGCTGATGGCCCTATTGGCCATCGGACTGTACGGCGTCTGGCGGGCCTATCACTTGCCGGCGGCAGCGTCAGCGGCGTAACGCACTCACCTCGTGTACGGCGATTTCGTACCGCGCGAGGGCTTCGGTGGCGCGAGTCGTCGGCAGCCACTGGCCATCGCACAGGGCTCTAATCGCCGCGTAGGCAATGTGGCGGCGATCCACCTCGAAGTGATCCCGCAGCGCCGCCCGACTATCGGAACGCCCAAAGCCATCGGTGCCGAGGGTCACATAGGGCCGCGACATGAACGGCCGCACCTGTTCTGCAAACAGCCGCAGATAATCGCTGGCCGCGATGATCGGCCCAACCGTGCCGCCCAACTGCTGTTCCACAAAGGCAATTCTCGGCGGGGCGTTCGGATGCAACCGATTCCAACGGTGGACCTCATGACCGTCGCGGGCCAACTCGTTAAAGCTGGTGACGCTCCAGACATCGGCCAGAATCCCAAAATCGGTCTGCAATAGGGCGGCGGCGGCGATCACCTCCCGCAAAATGGCCCCACTGCCCAGCAACTGCACGGTCAGGGCCGGCGTCTGGGCGTCGGTTGTCGTCGAGAACTGGGGCAAGCGATACATCCCCTGAATAATCTGCGACTCCACGCCGACGGGCATTTCCGGATGGCGATAGTTCTCATTAAGGGTCGTGAGGTAGAAATAGACATCTTCCTGCTGCTGCAACAACCGCATGAGGCCCTGTCTGAAGATCACCGCCACCTCGTAGTGGAAGGTGGGGTCGTAGCTCACGCAGTTCGGAATGCACTGGGCCAACACCTGGCTGTGGCCGTCTTGATGCTGCAAGCCCTCGCCGTTGAGGGTGGTGCGACCGGAGGTGCCGCCGATCAGAAATCCCCGCGCACGGGCATCGCCCGCTGCCCAAGCTAGATCCCCAATGCGCTGGAAGCCGAACATGGAATAGAACAAATAGATCGGCAGCATCTGCACGCCGTAGTTGGCGTAGGCCGTGGCGGCGGCGATCCAGGAGGACATGGCGCCGGCTTCGTTAATCCCCTCTTGCAGCATCTGGCCGCGATAATCTTCCCGATACGGCATGATCTGATCCGCGTCTTGCGGCGTGTACTTCTGACCCTCGTGGGCATAGATGCCGAGTTGGCGAAACAGCCCTTCCATTCCGAAGGTGCGGGCCTCATCCGGAATAATCGGCACGAGTCGCGGCCCCAACACGGGGTCGCGGCCCACCATGGCCATCAAACGCACCACGGCCATGGTGGTGGACATCTGCCGTTCGCCCGTGTCGTGGAGCAACAGATCAAACCGACTGAGTTCCGGAATAGCCAATGGCGCTTCCAGATACCGTCGCCGCTGGGGCAGATAACCGCCCAAAGCCTCCCGCCGCTGATGCAGATAGGCCAGTTCCAGACTCTCCGCCGCTGGCTTGTAGAACGGCGGCAACTCGTGAATCGCCTCATCCGGAATCGGCAAGCGGAAACGGTCGCGGAAGTGTTTCAACGCTGTTTCCCCGAGTTTTTTCTGCTGATGGGTCATGTTCATGCCCTCGCCGGCCTCGCCCATGCCGTAGCCCTTCACGGTTTTCGCCAAAATCACCGTGGGCTGAGACGACTGCACAGCCGCCGCGTAGGCCGCGTAAATCTTCTTCGGATCATGGCCACCCCGATCCAGACGCCAAATGGCCTCGTCGCTCAAGTGATCCACCATCGCCCGCAATTCTGGATATTTTCCGAAAAAATGTTCCCGCGTGTAGGCGCCACCCTTGGCCTTATAGTTCTGATATTCCCCATCCAGACATTCCTCCATGCGCTTGCGCAGCCAGCCGTCCTGGTCTTTTGCCAAAAGGTCGTCCCATTTGGATCCCCAAATCACCTTAATCACCTGCCAACCCGCGCCGCGAAAATTGGCCTCAAGTTCTTGAATGATCTTGCCATTTCCCCGCACAGGCCCATCCAACCGCTGCAAGTTGCAATTCACCACAAAAATCAGATTGTCGAGTTTCTCGCGGGCGGCCAGGCTAATAGCGCCGAGGGATTCCGGTTCATCGGTTTCGCCATCGCCGAGAAACGCCCAAACCTTGCTATCGGATTTCTGAATCAAGCCCCGGTGTTCCAGATATTTCATAAACCGCGCCTGGTAAATCGCCATCAGCGGTCCCAAGCCCATGGACACCGTGGGAAACTGCCAGAAGTCGGGCATCAGCCAGGGGTGGGGATAGGACGACAGCCCCTCGCCCCCTAACTCGCGGCGAAAATGATCGAGCTGCGTTTCAGATAACCGTCCCTCCAGAAAAGCCCGGGCATAGATGCCGGGAGCCGCATGTCCTTGAAAGTAAATGAAATCTCCCAGGTGACCGTCCTTGGGGGCCCGCCAAAAATGGTTAAACCCCACGTCGTAAAGCGTCGCGCTGGAGGCAAAGGTCGCGATGTGGCCGCCAGGTTCGGCGGGTTGTTTGTTGGCCCGCACCACCATGGCCATGGCATTCCAGCGGATCATCGAACGCAGACGCCATTCCAGATAATCATCCCCAGGGAGCGGCGGCTGGGCGGCGAGCGGAATCGTGTTGACATAGGGCGTATTGGCAGAAAACGGCAAATCGGCGCCGTGGTGATGGGCCAATTCCACCAAAGTTTCCAATAAAAACTGGGCCCGTTTGGGGCCAGCAAAGTGAATCACGGCAGTTAATGCGTCGCGCCATTCTTGGGTTTCTTGCGGATCATCGTCGGGGGTAATAACGGGGCTAATGGGCGGGTTAATCGCGGGCACGGTTTTATGATTATGGACAGTCATTTTGGTGGCTCCTGAATGGGGAATCATCGCGGGTAACGATGTCGAATGGCGGTTGCTTTTTGGGCCACGGCCACGGGATTTTTAACACCATTCAATTGCCCCAATAAGCCGATTAAGTAATTATCCCCATGATTTGATTCGCTTATTTCGCAGCCAGGAGTTTCCATGCACTCACATCGCCAAGCCCTATTTTCCCTATTAAATCAACAGATTATGATTCTCGACGGGGCAATGGGCACGATGATTCAACGCCATCGCCTGGACGAGGCCGGTTACCGCGGCCAACGGTTCCATAATTGGCCCAGCGATTTGAAAGGCAATAACGATTTACTCACCATTACCCAGCCCGAATTAATCGCCGAGATTCACCGCCAATATCTTCAAGCGGGCGCTCACATTATCGAAACCAATTCGTTTAATTCCACATCGGTGTCATTAGCCGATTACCAAATGGAGCATTTGGTTTACGAGCTAAATTTTGCGGCAGCCAAATTAGCCCGCGATACCGCAAATGAAGTGGAAAATAAAACAGGCATTCCGCGATTTGTGGCCGGGGTTTTGGGGCCTACCAGCCGCACGGCGAGCCTCTCGCCAGATGTGAATCGCCCGGGTTTCAGAAACATCCACTTTGCCGAACTCGCTGCCACCTACAAAGAAGCTGCGAAGGCGCTGCTGGATGGCGGTGCCGACATTCTGCTCGTCGAGACGATTTTCGACACGCTCAATGCGAAAGCCGCGCTATTTGCGATTAATCGGCTGTTTGACGAGTTGGGCGAACGCTATCCCGTGATGATTTCCGGCACGATCACCGATGCATCCGGCCGCACGCTCACGGGCCAAACCACCGAAGCGTTCTACAACTCGTTGCGCCACACTCGGCCCCTGTCTTTTGGTCTGAACTGCGCCCTAGGCCCCTATGAGCTGCGCCAGTATGTCGCGGAAATGGCTCGCATTTCAGAGACTTATGTATCGGCTCATCCGAATGCTGGGCTGCCCAACGAGCTGGGCGGTTATGACTTGGGCCCGGAAGCGATGACCAAGGAGATCGTCGATTGGGCCAAGGAAGGTTATCTGAATATCATCGGCGGCTGCTGCGGTACGACGCCAGAACACATTCAGATGATCGCTGAAGCCATGCGCGAATGCCCCGCGCGGCCATTGCCCAAAATCGCGCCCGCCTGTCGGCTGGCGGGCCTCGAACCCTTTGCGATTGGCGACAACAGCCTGTTCGTGAACATCGGCGAGCGCACAAACGTCACCGGCTCGGCGCGATTCAAAAAGCTGATTAAATCCAATGACTTGGCTACGGCTTTAGAGGTTGCTCGCCAGCAAGTAGACAGCGGCGCTCAGATTCTCGACATCAACATGGACGAGGGGATGATCGATGCGAAAGCGATGATGACCGAATATCTGCATCTGATCGCCTCGGAACCCGACATTTCCCGCGTGCCCGTGATGATCGATTCCTCTAAGTGGGAAGTGATCGAGGCGGGTCTGCAATGCGTCCAGGGAAAATCCATCGTCAACTCGATTTCTCTGAAAGAAGGCGAGGAAAAGTTTCTGCAACAGGCCAAGTTGGTGCGCGACTATGGGGCGGCGGTGGTGGTGATGGCCTTCGACGAGTTGGGCCAAGCCGACACCCTGGAACGCAAGGTCAGCATCTGCACCCGTGCCTATAACCTGTTGATCGAACAGGCCAATTTCCCGCCAGAAGACATTATTTTTGATCCGAATATCTTCGCCGTAGCGACCGGTATTGAAGAACACAACGAGTATGGGCGGGCGTTTATCGACGCCACGCGGCAGATTCGCCAGACCCTGCCCCATGCCCATATTTCCGGCGGCGTGAGCAACATTTCCTTCTCGTTTCGCGGCAACGATGCGG
>DAIUCA010000102.1:0-8830 GCA_036846405.1 Candidatus Competibacteraceae bacterium
CGCCGTCGGCAGCGACAGCCATTCGGTGGTAGGTCAGCGCATGGCGAACAGTTCTTGGTGAAAGTCTGCGTTGGCAAGCCCCTTGGCCTTGAAGTCTCGGCGCAAGGCGTCGCCGAATTCGGCCGGACCGCAGAACCAGATGTCGCTGGATTTCCATGCCGACACGGTTTGACAGATCCGTTCCGCGTTCAAGCGGCCATCTTTGGCGTCGACTAGCACGTGCAGTCGAACCTGTGCTGCGTCGGCATCCTGTTGGAGTTTGGCGATGGCCGCTTCGTCGAAGTCGACCGTGGTGTGAAACAAATCGATGGTTCGACCATCCGGCTGCGCTGCCAGGTGTTTCATGCGGGCGATGAAGGGCGTGATGCCGATACCGCCGCCAACCCAGATTTGATGGGGCTGTTTGCCGCTGAAATTGAATTGGCCATACGGGCCTTCCACCATGACGCGAGCGCCGACGGTCAGGGTGGTCGCCAGGGTGCGGGTGTAATCGCCCAAGGCTTTGATCAGGAACAGCAGGCGGCCGTCGTTTTTCCAGTCAGAGGTGATCGTGAACGGGTGCGCCCCTTCTTTCTCGTCGAAGGTGACGAACACGAATTGCCCGGCCTCGTGCCCCCGCCAATACCCGCTCAGCCGAACATCGACCTCGACCACGTGGATTTTTGGGTGGTCGCTCACGGCTTCGATGACGCCCATTACCTGTCGGTGGCGCCCGACCCACCCGAACAGAATGCCGAGGGCGGCGGCGCTGCCGGCGGTCATCAGCATGGCCATGAGGGGGCCGATGGCCGCGCGCCAATAGCTAAATTTCATGAGCACCACGCTGTGCACGACCAACAAAAGGTAGGCAATCGCCAGCAAACGGTGAGTTTTGAAGAACAGGCGGTAGGGGAACTGTTTTAGGAGCGCCAGCGCAATCAGCACCACGGCAGCATAAAAGGCCCATTCGCCGATGACCGCCGCGAGACCGCGCTGGGCATGGAAGAACTGGAATATGGGCGATGTGGGTTCCGCCCCCCGATGGCGCATGGGAGGCGCGATCCATTCGAGGGCGACAAGCCATTTCGGCGCTTGCGTCCACACCCAGTGCGTGATCGCCATCACGAGGCCAGCGATGCCAAGCCACTTGTGCAGCCGATACATCTTGTCCAAACCGCCGAGCGAGGATTCAAACCAAATCGGCCTTGCCGCCAGAATCATGCCCACGCTCATGACGCCAATACCGATGATGCCGGTGTAATTGATTAGCGCGTTGCGCATCGCGTGGGGCGCCGTGAATAGCGGATCGGCCGCCAACCAAAGGCCTGTCAGCACCAGCAACAACCCCCAAAAGACCAGCTCGATATGTTTCATGAGTGTTCCAACGCGATGCCCGAGTCGCGACAAAGGCGAGCAGAAGAATCCGCCGCTCAAATGGCGTTTGCCACGTTGCACGATTCCAAATGGCTGGTCTTTGCGCTAACGAACGCAGAATCGCGTGTCGTGTTTTGCGTTGTATCAGGGGATTTCTTGCTTACCGACCATCGCTGTCTGGCGCTTGCGCGACGCGCCTCATGGCAATAAGCGATTGGTTTTTATGGGAATTGGCGGAGAGGGAGGGATTCGAACCCTCGGTACCCAGATGGGTACGCCGGTTTTCGAGACCGGTCCATTCGACCGCTCTGGCACCTCTCCTTTGCAGGGCGGCGGACTATAGCCAGGGGTCGTCATTGCGGCAACCGCTCGCCCATGGGGGCGTCATAGAAAACTCATCCTCTGTCGCTTGGAGATTCTTATGAAAATCATGCTCTTGCTTGGGGCGATGGCCCTGCCCTGGCTGGCTGTGGCCGCCCCCGATCCCGATACCATTTTGCAGGCCGTGGTCGGCATCCGCGCCACGGTGCCCGAAAACGCCCGCACCGCGCCCATTTTGGGCACCGAACGGGAGGGATCCGGCGTCGTCATCGACGACCGGGGCCTGATCGTCACCATCGGTTATCTGATCCTCGAAGCGAGTCAAGTCACCGTGATCCGCGAGGGCCAGCCGCCGCGCCCAGCCCGCATCGTCGCCTACGACCAGGACGGGGGTTTTGGACTGATTCGGCCCGTGGAAAACCCGAGTCAGCCTCAGTCTTGGACCTTTTTGCCCCTGGGCGATAGCGACGCGCTCCAGCCACCGACGCCGCTGTTGGCGCTGGCGCACCCCCCCACCGGCGTGGCCGTGCGCGTGGTGGCGCGGCGGTCGTTTGCCGGCGCTTGGGAATATCTTCTGGATAACGGTCTATTCACCTCGCCGCCCCACCCGACCTTCGGCGGCGCGGCGCTCATCAATCCGCAGGGGGAACTCGTGGGCATCGGTTCCCTCGCGGTGGCCGATGCGGTGGGTGACGGCTCGCTCTCGCCGGGCAACCTATTCCTCCCCATCAACCGCTTAAAAGCGCCTTTAGACGCGCTCATCGCCACGGGCCGCAGCCCAATCGCCAAGCCGTGGTTGGGGATTTACACCGATGAGGTACGGGGACAGCTGTTGGTGAGTCGCGTGGCCGTCGGCAGTCCCGCGGACCGCGCGGGGGTGCAAATCGGCGATGTCATTGTGGAAGTCGCCGAGGCCCGGGTGGCGGATCTGGCCGCGTTCTATCGGGCCGTGTGGGGCCGCGGCACAGCGGGCACCGCGATTCCCCTCACCCTGCGCCGAGGCCAGACGCGCACGACCGTGACCGTGGAATCCATCGACCGCTACGACTGGCTGCGGCTGAATCCCAGTTTTTAGGCGCGACGCCGAGCGGCAACAAAAAGAACGAGGAGCAGCAACAGGCTGCTGCCTACCACCGGCCCATCGCCCCAGGCGCCGTAGGGGGTTAAGCCCGTGCGCGGTTGCACCTGGCCCCGCAAGACGGCGATTTCAAACAGGGCCGTGCGGGCTTGAATCTGGCCCCGATGGTCGATCAACGCCGAATGGCCGGTGTTGGTGGCGCGAATGAGGTCGCGGGACAGCTCGGCGGCCCGTAGCTGGGCGATCTGTAAATGCTGCGCCGCCGCCCATGAGCGGCCAAACCACGAGTCATTACTGAGATTCACGAGAAAGGTCGCTGTCGGTAGAGAACGTCGGGCTTCTTCGCCGAACACCGCGTCGAAACACACCATCACCCCCACCGGCAGTCCCCTCAGGGTCATGAGCGGTTGGTCGGCAGGCCCGGGCGACAGGTCGGACATGGGAATCTCGACCCAGCCGCTGAGGGCGTTCAGCAGCGAGCGAAGCGGGAGATATTCCCCAAAGATCACGAGCCGCCGTTTGTAGTAGCGACCGCGCACCCGACCGTAGCCAATGACCGCGTTGTAGAAGGTGCGGGTGGCCCAAGCGCCATCGGCAATGCCCACCAGATAGTCGGTCTGGCGCTCCACGGTGTCGCGGACGATTTCTTCCACAAACGCGGGGGGCAGATCGTCCACCAGGGCGGGAATCGCCATTTCGGGCCAAATGATGAGGTCATCGGCTTCGCCTTGGCGCCAAGACAGCTCGGCGTAGCGGTAGAGACTTTTGGTCAGGTCGTCCGGGCCCCAGCGCTCGCGGGCGTCGATGTTGCCTTGAACCAAAGCGACGGTCAGGGGCGGCGTGGGGAGCGGCGTGCTCCACGAAAGGGTGTGCAGTCCCTGGCCCGCGCCGAGGGTGGCGACAAACGCCCCGAGGGCGATGACCACGCGGAATGGCTGTCGCTGACGGCCCGCGTCTACGGCCAAAAGCAGTAGCCCCGCCAGCCACCAGGTCAGCCCGCTCATGAGCAACACGCCCCCCAGGGGCGCAAAGCCCAACAGCGGCCCGGCGACTTGGCTGTAACCCACCGTGAGCCAGGGAAAGCCCGTCAACACCACGCTGCGCAGCCATTCCAAGAGCATCGCGAGGGCGGGAACCACCAGGAGCCAACGCACCGCGGACGACCATCCCCGACTGCGGGCCGTGAAATAGCCCAACAGGGTCGGATAGAGCGCCAGATAGCCCACCAAGAGCGCGGTGGCGATGGCAGCGAAGGCCCAAGGCGCCTGGCCGTAATCGTGAAGGCTGATAAACACCCACCAGACCCCGGCGCCAAACAGGCCCAATCCAAAGCTCGCGCCCCGTAGAGCGGCTTCCCGCGGCGAGGCGCTGGCGGTCAGCAGGCCGAGCAACGCCGCATTCACCAGAATGGCGAGCCACCAAAAATTAAACGGCGCAAAGGCCATCACCTGGATAGCACCCAGGCCGACGGCGATTAACTGTCCCGCGTGGCGTTCGAGGATCAACTGGTCGGGGACAGGTCGGCATCGTCAACCGTGGGCGGTGACGACGTCATGGATAGGAGATGAATGCGTTGCTTATCGCCCCGCAGAACCTTGAAGCGAAAGGCCCCTAGATCGACTTCCTCACCGCGCCGGGGCAGGCGGCCCAGATGCATCATCACGAGGCCCGCCACGGTGTCGGCTTTCTCGTCGTCGAAATCCGCCTGAAACCGCTCGTTAAACAGTTCGATCGGGGTGAGCGCCTTCAAAATGAAGGTGCCATTGCCCTCATCGCGGATGAAATCTTCCTCTTCGTCATCGTGCTCGTCGTCAATCTCGCCGACGATCTGTTCCAAAATGTCTTCGATGGTGACCAGACCAGCGACGCCGCCGTATTCGTCCACCACGATGGCCATATGGAGCCGATTAGCGCGAAATTCGCGCAACAGGTCGTCCAAACGCTTGGATTCGGGCACCACATGGGCCGGTCGAATGAGCGGTCGCCAGGGCGCCGTCGGGGTCGCCATGAGCTTTAACAAATCCTTCGCGATCAACATGCCCACGATGTCGTCCTTGTGCTCACCCGTGACCGGGAACCGCGAATGACCCGAGGTCAAAATCGGTTCGAGAATGGCCTCGAGGGCGTCTTCCTGCTGAATCATGACCACCTGGGCACGGGCCAACATCACATCCCGCACCCGCAAATCCGGCATGCCCAGCGCCCCTTCCATCATGGCCAGGGCGTCGGCGCTCAACAGACCCCGTTGGTGCGCTTCCCGCAGGGATTGCAACAGTTCGCTACGGCAGTGGGGTTCGTGGCCAAAGCTCAAGCCAATACGTTCGAGCCACGAGCGATTTGAGGGGGGTTGGGTGTCGGAGAGCGCGTCTTTCATGGGGCGGTCTCCGCCGCCTCGTAGGGATTGGCAAAGCCCAAGGCGGCCAATAATTGGATTTCTAGGGCTTCCATCGCGTCGGCATCCTCCGCCTGGTCGTGGTCGAATCCGTGGAGATGCAACAGCCCATGAATCAGCAAATGGGCGTAATGGGCCGCGAGCGATTTGCGTTGTTCGATGGCCTCTTGGGCGACGACCGGCGCACAAATCGCTATGTCGCCCAAGTAGCGCAGCGGGGGTTCCTCCTCGGCCCCTGCCGAGGTATCGGCATCGTCGGCGTCCTGGGCGGCATCCTGTTGCCAGGCGGCGCGGGCGGCCGCCGGTAGGTGGTCGTCCCAATGGGCGGGAAAGGCAAGGACATTGGTGGCATACGCCTTACCGCGAAATTCTTGATTGAGCGCGGTGCCTTCGGCGAGGCCCACAAAGCGCACGGTAAGCGCGCTCGGCACCAGGTCGTGGGTCGCCGCCAGGGCGTGAAAGGCCGTGGCGAGCCAGCGTTTACTGTCTTCCTCGCTGGGCAGGTCGTCGGCGTTGACGGCGGTTTGAATGACGATGTCGAGGTTCATGGGTGGCTCTGCTCGTAGCGGGCGTAGGCGTTAACGATGCGCTGCACCAGGGGATGGCGCACCACGTCGTCGGCGGTGAAATGGGTCAGGCTGATGCCTTCGACGCCTTCGAGGACGCCGAGGGCATGGCGCAGCCCCGAGGAAATGTGGCGGGGTAAATCCACCTGGGTAATGTCGCCGGTCACCACCGCCGTCGAGCCAAAGCCCAGGCGGGTGAGAAACATCTTCATCTGTTCCACGGTGGTATTTTGGGCTTCGTCCAAAATGATGAAGGCCTCGTTGAGGGTGCGGCCTCGCATGAACGCGAGGGGCGCAATCTCGATGATGTTTTTCTCCATGTACTTGAGCACCGTGTCGGCGCCGAGCATTTCGTGGAGCGCGTCGTACAGCGGCCGCAAATAAGGATCGACTTTTTGCACCAGGTCGCCGGGCAAAAAGCCCAGCCGTTCGCCGGCTTCCACCGCGGGCCGCACCAACACCAAACGACGCACCTCGTGGCGTTCCAAGGCTTCCACCGCGCGGGCAACCGCCAAATAGGTTTTGCCGGTACCGGCCGGCCCGACGCCAAAGCTGATGTCGTGGTGGGCCATGTTGAACAAATACCGCTGTTGGCGCGGGCCGCGACCGCGAATCTGACCGCCCCGCTTGGTGCGAATGGTCACGATGGGACAGTCGGCGGTCGGCGGCGCATCCACATCCGCAGCGGGCGCGGTGAGCGCCTGCACACTGGACGTTTGCAGACACAGTTGGACGCCTTCTGGGGTCAAGGGCTGGGTTTTGAGCTGTTCGTAAAGCTGTTGCAGCACGGCGGCGGTGGTGTGTACGGCGGTGTATTCGCCAATCAGGCGGAATTGATTGCCGCGATTGTTAATGTCCACGGCAAGGCGTTTTTCCATGAGCCGCAAATGCTCATCGCATTGGCCACAGAGCTGGCGCAGGCGGTCGTTGTCGGCGGGTTCGAGGACCACGTCGAGGGTGTGAATCAAAGCGGTGATTGACAAGGCAGCATCCAGTGGAAGTTACGGCGCAGACACGGCGTCGGCGGGTAGGGCGAGACGGCCCCGCAGGGAATGACTCAGCGCGGCGGTCATCGTCACGTCCACCAGGTGGCCCACCAGCGACAACGGCCCTTGAAAGTTCACCACGCGGTTGTTTTCCGTGCGCCCACAGAGTTCGCGGGGGTCTTTTTTGGAGGGCCCAGTCACCAGCACCCGTTCCGTATGGCCCACCATGCGATCGCTGAGCTGTTGGGCATGGGCGTTAATCCGCGCTTGCAGTTGGGCTAACCACTGTTTTTTCTCGTCCATGGGCACCGGGTCGGACAACGCCGCCGCCGGCGTGCCTGGGCGCGGGCTGTAGATGAAGCTGTAGCTCTGGTCAAACCCCACGGCGTCGATGAGATCCAGAGTCGCTTGAAACTCGGCGGCGGTTTCGCCGGGAAACCCCACGATGAAATCCGACGAAATCGCAATTTTTGGCTGGGCTGCCCGCAGCTTGGCGATGGTTTCTCGGTATTCGGCGACGGTGTGGCCGCGTTTCATGAGCCGCAAAATGCGATCCGCGCCGCATTGCACCGGCAAATGGAGGTGAGCCGCCAGCTTGGGCAGCTCTCCAAAGGCATGGATGAGGGAATCCGTCATTTCCACCGGGTGGCTCGTGGTAAAGCGCAGCCGTTCGAGGCCGTCGATGGCGCTCAAGTAATGAAGCAGCAGGGCCAAATCCGCCTCGAAACCGTCGGCCATGGGGCCGCGATAGGCGTTGACGTTTTGCCCCAGCAAGGTGACTTCCCGCACGCCCTGCGCCACGAGTTGCTGCACCTCGGCGAGGACATCGTCAAAGCGACGGCTCACCTCTTCCCCTCGGGTGTAGGGCACCACGCAGAAGGTGCAGTACTTGCTGCAGCCCTCCATCACGGACACAAACGCCGTCGGCCCCTCGGCCCGGGGCGCGGGCAGGTGATCGAACTTCTCGATTTCGGGAAACGACACGTCTATAGCCCGCTGTTTGTCGCGGGCGGCGTCCACCAGGTGGGGCAGCCGATGGAGCGTTTGCGGCCCAAACACCAGGTCCACATAGGGGGCGCGTTTCAAAATCGCCTCGCCCTCTTGGCTGGCCACACAGCCGCCCACGCCGATGAGCAGTCCCGGTCGCTGTTGTTTGAGGGGACGCCATTCGCCCAGTTGGGAAAACAACTTTTCTTGGGCCTTTTCCCGCACCGAACAGGTGTTAATGAGGAGGAGATCCGCGTCATCGACGGCGGTCGTGCGCACAAAACCGTGGGATTTGGCGAGGACATCGACCATGCGGGTCGAGTCGTACTCGTTCATCTGGCAACCGAAGGTTTTGATGTAGAGCTTTAAGGGCGCCATGCGGCGGACCATCCTTTTATGGGGTTTTTGGCATTACATCGCATTTTGTGAACCACCGAAGCAAGTTCAAGAGGAGACCTTTCCTTGGATATTTATTTAGTGGGCGGTGCCGTGCGCGACCGCCTATTGGGATTACCCATTCGCGAACGGGATTGGGTGGTGGTAGGCGCGACGCCCGACCAACTGTTACGCCAGGGGTACAAATCTGTAGGCAAGGATTTCCCTGTGTTTCTCCACCCCAAGACCCAGGAGGAATACGCCCTGGCGCGCACCGAGCGCAAAACCGCCCCGGGTTACCACGGCTTTTCGGTGCACGCCGATCCGAGCGTCACCCTGGCGGAGGATTTGCGCCGCCGAGACCTCACCATTAACGCCCTAGCCCAAGACGCCGACGGCGCGATCATTGATCCCTACGGCGGCCAACAGGATCTGGCGGATCGCTGGCTGCGCCATGTGTCGGACGCCTTTGCCGAAGACCCGGTGCGCCTGCTGCGCCTGGCCCGGTTTCAAGCCCGCTTTGCCCCCCTGGGCTTTCGCGTCGCCCCCGAAACCCAAGCCCTCCTCCGAGGGATGGTCGCGGCCGGGGAAGTGGATGCCCTGGTGCCCGAGCGGGTGTTTGCAGAACTCGTGAAAGCCCTGGCCACGCCCCAACCAGCAGCGTTTTTCCAAGTGCTCGCGGACTGTGGCGCGTTATCGCGGGTGTTTCCCGCGATCCACTGGGACGAGACCCGCGCTGCTGCGCTGCAACAGGCCGTGGCGCTGACCCTGC
>DAIUCA010000103.1:0-8799 GCA_036846405.1 Candidatus Competibacteraceae bacterium
GTCATTGCAGTTCGCTGCCTTAAAAATCGCTTGCGCCCCGTTAAAAACTGTGTAGATTCCGCCGCCCTCAGTTCAAGAGATGATCACTCGCTGCACCTACCCCGCTTAACCCAGCGGCGCCAGTAGAGAATCTATCAAGGCTGAGATTTGAATCGGTGAATTAGAGAGCTTAGCTCCTCGATTTGGGTCTCCTTTGGTTGATTTAGCGGCGCGACCTTGCTGTTTGCGCCGCGAGGGCAGTCAGTTATGAAAAATGTTTCCGACATCGGCATGTTCTTCCCGCGCCTGGGCTTTTCCCCCAACGTGCCGCGTTACACCCCGTCCTACTTGCGGTCGCTCATCGCTCAACACGGCGGTCCGCTGTTATTGCTCGACACGCAAATCGTGCGCGACCAATACCGGCGCCTGAAAGCGGCGTTGGGCGATGTCACGCTCCATTACGCCATCAAGCCACTGCCCCACGCGGCAGTGATCGCCACCCTGCGCGATGAAGGCGCGAGCTTTGATTTGGCCACCAGTGGCGAAGTCAATTTGGTGAAATCGGTGCAAGTCGATCCGAATCGCTGCATCCACACCCATCCCATCAAAACCGATCGGGAAATCCGCGCGGCCCTGGATTTTGGCGTGACTACCTTTGTCGTCGACAACCCCTTTGAAGTGGCGAAATTCACCGCCTACCGCGACCGCGTAGCACTACTCATCCGCGTGAGCTTCCGCAGCGCCGACGCCGCCGTCGATCTTTCGAAGAAATTCGGCTGCCAACCCGAAGATGTGCTCGACCTCATTCGCTATGCGGATCGTCTGGGCATCACCGTTCAAGGGCTGTCGTTCCACGTGGGGTCGCAGACGGCGAATCCCCGCAAATATGTGGAAGCCATCGAGCGTTGCCGCGAACTCATGGCAGCGGCGGACGACGCGGGGTATCGCCTCACGGTGCTAGACATCGGCGGCGGTTTCCCGGTGGCCTATGACGAGCCCGTTTTGGCCATCGAAGATTTTTGCAAGCCCATTCGCGCGGCTCTAGCCCAAGTGCCCGACGCGGTGCGCGTCATTGCCGAACCCGGCCGCTACCTCTGCGCCCCCGCCATGACGGCCGTGGCGTCCGTCATGGGCAAGGCCGAGCGCGGCGACCGCGTGTGGTACTACTTGGATGATGGGGTGTACGGCTCCTACAGCGGCCTGCTGTTCGAAGGCACCAAACCCGCGCTGGAATTCATCACCCACGCGGATCCCGACACCTTAATTAATAGCGTCCTCGCGGGGCCGACCTGCGACAGCATCGACGTCATCCGCGAAAACGTGGCCCTGCCAGCCTTAGATGTAGGCGATTTGATGGTGGGTCACATGATGGGCGCGTACACCTCGGCCACCGCCACGGATTTCAATTTCTTCCCGCGGGCACAGATTCTCGAAGTGAACTCTATTGCGCTGCGAGCCATCGCTTAACTTTATCCATTTCAAAACAGGAGGTTTTATGCCATGTCAACGACTTATGCCCGCCTCGAGGGCCGCTTACTGATCTTGGGTTTTGGCAGCATCGGTCAAGGCGTTTTGCCGCTGATCCTGCGCCACATCGCCCTCGATCCCCGCAAAATCACCATCGTGACCGCCGACGACGCGGGCGCAGACATTGCCGCCATCTATGGCATCGCATTTCATCTGCGTCCCCTCACGCCCCAAAACTACGAAAGTATTCTGAAAGAGTTCATCGGCGACCGTGGCGATTTTCTGCTGAATCTCTCGGTCAACGTGTCGAGCACGGCGCTGATTAATTTCTGTCAGCCCCGGGGCGTGCTCTACCTGGATACCTGCATCGAGCCTTGGGAAGGCGGTTACACCGACCCCACGCTGACCCCGTCCCAGCGCAGCAATTACGCCCTGCGGGAAACGGCCCTCGGCCTGCGCGAACGCGGCCACGAAACCACGGCAGTGGTCGCGCACGGTGCAAATCCTGGTTTGGTGTCGCACTTCGTGAAGCAGGCGCTATTGAATGTGGCCAAGGAGAACGGCCTTAACCCCCGCCTGCCCACCTGCCGCCAGGGTTGGGCGGCGATGGCGCAAGCCCTCAATATCAAGGCGATTCACATCGCCGAACGCGACACCCAAGTGGCCGACCACCACCCCAAGGCCGTGGGCGAGTTTGTGAATACCTGGTCGATCGACGGCTTTGTGGGCGAAGGCTGTCAGCCAGCCGAACTCGGCTGGGGAACCCACGAAAAAGCCTTGCCGCCCCAGGGGAGCCGCCACGAATTCGGCAGTGACGCGGCGATTTATCTCAATCGTCCCGGGGCGGGGACTCGGGTGCGCAGTTGGACACCGCTGGAAGGCCCGTACCACGGCTTTCTCATCACTCACAACGAGGCGATTTCGATTGCCGATTACCTGTCACTGCGCGACGGCACGCGGGTGATTTACCGCCCCACGGTGCACTACGCCTACCACCCCTGCGATGACGCGGTGTTGTCGCTTCACGAGTTTGCCGGCAAGCAATGGCAACTCCAGCCCCGCAAACGCTTGTTAATGAACGAGATTTCCCGGGGCATGGACGAACTGGGCGTGCTCCTCATGGGCAACGACAAGGGCGTTTATTGGTACGGGTCGCGCCTGAGCGTTGACGCGGCGCGGGCTCTTGCGCCTCACAACAACGCCACGAGCTTGCAGGTCACGGCGGCGGTGCTGGCGGGCATGACGTGGGCAATTAACTATCCCCGCGAAGGCGTGGTGGAAGCCGACCAGCTCGATTTTGCGCAAATGTTGTCGCTGATGGCGCCTTATTTAGGTGAAGTGGTGGGGGTGTGGGGCGATTGGTCGCCGCTGCAACGGCGCAATCAGCCGTTCCCCGAAACCCTCGACGCCCAAGATCCCTGGCAATTTCGCAATATCTTGGTGGATTAAACGCGGCGTGGTCGCGAAGTCAAAAGGCGCATCTCGCGCCTTTTTTGTGGGCGGTGAAACAGTCATACAATTCGCGCCATCACTCTCTTCGCATACGGGCAACACACGATGGACATCTGGCCAACGATTTACTTCTTGCAGAATAACTATCCCTCGTTGATTGCGACGGGGGTGTTTTTCTACCTGCTGTGGCGGACCGGGCAGTTTTTGTGGGAACAGCAGCAGGTAGCCGCTGAACAACGGGAATTGCGGCGACAAGGCCAAAAATTCGCGGTGAATCCTGCCGTTCGCGAGGAACGAGAGCGCCAGGAAAAAGCCCGCATCGCGGCGCAACGGCGCATCGAAACCCAAATGCGCATGGCACGGTTGCGCCAGGAACAGGAAAAAGATGAGCACAATCGGCGGGCGCAAACCCAAGCGGAACAGGATGAGACGGCCCGCGCATTGGCCGATTGGGCCGTCGCCGAACAGCAGGCGGCGTTACTGAGCACGATTTCATCGGAAGCCGAGATCCAAGCCCAGCTGCGCGCCGAGATTTTGGCGCTAGACGACTCGCTCAACGATTGGGAAGGCAATCAGCAGGTGGGGGCGAGTGGCTATCGCTACCAAGGGCCAGCCTTAGCGACGGCCATCGGCCAAATCGCCAGCATGAGCCAGATCACGCAGACCCGTTTGCGGCTCACCGAAATGACGGAGAAAACCCAGCGCGAGTTTGAGGATTTGGAATATGTCCTGAATAAAGTGCAAACCGGCGTAGATTTCTTACCGGTACAGGTGCGCCAAACCATTGAACGGTGGAAATTCGCTGAAATCGGTCGTCGCATTACTTTTGACGAATTAAAGCTCAAATTCCGTTATCAAGCCTATTCCATCGACGACGGTTTGGAGCTGTATTACCTATATGACGCGTGGATTGAGCAGCAATACGCCGCATTATTTCAGGCAATCACCGATTTAGGGACACCACCGCGACAAGAAGAGGATTTGCTCGCCGCCGTCGAACGGGCGGAACGCAGCGAATGGATGAAGGATTTGAACATGAGTATGGACGTCATTGCGGCCCTGAAAGATATTCGTTCTATCCAGGAAATGCTCAATACCATGAAACATCGGCTGCGCGACCTGGCGACCGTCTGTAAAAAGCGCTCAAAACAGATTATCGAGCCGGATTGGGAACCTAAAGGGCTGTTGTAAGGAATTAGGGCCAAAAAAACGGGCGCTCGCGGCGCCCGTTTTCATCAGTTTAAGTGGCTTACGCCGCTTTTTTCGCCGTCACGGTGGCGGCAGTTTCTTTGGTTAACACTTCCATGTCGGTGCGCAGCTCTTGGAGCAGTTCGTTAAACAGCTGGGTTTGCTGTTTGGTGTGGGCCGTAAAGGCTTTCGCCGATTCCGTTTGCTGGTGATACAGATTCTGCAAGCTGTTCGGCTCGGCTTTCAGTTCGGCCAGTTCGCGCAGATTGTGCTTCATCTGACCCATGAGGTGATCCAGATTCGCCAGGCTCATATAAACCAGACGTTCCAGATAGTTCACGCTCAGTTGGCGGGCTTTCACAGATACCGGCGGAAGGGCGGCGGCGAAGTTCGGGGCGGTGAAGGGAAGTTGAGTCATGGGGTAAATCTCCAAAAGTAGATATTGAGTTGATGCGCTGCACCATATCTAAACCTCTTGTGCAGCGCAACAACTTCAGTGATCCGTAAATATACGCACAGCGACGGGGGTAAACAGGGGGCCTGTGGAATTAACCTTGGAGAGAAGGCAGGTCGTCGGCGATGGCTTCGATCCAAATCTCATCGCGCAGGTCGGGCGGCTGTTGTTGGGTTCCCTGGCGCGCCTGCGCCTCGGCGCGACGCGCGTCGGCTTCAGTGTCGAACACACCCACCACGTAATTTTCCCGCGCAAAGGCATCGTAGCCACGTACCCGCCACCGCCGCCGCGCGGGCATCGCCGCCACGGTCATGATCGACGGCGGCTCTCGACGCGGCAGCGGCGCGCCGCGCAGTCCCTGCCAGACGGTTCGCCACAGCATTCCCAGATAAAACCGCAGCAGCCATAGCCCCAGCAAAATCACCAGCGGCAAGGCCAACAGGGTCAACCCGATGTACATCAGCGCCGAGAACGTTGCCTCGTTGATGCTGATCGCGGGCCACATGCGGCTGAGATCAAGGCCAAATAATAAGAAATCGCCCAGCGGCGGCGGAATATCGGTCAACGCGGCGATCTCGCGGGCCGGTTCGCGGGCTTGAATCACCCGTTGCCGCGCGGTCGGCGACGCCAAGCGCACCAAGCGATCCGGATAATCGCGCACGACGTCGAGAAAAAAGCTGCGATCTGTCTTTTCCGACGGCAAATGGCGCAGGTAAAACGCCACATTTGCCCAATCGGCAGCGGTTAACGTGCCGCTCACCGCCGCCAAATACGCCGGCGGCAGCGCCAAAATCGCAGTGCGATCCACCGCTGCGAGCCGCGCGACCGCCGTGATCGCGGTTTCATGCCCCAACGCGAGCAGCTGACGGAGCGTTATTTCGTCGAATTGGGTCGGTTGAAAGTCGCGATACAGGGTCGTTTGGCTGAATTGCCGAAAGATCTCGTCGTCTGGCAGCCGTTCCCGCCACAAAAACACCGTGTCCATGCGCTTCACCGCCTGCAACACGGCTGTCGCCGTCGTCGGCAACGCCGCAAACCGCCGCAAATCACCACTCACCGCCCAGCGAATCACGGTCGCGTCGTCAAAATCGCCCCGCAACTGGGTCGCCACCTGGGTAAACCGAGACAGTTCTGCCGTCGGCATCAGGTCGAGCACCGCGCGAAATGCCGGCGATTGCTGTGCGAGGGTCAACAATCCTTGGTAATTGGCCTGAAATTGCTGCCATTCGCGCACCAGTTGCGCCGCCAACGCCGCCGCCAAGAGGGATGGATCCAGTAATTCCTCCTGCAAACTGGTGGTGACATTGTCGATGAGCGCATCGCGGGTCGTTGACGAGCGCAATTCCGTCGCAATGTCCGGCAACACGCCATCCGCCGACCACCAAAAATCGCCGATAAACAAGGCCCAACCCACCATCGGCACCCAACGCGTGGCGATGCGCAGGCCCACCCGCTGGGCCACCAACGCCACCATCCGCGCCACCACACGCCGCGCCAACAACAGGGTCAAACCGCCCGCCGACAGCAACCGCGCGGGGGTAATCGCCGCCGCCGGCGCTTCTACTGTGGCTCTGAGCGCCGGCAACTGGGCGGTGAACTGCTGCTGGAGCGCTTGAGCCAGCTGACTACCGAACTGTTCCCGCGTGTACTGCTTCATGCACTGCAACACGCCATCCACGCTCGGCGCCACGGCGGTCTGCATTTCGGTCTGCAACGAGGCGACTACCTGGCCAATCAAGGTCTGCAACGCACTCTGCATCGCCGCCGAATTGAACACCCGCGTGGCCATCTCGTCCGCAAACTTCGCCCCCGCGTCCGTGCCCCATCCAGATAAATAACGCTCCCAGTAACCGGTATTCTCGCGCACCTGCGCCACCGCCTTGTCGATTTCTGTGCTCAACACCCCATCCAGATCGAGCTGAATCCACAAGGCGCGAATCTGCGCCCGCTCCACCGCCAGTCCCGACCAACGATCCACCAGTTCGCTTTGCAATTGGGCCGTGATCGCCGCTTCGTCGCTAATTAAGGCGACTGACAGACACTTTTTGGCCAGCGCTATCGACGAAATACCCACCGAGAACCCGAAAAATATCAATAAAAACAACGATTTAATTCGCATACTCTGAAATCCGTAGACCGTAAAAAGCCCATCGGCGACGGGCTAGGAGAAGAGTCAATTGCGCCTAATGGATGTGCCCACAGGGCGCGACTTTGGGGGTTCCTTTCGCCATCTGATCGGGGTCGTAATTCAATACCGGCGCCAGCCATTTTTCGGCCACCTCTACCGACCATTTTTTCCGCTGGGCATAGTCAATTACCTGATCGCGCTCGATTTTTCCCAGACCGAAATACGCCGATTGGGGATGACTCAGATACCATCCAGAGACTGCCGCCGATGGCCACATGGCGAAGCTTTCGGTGATCTGCAAGCCGATATGCTGTTCTACATCCAGCAATTGCCACAGCGACGCTTTTTCCGTGTGATCTGGACAGGCCGGATAGCCCGGGGCTGGTCGGATGCCGCGGTACTGCTCTGCAATTAACTCATCATTCGTCAATTGCTCTTCTGGAATGTAGCCCCAGAACTCTTTGCGCACCCGCTTGTGCAGATGTTCCGCAAAGGCTTCAGCGAGCCGATCTGCCAGGGCTTTGAGCAAAATCGCTTGATAATCATCGTGTTGGCGCTCGAACTCCGCGACTTTCTCGTCGACACCAATGCCCGCCGTCACCGCAAAGCCGCCGATGTAATCGGCAATCCCCGTGGGGGCCAAAAAGTCCGCAAGACAGCGATTTGGCTTGTTATCGGGCTTGCGGTCCTGCTGCCGCAGATGGTGCAACGTGAGCCGCACTTCCCGACGCGCCGCATCTGCAAACACCCGAATATCGTCGTGCCCCTGACGATTGGCCGAGAAGAATCCAAACACTGCCCGCGCTTCGAGCCACTGTTCGTCGATGATTTTCCGCAACATCTCCTGGGCATCCGCATAGAGTCGCGTAGCTGCCTCGCCCACTCGGGCATCTTGCAGAATCTTCGGAAACCGTCCGTGCAGTTCCCAACTGGCAAAAAACGGCGTCCAATCGATTTGTTCTGCTAATACCGCCAACGGATAATTCTGCAACACGGTCACCCCGAGCTGCGATGGCGTAGGCGGCGTGTACTGCTGCCAGTCCAGCAGCACCGCATTGGCCCGCGCTTCTTCTAGGGTTAAGGCGGTCTGACGCGGCTGACGTTGGCTGTATTGATAGCGTTTGCGCTCGTAATCGCCGTTCACTTCTGCCAGATAAACGGGCTTTTTAGTCGCTGTCACCAGATTCTGCGCCACCCCCACGGCCCGCGACGCATCCTTTACATAAATCACCCCGTGGTCGTACTGCGGGGCGATTTTTACCGCCGTGTGCAGCATCGAGGTGGTTGCTCCGCCAATCAGCAGCGGAACCGTAAACCCTTGGCGCTGCATCTCTTTGGCGACGGTCACCATCTCGTCGAGGGACGGCGTGATCAATCCAGATAACCCAATAATGTCGGCATCGACCTCTTTGGCTTTATCTAAAATCTTCTGAAACGGCACCATGACTCCCAGGTCGATCACCTCGAAGTTATTGCATTGCAGAACCACGCCGACGATGTTTTTGCCGATGTCGTGCACATCGCCTTTCACGGTCGCCATTAAGATTTTGCCGTTGTTCTTGGAGACCTGTTGGTTTTTTGCCTTCTCGGCTTCGATGAAGGGAATCAGATGAGCCACAGCTTTTTTCATCACCCGCGCCGACTTCACCACTTGGGGCAGAAACATTTTTCCCGCGCCGAACAGATCTCCCACATGGTTCATGCCATCCATCAACGGCCCTTCGATAATCTGCAACGGATGAGCAAATTCGGGTCGCAATGCCTCCACATCCTCCACGACAAATTCGTCCAATCCCTTCACCAACGCATGGGAAATGCGCTCGGCGAGGGGCAATTGTCGCCACGCCTGGTCATCGACTTTCGCTTCAGATTTACCCTGATGCCGAAATTGTTCGGCAATCTGCAATAGGCTTTCTGTAGCGTCTGGATGGCGATTAAACAACACATCTTCGATGGCATCCCGCAGATGTTTTGGCACCTCTTCGTAGAGGGCCAATTGGCCCGCGTTGACGATGCCCATGTCCATGCCCGCCTGAATCGCGTGGTACAGAAACGCCGCATGAATGGCCTCGCGCACCGCATCGTTGCCGCGAAACGAGAAGGAAATGTTGCTCACGCCGCCGGAAATATG
>DAIUCA010000104.1:0-8730 GCA_036846405.1 Candidatus Competibacteraceae bacterium
CCCGAATTGTTGGCCATTCCCCTCTCGGTGGACGCGCTCGTGATGGCGCTCCTCGGCGGCATTCACCACCTGGGCGGCGCGTGGCTCGGCGCCGTGGGCTTCACCCTGTTGAAAGCGGAACTCTTGAGCCACAGCGACCATTGGCGGCTGGTGCTCGGCGGCTTCATCGTCGCCCTCAGCCTGTGGGCGGCACGGCGATGATGCGGGCCGTCGCGCTCACTAAGCGGTTTCACGGCATCACCGCCGTCGATCGCGTGAGCTTTACCCTGGCGTCCGGCCAAATCGCCGCGCTCATCGGCCCCAACGGGGCCGGCAAATCCACGTTATTTGCCCTATTGGGCGGGCAACAGCGCCCCGACGGCGGCCAGCTTTATCTAACCGACCCAACGGGCCGCGAACGCCACGCCACGGCGTTCGCGCCCGACCGTCGCCAGCGCCTGGGCCTGGGGCGCACCTTCCAACAGGCGGCGATTTGGCCGGCACTCACCGTGGCAGAACACCTCGCCCTCGCCACCGCGTCGCCCTGGTCCCTGGGCCGCCTGTCCTTATCGCCGTTGGCGGAATCGCTTACGGCCATCGCCCACCAACGGGGCGACGAATTGGCCCATGCGGACATCAAACGGGTAGAACTCGCCCTGGTACTGGCCCAACGCCCTCGGGTGGTCTTGCTGGACGAACCCAGCGCCGGCATGGGTGCAGTTGAACGGGATGCGCTGTTCGCCACCGTGGCGGCCTATGGGGCGGCGACCGGCGCAGCGGTACTGTTTACGGAACACGATTTGGGCGCGGTCTTTGCCCATGCCACGCGGTTGTTGGTCATGGATCGCGGCGCGTTGATCGCCGACGGCCCGCCAGATGAGGTGCGCGCCCAAGCGGCGGTGCAACAGGCATATTTGGGGCCTCTCGCGGAGTGATCGCCGATGAAACAGATTGAATTACAGGGGTTTAGCGCCGGTTACGGGCGGGCGGCGGCCTGTGGCCCCCTGGACCTGGTGTTGCACAGCGGCGAAGTCGTCGTGGTGACTAGCCACAATGGAGCGGGCAAATCCACGCTGCTCAAGGGCCTCATGGGGCTCACGCCCTGGTCTCGGGGACGGCTGCTGGGCGACGATTTGGCGCTACATCCGCTCGCCAGTGCCCAACGGGCGCGGCGCGGCTTGGGCTATGTGCCGGAAGAACGGCGCCTCTTTGGGCCGCTCACCGTGTACGAAAACCTGATGGTGGCCGCGCGTCCTCGGCGGTTGGACGGTACTCACTGGGACTTGGAACGGGTATTTGCCCTATTTCCGCCCCTAGCGGCCCTGCGCCATCGGGTGTCGGGACGGCTCTCGGGCGGCGAACAGCAAATGCTCGCCATTGCCCGCACCCTCATGACCCAACCCCGCTATCTGTTGCTCGACGAACCGCTCCAGGGCCTGGCGCCGCGCATTGCCCAAGCCGTGGGCGATGCGGTGAAGGCGTTGCAAACCGAGGGATTAGGACTGTTAGTGGTCGAACACGACGAGCATTTCATTCGCCAGATGGCCCATCGCCTGTATTGGATGGAACGGGGCCAACTCGACCCACTGCCCACATGGGCCACCCTGCAACAACGCCGACAACAGGCGTTCGCGCACCGCTAACTCTCTTTATTCCTACGGGATTTTCTATGCAACGCCTTGTGCTCTTTTGTACTGGTTTAGTGGTGTTCGTCGCAGGGCTCATTTTGTTTCCCCTACCGATTCCCTTGGGACTCCCCCTGATTTTAGTCGGTCTTTCCCTGCTGGTGTCGTCGAGTTTGTACGTCCGCCGGCTGTTGCAGCGACTGCGGCTCCACTATCCCGTGATGTGCGCGCGCCTCGAACAGGTCAAACCCCACATGCCCCTATTCATTCGCCGCATGATCGACCGCACCCATCCCGATGCCCATGACATCCATGAAGACCCGCCGAAATTGCCCTAATATGGGTGCTTTATTCACTTGTTTGGCCCGAAAAATGGCCGTTTACCCCGCGGAATAGTCCATGTCCCAACCTCAGAAAAAGTCGGCGTTACCGGTTCGTCTTGGCAAGCAGCTCTGGCACACCACCCACGACATCGTGTTCAAAGCCGTTCACCGTAACTACTTGATTTACAACACCTGTTGGGAAGACCCGCGCATCGACCGCCAACTCCTCGATATTCAGCCCGACAGCAAAATCGTGATGATTACGAGTGCCGGTTGTAACGCCCTGGATTATCTCCTGGACGGTCCCACGGCGATCCACACCATCGACGTGAATCCCCGACAAAACGCGCTGCTCGAACTCAAGCTAGCGGTGATTAAACAGGGCCATTTCGACGATCTCTTCGCCCTATTTGGCGAGGGCTACCATCCGGAAGCCCGGCGGGTTTACGACAGCGTCCGCGCGGGCTTAAGCCCATCGACCCAGAAGTTTTGGGACAAAAAACTGCGGTATTTCGAGCGCCAAGGCCGCAAGCCGTCGTTCTATTACCACGGCAGCTCCGGCACCATGGCGTGGATTCTGACGCGCTATTTCTTCCGCTCTAAAAAGGGTCTGAAAGAGAAACTCTTCGCCCTCGCCGACGCAAAGAGCCTCGAAGAACAGCGGGCCATTTACGAACAAATCGAACCCGAACTGTGGGGCCGCTTTAGTTCGTGGCTCGTGAAACAACCCGCCGCCATGGCCATGTTGGGCGTGCCGCGACCCCAGATTCGCCTGGTGAACGAGCGGTATCCCGGGGGCATGGCCGAGTTTGTCAACCGCCAACTGCGCCACGTGCTCACGGAACTGCCGATCCAGGACAATTACTTTTGGCGGGTGTATCTCAAGGGCCATTACACGGCGGATTGCTGTCCGAATTATCTGAAGGCCGAGCATCTACCCACGCTGCAAGCCCACGCCGACCGCGTGCACCTCCACACCCAAACCATCACCCAGTTTCTGCACGCGAATCCCGACCAGTACACCCACTTTATTCTGCTGGACCACCAGGATTGGCTCGCCTGGCACGATCCCCAGGCCCTCGCCGAGGAATGGGACGCCATTCTCGATAACGCAGCCCCCGGTGCCAAAGTCATGCTGCGCTCGGCGGGGGAAACCATCGACTTCATTCCGGAACGGCCCAAACAGGCGATTGCGTTCCAGCCCGAACCGGCCAATCAACTCCATCTCACGGACCGGGTGGGCACCTACGCGAGCCTGCATTTTGGGGTGGTGAAATGAGCGCGTTAGTCGGTTACTACCGCTTCCACTCTAAAATCTACGACGCCACCCGCTGGTCGTTTCTGTTTGGTCGCCAGGGCATCATTCGCCATCTGCAACAGGTGTCGCCCGCCCCTGGGCGGATTCTGGAAATCGGCTGTGGCACCGGGATCAATCTCACCGCCCTCGCCCGCGCCTTTCCGAATGCCCAGCTCACCGGGCTGGATTTATCGGAAGACATGCTGACCCGCGCCGCCAAGCGCGTGGCGCCCTTGGGCGATCGCGTGACCCTCAAACACCAGATGTACGACGCCCCCCTGTCGGCGGGCGAATACGATGCGGTGCTCTTTTCCTACTGTTTGACGATGATTAATCCGGGTTGGGAAGCCGTCCTCAGCCACGCGGCGCGGGATTTAGCGCCTCAGGGCGTCATCGCCGTGATGGATTTCCACGACACGCCCTTTGGCTTTTTCCGTCGCTGGATGGGGGTGAATCACGTGGCCTTAAACGGTCACTTATTGCCCGCGCTCACAGCGCAATTTACGCCGCAACTCGCGAAACCCTGTCGGGCTTACGGCGGCGTGTGGCGCTATTTCTACTTTATGGGGACGCCCAAATAGAGCGTCGCTAACGCCACGGAGGCGGCGGCAATCGCCGCGCCGATGGCGCCTCCGGCGAGGACATCGCTGGGGTAATGCAGCCCGGTAATGGGCCGCGATAACGCCACCAGGAGGGTGAACGGCCACACCACCCATCCCAAGCCGCTGTAGTAATGGGTTGCCACCCAAGAGAACGCGACGGCGTGGAGCGTGTGGCCCGACGGGAAGCTGTAGTGATCTAAGGGCGCGACCGTGGATTCCACGTCGTGCAGATGGTGGCAGGGCCGCAGCCGCGTGGTTTTTGCCTTGAGCCATTTGTAAAACGCCAGGCTCACAAGCCCGGCTGCGATCATGTGCAACACCGGCCAAAGCGCCGCGTAACCGTCCACCGCGAGCAGCAGCCCCATGAGGCCGTACCAAAAACCGCCGTCGCCCAGCCGACTAATCCCCGCAAACAGCCCTTTCAACGGGCGATAACGGCTGGCTTTGTGGAGTTGGCGACAGAGCGCGAAATCGAGCTTTTCTAAGGCATCAACCGTGGCATCGACCCGCGCATGGACCGACGATTTCACGGGGTCACCTGGGCAAACTCGTTGAACAGATGAACCAGTTCTTGGCTCACCGCCGCCCAGCCGTGGGACTGCATATCGACAAAGGCCCGTGCGCCCATGGCGCGCGCTGTGGGCAAATCCACCGCCAAATCCGCCGCCGCCTGCACAAAGCCCTGGGGATCGTCGCAGGCCACGCGCCGCCCGTTGTCCCCGTCCCGCACGTGTTCTTTAGCGGCAGCATCGTCAAACGCCACCACCGCCAAGCCGCTGGCCATGGCTTCCAAAATGACGTTGCCGAAGGTTTCGGTTTGGCTGGGAAACAGAAAAATGTCGGCGCTGGCGTAGTGGGCCGCGAGGGCGTCGCCGGTCTGCACCCCGCAGAAAATCAGATCGGGATGCTGCTGGCGCAGACTGTCGTGAAGTGGCCCGCTGCCCACGAGGACAAAGCGGCTGCGGGGGTTGGCCCGGTGCATGGCCTGAAACGCCGTCACCGCCAGTTCGAGATTTTTCTCCGCCGCCAACCGCCCCACGTAAAGCGCCACCGGGGCGTCGTCGTCCACGCCCCACGCGGTGCGCAGGGCCGTTTGCCGGTGCCGAGGATGAAACAACTGGGTGTCGATGCCCCGACTCAAAATGCGCACCCCGCGAAAGCCCATGATTTCGAGTTCGCGGCGCAGGGCTTCCGTGGGAACGAGGGTGCAGACGCATTGGTTATGGAAATAGCGCAGATAGGCCGTGATGGTGCTCTGCAAAAAGCCGATGCCGTAATGGCGGCTGTATCGGTGAAAATTCGTGTGAAAGCCCGACGTGATGGGGATTCTGAGGTGTTTGGCGGCGTAGAGCGCCGACAGGCCCAACGGGCCTTCCGTGGCGATGTGAATCAGATGGGGCCGCTGTTGTCGCCACCGGCGCTTCAAATCCACATAGGCCGGCAGTCCCAAGCGCAGGTCGGGATAACGGGGAATGGGTACGCCGGAATACAACACGGTTTCTACCGCCCGATCGTGATCCAGAGGACGGTCGGCCGCCGACTGGCGCGGGCGAATCAACTGCACCGCGTGTCCCTCCGCAATGAGTCCCGTCAACAGCCGCTGCAAGGTCAACGCCACGCCATTGACTTCCGGCGGATAGGTTTCGGTGATGAGGCTGATTTGCAACGGTGGCGCAGACGGCACTTGGACAGACGACATAAGCAATCCCAAGGAGTGGTGGACAGGGGCAAAGTGGTCAGCATAGCCCAGCCCCTGGGTTCGCTTGTGTTTCAATCCCCGCCGCTCCATTCCGCTGCACCGCCCCATCAACGGGATATTTTGATGACTCATTCTCCGACCGCCACCCCTTCTCGATGCCTTCGATGACCCTCGCTACCCCACTGTGCGCCACCCTCGCCGCGTCCCTCGACGACCGCCGCGCCGGGCAACGGCTGCGTTACCAAGTGTTCGCCGAGGAACTCGGAGCCACGCTCCACAGCCGCCTGCCCCTCGTGGACGACGATCCGTTGGATGACTTTTGCCACCATCTCCTCGTCAAAACCGCCGACGGCGCCGTGGTGGGTTACACCCGCCTGCTCACCGCCGACAACGCCGTCAAGGCCGGCGGGTTTTACTCCGCCCAAGAGTTCGATATGCACCAACTCCTGGCGCAATCGGCCCATTTCGTGGAAATCGGCCGTACTTGCATCCATCGGGATTATCGCCATGGCACCACCATCGCCACCCTCTGGTCCGCCGTCGCCCAATTCGCCAACCAGCAGGCGGCGGATTACCTCATCGGCTGCGCCAGCATCCCCCTCAGCGCCGGCCTTGGCCCTGTGCACGCCCTGTGCGCCCAGCTCACAGCCCGTTACCTCGCCCCGCCAGAACAGCAGGCCCCGCCGCGGGTGCCCTTACCGCCGCCGCCAAGCGTCGCCAGCGAGGTGATCCCCGCCCCGGTGCCGCCCCTGCTGAAGGCGTATCTCCGCTTGGGGGCGAAAATCGGCGGCGACCCCTGTTTGGACGAGGATTTCCACGTGGCCGACGTGCTCATCATCATGGCAACCGCCCACATCGACGCCCGTTACGCTCGCCATTTCTTCGACCGCCTCCTGCCCTAAGGCCCACCGTGATCTTTCTACGCCGCCTGTATCGCGTGCCGCTCCTCGTCCTGCACCTGCTGCTGGGCCTGGTGATGGCCGCGCTGTTTCTCCATCCGCGGTTTAACGCGACCCCGCCGCGACCGCCGGTGCGCTGGCCCACCCGCCTGTGGTTTCGCGGCCTGCTGTGGATTTTGGGGGTGCGGGTCGTGCGCCACGGCCCAATCGCTAACCACATTCCGCGGCTCATCGTCGCTAACCACATTTCTTGGCTCGACATCGCCGTGCTCCTCGCCACCACCGACGGTTACATGCTGGCCCGAGGCAACGTGGGCCAATGGCCCATCATCGGTTGGCTCACCCACCGGTCCGGGGCGGCCTTCATTTGGCGAGACCGGCGCCGCCCAAAATGCCATCGCCGCCGTGACCCAACGGCTCCGCCAGGGCGATTCGCTCATCGTCTTCCCCGAAGCCACCACCACCGTGGGCCTCCAGGTGAATCGCTTTTTTCCCCATCTGTTCGACGCGGCCATCGCCGCCCATCGTCCGGTGGAACCCCTGGCCCTGCGCTATCTCACCCCCCAGGGCGACCGCGACCCCATCGCGCCCTTTGTGGACGACGACACCCTGGATGCCCACCTGTGGCGGCTGCTCGCCGTGGCCCGCACCCGCGCAGAACTCACGCCCCTGCCCCTGCTGACGCCGCCGTTTGCCAACCGCCGCACCCTGGCCACCGCGAGCCACGGGGCGATTCAAGCCGTCATCCCACCGCCGCCGGCCCTGTAACGCGCTTTACTACTTTCTGGCTTCATTTCTTGGAGGATTTTTCGGTGATTCTCGTCCAACTCACGGATTTGCACGTGCGCGCTCCCGGCCAGCGGGTTAACGGCCATGTGGACACCAACACCATGGCCCGGCGAGCCGTCGCCGCCGTCAATAAGCTCAAGCCGCTTCCCGACGTGATTTTGCTCACCGGCGACCTCACCGACTGCGGTCTGCCCGAGGAATACGCCCATCTGCGGGAAATCCTCGCGCCCCTGAACGCCATTCCCCAATTCGTCATTCCCGGCAACCACGACCGCCGCGAGCCCCTGCGCCGCGCCTTCGCCGACCACGACTATCTGCCGCGCACCGGGCCGCTCTGCTATTGCCGCGACGATTGGCCCTTGCGCCTCATCGGCTTGGATTCCGTGGTGGAGGGCCAGGTGTGGGGGGAACTCGACCGCGCCCAGCTGGCCTGGCTCGTCGATCTGCTCCACCAAAACGATGAGCGGCCCACCCTGATCTTTCTCCACCACCCGCCCTTCCGTGTGGGCATGGGGATGGATGCGATTTACTGCCAAAATGGCCCCGAACTCGAACGGGAATTAGCGCAATTTTCCTCCATCGAGCGGGTGATTTGCGGCCACCACCACCGGGCGATTTTCCGCCGCTTTGCCCACACCATCGGCAGCGTTGGCCCCAGCACCGCCCACCAGGTGGCGTTGAATCTGCGGGACGATCACAACCAACTCAGCCTGGAGCCGCCCGGTTTTCACGTGCACCTGTGGCGGCCCGATTTGGGTTTTGTGACCCACCAACAGCTCGTGGGCGACTTTGGCCCGCCGGAAGATTTTCGCCCCGATCCCCAATCGCCCGCGCCGCCCCCATGAACCGCGTGGTCGCCCTCGCCCTCGGCGGCTTACTCGCCCTGCTGTCGGCAACCGCCGCCGCCGACCTAACCGCGCTGGAGCGACACCTCATTCAGGAGCTGAATCTGCTGCGCGGCGCCCCCCCGGCCTACGGTCGCCAACTCGCCAAGCGGCGCACCGCCTATCGCGGCACGATGTATCGCGATTCCCAGGGCCGTCGCATCCGCACCGCCGAAGGGGTGGCGGCCTTGGACGAGGCGGTGGCCGCGCTCCAACGGCAGCCCCGCCTAAGCTCGGTGACCCTGTCGCCAGCCTTGGGCGACGCCAACGTGGAGTGGGTGCGCCACCAGGGCGACACCAACACCACCGGGCATGGCGACACCGCCGCCCGCTTGGCCCGCTGCGGCGTGGCCACGTTTGCGGAAAACCTCAGCTATGGCCCGGATACCGGCCGCGAATTGATCTTTGATCTGCTGATCGACGACGGCGTGGCGGATCGGGGCCACCGGGCCAGTCTGCTCATGCCCCATTGGCGCTATGCCGGAGCCCACTGCGGGCCGCATCCCCGTTACGGCGTCCTGTGCGCCCTCGTGTTGAGCGACACACCGGGACGCTGTCCGCCACCTTCAGAAACGCCCCCATGAACGCCGTCGAAATCGAAGAAGCCATCACCCAACTCGCCGAACAGCCGTT
>DAIUCA010000105.1:0-8615 GCA_036846405.1 Candidatus Competibacteraceae bacterium
GCCTGCGCTTTGCCCATATGGCCAAGGTCTGTCCGCCCATCGAAACGCTGCAAAAAATGATGGTGAATCAGCCAGATAACCTCAAAGTTCGCCACCAGCTCGCCGTGCAGTATTTCGATCAAAAATATTATCGGGAGGCCATGGACCAATGGCTCGAAATCATGCGCCGCGACCGCAAATACGAAGACGACCTGGGGCGGCGTTTCCTCATCGAAGCCTTTGCCCTAGTGAACGATCCGCCCCTTATCAGTCATTATCGCCGCCAGATGGCCGCGTTACTCTTTTGAACAATAGCGTTACAAAAATCGACAGCGATTCGGATTCGGGGGGGTTATGTCATTAGAAGAAATTGAAGAACAACAGCGGGCCAAGCGCCTGCATCAGCTCTACCGCTGCGGTTTGGGCAATTTCCGCGACGTGATGTACTCCATGGACGCGCTGAAGCGCGAACTCAGCCCGAAAACCACCAGTGAGCTGCGCCATTTGAGCCAGCGCGATGCGTTGGCCAAGTCGCTGAGCGATCTCCAACAGCAAAACACCCTCGTGAAACTCGCGGTGAAACAGGGGAAAGATGGCCAGTTACAGGTGGGTTTGTTGCTGCCCGACACTAAACTGGTGGAATACTGCATCAATGTGGATTTGCAAGAGGATATTGATGACCCCCTGGGCATGCGCAGCCTGTTTGGCACGCTGAAAAGCTATGGGGCAACGGCGCTGTTTTTGTTTTTAAGCGGCGACCAACGGCCCCGAGGCCAAATCAACCTGAAACAAGAGCGTTACGACCGCGATTTTCGCCTGGTGGATTCTTCCCACAACCAGTTGCGCAAGTTCATCGACATCGCCCTGTGGACCTCAGACCACGTGTTTTTGTCGCCCCAACTCGCCGACCTCTACAGCCAAATCAACGGCGACCGCTATCACTTCCTCACGGATATGGGGTTGATCGCGGTGCCCGACGAAAATAGCGACCTGTTTGAGCTGTACATGCCGGGGTCCCAGGCGCGAAACATCATCGTGTCCACGGATTACTTGCAGCAGCTCGCGAACCAATTTGTGCGGCGCATGGCGTTTTCCCCCAACGGCTACCAATTCGTCCTCGATCCCCAAGGAAGCTCCGCCGAAGACCGCCGCTTCTTCCGCCTCGTGCGCGAAAAACGCCTCCACAAAAGCGATGAATTCCGCACGATTCTCAAAGACTTTGGCCTCTACATGGAGAGTCCCGACGGCAGCGAACGGGCATTCGTCGTGACCAACCGCCCGGGCCACGGGGCTTCTGGTTCCCCATCGCTCACGACAACCCTAGCCAGTAGCAGCGCGAGCTCGCGCGTGGCGGCAGCCAGCAGCCCGGCAGCCACGAGCAGTCTCACCGACGACCAAATGCCCCGAGGCTTCAGCGTGTTTATCGAAGGGGCACTGCTCAACGGTCGCAAGCAGTTCATTCCCAACACCCGCGAATACTGCAAATTCCTCATGCACGCCGACGCCCCGAACTTTTTGCGCAAAAAAGGCGTGGCCGTATTCATTCCCAAGTCCCGCCGCGACGGCACCTTTGAACAGGCGGCCTACCTTTACACTGGCGACCTTCCCCCCGACCTCGCGAAAGAGCGTCCGGTACGACGTTAATTTGTCCTTTTCAACGCCTCGTGGCGCTGTTTCGCGCCCGCAGCCTGCCTGACCTCATCGAGTGCCCATGTCCGTTTACGATCCCCAAGCCGTCGAAATCCGCGCCCAAACCTTTTGGGACGATAACCAGTGTTTTCGCGCCACCGAAATTCCCCACAAGCCCAAATTTTATTGCCTGTGCATGTTTCCGTATCCCAGTGGCCGACTCCACATGGGCCATGTGCGCAATTACACCCTCGGCGATGTGGTCACCCGCTATCAAAAAATGCGCGGCTTTAATGTGCTCCAGCCCATGGGCTTCGATGCGTTTGGGTTACCGGCGGAAGGCGCCGCCATCAAACACCAGATGCCGCCCGCCGCCTGGACCTACAGCAACATCGAGTACATGGTGAACCAGCTCAAACGGCTGGGCTTTGGCTACGACTGGTCGCGCACACTCGCCACCTGCACCCCGGATTACTACCGCTGGGAACAGTGGCTGTTCACCCGCCTCATGCAGCGCGGCCTCGCCTACAAGAAAAACGCCGTGGTCAATTGGGATCCGGTGGATCAAACCGTCCTGGCTAACGAACAGGTGATCGACGGTCGCGGCTGGCGGTCCGGCGCCCTCGTGGAACGCCGCGAGATTCCCCAGTGGTTTTTGAAAATCACCGATTACGCCGAGCAACTCCTCGCCGATCTGGAGCAGGTGGACTGGCCGGAGTCGGTCAAAACCATGCAGCGCAATTGGATTGGGCGCTCGGAAGGCGTGGAAATCGACTTTGCCCTCGCCGCCGACCCCACCGCCGCGCCCCTGCGGGTCTACACCACCCGCCCGGACACCCTGTTTGGCGTGAGTTACCTCGCTGTCGCCGCCGAACATCCCCTCGCGCTCGCCGCCGCCGCGACGAATCCCGCCGTGCAGCAGTTCATCGACGACTGTCGCCAGGGCAGCGTGGACGAGGCCACCCTCGAAACCATGGAAAAACGCGGCATCGCCCTCGGTTGCCATGCGGTGCATCCGTTGACTGGCGCGTTGGTGCCGATTTGGGCGGCGAATTTTGTGCTCATGAGCTACGGCACGGGGGCGGTGATGGCCGTGCCCGCCCACGATGAGCGCGATTTTGCCTTTGCGCAGAAATATGCCCTGCCCATCTTGCCGGTAGTCGTCCCCGCCGACGGCACACCCTGGGATTTCACTGCCACGCCGTTCACCGACAAGACCGGCCGCACGGTGAATTCCGGTGCGTTCACCGATTTGGCCTGTGACGCGGCGTTTGCGCAGATCGCCGACGCCCTCGCGGCGGCCGGCAAAGGCAGCCGGCGGGTGAATTACCGCCTGCGGGACTGGCTCGTGTCGCGGCAACGCTATTGGGGCGCGCCGATTCCGGTCATCAACACAGCGGCAGGCCCGGTGCCGGTGCCCGACGACCAGTTGCCGGTGGTGCTTCCCGAGGACGTGACCGTGACCGGCGTCACGTCGCCCCTCAAAACCAGCGCAGCGTTTAAGGCGGCGGTGGATCCGGCCACCGGTGCGGCCTGCGAGCGGGAAACCGACACCTTCGACACCTTCATGGAATCTTCCTGGTACTACGCGCGGTTTGCGTCGCCGGACTGCACGACGGCCATGCTGGACGCGCGGGCGGATTACTGGCTGCCGGTGGACATTTACATCGGCGGCGTCGAGCACGCGATTTTGCACCTGCTGTACGCGCGCTTTTTCCACAAGGTGCTGCGGGATTTGGGCCTGGTGGCGTCGGACGAGCCGTTTAAGAAGCTGCTCACCCAGGGGATGGTGGTGGCGGACACGTTTTATCGGGAAGCCGCCAGCGGCCAGCAGACCTATTTCGCCCCCGCCGAGGTGGAGGTGCAGCGGGACGCGCGGGGCAAAATCGTCAACGCGATCCTCAAGCAGGACAGCCTGCCGGTGCAGGTGGGCGCGACGGAGAAAATGTCGAAGTCCAAAAACAACGGCGTAGACCCCCAACAGCTCATCGACGCGTACGGCGCGGATACCGTGCGGCTGTACATGATGTTCACCGCGCCGCCGGAACTCTCGTTGGAATGGAACGATGCGGCCGTGGAAGGCGCCCATCGGTTTCTCAAGCGCCTGTGGGGCTTTTGCAGCGACCGCGCCGAGCTGTTGCACACCGCGCCGCCCCTCGACGTCGCCGCGCTGGACGAACCGCTCAAAACCGTGCGCTTTGAGATTTATACGGCCCTCAAACAGGCGCTGTACGACTTTGAGCGGTATCAATTCAACACGGTGGTGTCCGGCGCCATGAAGCTGTTTAACGCGCTGACCGACTTAAAAAGCGACCTGCCCCAGGCGGATGCGGTGCGGCGCGAGGGGCTGTCGTTGGTGCTGCGGCTGCTGGCGCCCATTACGCCCCATGTCTGTCACGAGCTATGGCGGGAACTCGCCCTCGGCGAGGACATTTTGCAAGCGCCCTGGCCGGTAGTGGACGACACCGCCCTCCAGCGCAGCCATGTGGAACTCGTGGTGCAGGTGAACGGCAAGCGGCGGGGACAAATCGCCGTGCCCGCGGACGCCGACGCCGATACGGCCCAAGCGGCCGCCCTCGCCCTCGACGCGGTACGCTCGCAACTGCCCCACGGCGTGAAGAAATGCGTGTTTGTGCCCGGCAAACTGTTGAATTTGGTCGGTTAACCCGTGCATCCCGTGATTTCGACGCCCCCCTCGACGCCGCCTGCCCGTCGGCGACGACGCGGGCCATCGCGCCCCAAGACGCGGGCGCGGCCCGCGCTGCGTTGGCTGTTCCAGGGACTGTTGTGGCTGTGGCTGACGGCGTTTGTGGTGGTGCTGTTGCAGGGCTGCGGCTTCCAGCTGCGGGGGGCGAACACCAACGTGGCGGCGCTCAACGGCCTGTTTGTGGAAGAAGCCACGCCGGACAACACCCGTCCCGCCCATCCCCTGGTGCAAACCCTCAATCAAATCCTCACCCGCAGCGGTGCGGTGTTGGCGACGAGCGCGGCGACGGCGACGCGGCGACTGCGCCTGCAGAACATCGAGCAGCGCCGCCGCACCGTGGCGTTTAGCCCCTCGGGGAGCGTGCGCGAAACCACGCTCACCCTCGTGGTGGATTATCAGGTGGTGGCAGCGGATGGCGCCGAGCTGTTGCCCACCACCCGCTATAGCCTCACGCGCAACGCCGTGTTCAACGAGGCCCAGGTGCTGGGGGCCACCGAGGGCGAGGCGACGGTGATTCGCCAAATGGAACAGGACGCCGCCACGGCGATCCTCCGCCAACTGGATACCTTGAAGTAACCGCCATGCGGCTCAACCCGACCCAACTGCTTGCCCATCTGAAAAAGCCCTTGTTGGCGGCGTATTTAGTGGAGGGCGACGAGCTGTTTTTGCGTCAAGAAGCCCTCGACCACCTGCGGGCGGCGGCGAAGCGGGCGGGCTACAGCGAGCGCCAGCGGTTTGACGTGGACAGCGGCGTGGATTGGGGCGACGTGGTCGCCGCATTTGCGAGTCCGTCCCTGTTTGCGCCGCGGCAACTCACGGAAATCCATTGGCACGACGGCAAGGTGGACAAAAACGCCCATCGCGCCCTCAACACCATGACCCGCGCCCTGGCGACCGACGCCACCCCAGACAATGTGTTGGTGCTGTCCATGGGACGGCCGGCGAACGACGTACAGCGGGAAGCCTGGTTTCAGGCCATCGACCAGCATGGCGCCGTGGTGAGCTGTTGGCCGCTGCAGCGGGATGCGCTGGCCACCTGGCTCACCCAGCGGCTCCACACGCGGGGGTATGTGCCAGAGCCGGACGCGGTGGCGCTGTTAGCCGAGCGCGTCGAGGGCAATTTGTTTGCCGCAGCGCGGGAAATCGACGCTTTGAGCCTGCGCCAACCCGCCGATCCCAAGGCGCCGCAACCGCTGACGGCGGCAGCCCTCGCCGAGGCGGTGGGCGAAAGTGCGCGGTTTACGGTGTACGACTTGAGCGACGCGGCGCTGTCGGGAGACGCGGCGGCGGTGGTGCGCATCGTGGCGGGCCTGCGGGCGGAGGGCGTGGAAATCACCCTCGCTGCGTGGGCGCTGAATCGGGAAGTGCAGCTCCTGGTGCGGCTGCGAACCGCGATGCAGCGCGGCGTGCACTTCGACCAAGCCTGTCGCCAAGCCCATGTGTTTGAACGCCGCAAGCCGTTGATTCAAAAAGCCCTAAAGCGGCTGAAGCCGACGCAGCTCCCGCGATTGCTCCAGGACGCGGCCCACGTGGACGAGGCCGCCAAGGGGTTACATCTGGATCCTTGGCGGGAATTGCTGCATTTGGCCCTCGCGGTGGCCGGTCAACCGCTGCTTCCGACGGGTTATTTCTCCCAATCCGTCTAAATCCACCTTAATCAAAGTGACTTCCATGACGACTTCAGACGCACCCACGGCGGTTCAGCAATATGTCCGCGACCTGGCGACGGCGGCAAAACAGGCCGCGCGGCAATTGGCCCACGCGACCCCCGCGCAAAAAAACGCCGCGTTAACGGCGATGGCGGCCCAGATTCGCCAGCAGGCGGCGTTCATCGCCCAGGAAAACCAGCGCGATGTGGACGCAGCCCAGGCGGCGGGCCACGACGCGGCGTTTATCGACCGCTTAGCGCTGACGCCGGCGCGCATCGAAGCCATGGCCGTGGGCCTGGAAGCGGTGGCGCAGTTGCCCGACCCGGTGGGCCAAATGCGCGATCTGCATTTTCGGCCCAGCGGCATTCAAGTGGGCAAAATGCGCGTGCCCTTGGGGGTGATTGGGATCATTTACGAATCGCGGCCCAACGTGACGGCCGAAGCGGCGTCCCTGTGCCTGAAGGCCGGCAACAGCTGTCTGTTGCGGGGCGGCAGCGAGGCGATTTTCTCGAATCAAGCCATTGCCCACTGCGTGAAAGCGGGGCTAGAACAGGCGGGCTTGCCGGCAGCGGCGGTGCAGGTGTTGGAAATGGCCGACCGCGCGGCGGTGGGCGAAATGCTGCAACTGTCCGAGTTCATCGACGTGATCGTGCCTCGGGGCGGCAAAGGCCTCATCGCGCGGGTGAGTGCCGAGTCAAAAATCCCCGTCATCAAGCATCTGGACGGCATCTGTCACATCTACATCGACGAAGACTGCGATTACGGCAAGGCCATCGAGGTGGCGTTTAACGCCAAGTGCCAGCGTTACGGCACATGCAACACCCTGGAAACTCTGCTGATTCATCGCCTGGTGGCACCGGCGATTCTGCCCAAGCTGTGCGAGCGATACCTGGCGGCCGGCGTGGAGCTGCGGGGCTGTGATGTCGCGCGGGCGATTGTGCCGATGAATGTGGCGACGGACGCCGATTGGGATACGGAATATCTGGCGCCGATTTTGTCGATTCGCGTGGTGGAGAATTTGGATGTGGCCCTCGACCACATTGCCACCCACGGCTCCCACCACACGGATAGCATCGTCACCGACGACTACAACAAAGCCTGGCGGTTTTTGCGGGAAGTGGATTCGAGTTCGGTGATGGTGAACGCCTCGACGCGGTTTGCCGACGGCTTTGAATACGGTTTAGGCGCCGAAATCGGGATTTCGACGGACAAGCTCCACGCCCGGGGGCCGGTGGGCCTTGAAGGGCTGACCACTGAGAAATTTATCGTGTTGGGCGACGGCCACATTCGGCAATAACGCGGTTGATTCACGATAAACGGCCCGCACGCGGGCCGTTTTTTTATGCGCCGCGCCCAACTCGAGGAACTCGCTGATGGAATCGTCGAGGCGAAATGGCCCCGCTCGCGGCATCCCGAGGCAAGCCAGTCCCCGCTGAGTGCCGAAAACCGAGTAAATTGCCCCACTTCCTCTTCTTAGAACGGTCTGCGAGACATTTATGAATGCCGTAAAAGTGGGTCTGCTCGGGTTGGGCATCGTCGGCGGCGGCACGGCCCTCGTCCTCCAACGCAATCAACAAGAAATCGCCCGTCGCGCCGGCCGCGCCATCGTGCCCACCATCGCCGCGACGCTCCATCCCGACCTGCCTAATCCCACCCACCTCGCCCTCACGGATTCGGCCCAATCCGTCGTCGATGACCCCACCATCGACATCGTGGTGGAGGTCATGGGGGGCCTCGAACCCGCCCGCACCCTGGTGTTGCGGGCCATCGCCCACGGCAAACACATCGTCACCGCCAACAAGGCGCTCATCGCCAACCACGGCAACGAAATCTTCGCCGCCGCCCAAGCCAAGGGGGTCATGGTGGCCTTTGAAGCCGCCGTCGCCGGCGGGATTCCGGTGATTAAAGCCCTGCGGGAAGGCTTGGCGGCAAATCATCTCCAAGCCGTCGCCGGCATCATCAACGGCACCAGCAATTACATCCTCACGGCCATGGCCCAGCGGGGACAAACCTTCGCCGATGCCCTGAAAACCGCCCAGGAACTCGGCTACGCCGAGGCAGACCCCACCTTCGACATTCAGGGCATCGACGCCGGCCACAAGCTCGCGATTTTGGCGTCCATCGCCTTTGGCATTCCCCTCCAGTTTCCCCAGGTGTTCATCGAGGGCATTACCCAGGTGGAACGGGTGGATGTGGGGTATGCGGCCCATTTGGGCTATGTCATCAAGCATTTGGGCGTGGCCCGGCGCCGCGAGCACGGGGTCGAAATGCGGGTTCATCCCACTCTGATTCCCCAATCCCACATCCTGGCGAACGTCAACGGCGTCATGAACGGCGTGTTGGCCAAGGGCGATGCGGTGGGCGAAACCCTGTTCTACGGCCCGGGCGCCGGCGCCGAAGCCACGGGTTCCGCCATCGTCGCGGATCTGGTGGACGTGGTGCGTACCCTGACCGTCGACCCCGAACACCGAGTGCCCCACCTGGCCTTCCAGCCCGACGCCTTGCAAGACCTGCCGATTTTGCCCGTCGACCAATGTGAAACCGCGTTTTATCTGCGCCTCCAAGCCCTCGATAAACCGGGGGTGATGGCAGACATCACCGGCATCCTGGCCCGCGCCGGCATCAGCATTGAGGCGATTTTGCAGAAAGAA
>DAIUCA010000106.1:0-8612 GCA_036846405.1 Candidatus Competibacteraceae bacterium
ATTTTCACGGCGAATTCCACGGTCAAGTGACCGCTGCAACGGCATTGCAACAGTCGCTCAATGTGCCGGCCGTGCAGCTGTTGGCCCAGGTGGGGCCGTTGCGCCTCAACGGACGGCTGCGCGACGCCCAGATTCGGCTCCACACCCCCCACGATCTGCCGGCCGGACTGCCCCTAATACTCGGCGGCGTGGGCATCACCCTCTGGGATCTGGTCACGGTGTACGCGGCGATGGCGCGGGACGGGGACGTGCAGCCCCTGGTGGTGCAGCCGTCAGCGAGGGCGCCGCCCCCTGCGGTTGCGCCGCGATTGATGTCGCCTGCGGCGGCCCACACGGTGGCGGCGATTTTGGCCGACGCGCCGTTGCCGCCGGGGGTAGCGGTTAACGCCCATCGCCGCGCCATCGCCTTCAAAACCGGCACATCCTACGGCTACCGCGACGCCTGGGCCTTGGGCTTTGACGGGCGCTTCACGGTGGGGGTTTGGGTGGGTCGAGCCGACGGCTCGCCCAGTCCGGGGCAGTTTGGACGGATCACGGCGGCTCCTTGGCTGTGGCGCATTTTTGAAAATTTGCCGCCCACGCCCCTGCGGGTGATGGCAGCAACGGCGCTTACCGAATCGCCCACCGCGCGGTTGCAGCGCTTTGCGCCGATTGGGTCGGCGACCCGCCCGCGCCGCGACACAGGACAGCCGTTGCAGCTGCGATTTCCGGTGCATCAAAGCCGGGTGGAATGGCCCAAAAACACCGCGGGCGAACGGTTACCGCTGCCGTTGCGCACCCAGGGGGGCCGTCGCCCCCTGCGGTTTTTTGTGAACGACCAGCCGTTGCCGATGCATCCCACCCAGCGACAGGCTTGGTGGACCCCCGACGGCCTGGGCGCGGTGGCCGTCACGGTCATCGACGCGGATGGCCAACAGGACACCAGCCGCTTTTGGTTGGTGGATCGCTTGAAATAGTCCCCGCCGGCGCGTCGGCCCCGCCAATGACTGCGGGGATCGCGGCGGGCGACGGCCTAAAAATGGCCCGTCGAACCTGACATTCGTCATAGCACTGCCGTGAATCGCGGGCGTAGCTTGCCGATAGCCCGTGGTAGGGCGTTAACTTTTGTGACGTCAATCGACAGCGATTTCACGCCCAGCGAGGCGGCCATAACAAAACACATCCCTTGGGGGGGAGAACAACACCATGAATTTTTATCAGTTAACGGCTGCGGCAACCGTATTGACGGCGATGGCAGGGGCAAACGCGGCCGAACCCATTCGACCGCTGCCGCCCGCGCCGGCGGTTGACGCGGTAAAACGCGCCTTGGGCGAGCGGCTGTTTCACGACGCCTCCTTGTCGAGCGACGGTTCGGTGTCCTGCGCGAGTTGCCATGATTTGCAGCGGGGCGGCGTGGATGGCCTGCCGGTTTCTGTCGGCGTCGGCGGCCAACTGGGCCCCATTAACGCGCCCACCGTGTTCAACAGCAGTTTGAACTTTCGCCAGTTTTGGGACGGTCGGGCGGCGGATTTGGCGGAACAGGCCGACGGCCCCGTCCACGCGCCGGCGGAAATGAATACCTCGTGGGAGGCGATGGCGGAAAAATTACGGGCCGATTCCAGTTATGTAGCGGCCTTTACCCAGGTGTACGGTAAGGACGGCCTCACGGCCACGGCGATAAAGGATGCCATCGTGGCGTTTGAAACCACCTTGCTGACACCCTCCCGCTTTGACGACTTTTTGCAGGGCGACACCAACGCCCTTACCGACAATGAAAAACAGGGATATGCCTTATTTAAGAGCTATGGCTGTGTGGCGTGTCATCAGGGCGTGAATGTGGGCGGCAATATGTTTCAAACTTTCGGCGTCATGGGCGATTACTTTGCCGATCGGGGCGGTGACCTGACAGAACAGGATTTAGGGCGATTTGCGGTGACGGGTAAGGAATACGACCGTCATCAGTTCAAAGTGCCCACCCTGCGGAATATCGCCCTGACTGCGCCTTACTTCCACGATGCGTCGGCGGTGGATTTAGATCGGGCGGTGGAAGTGATGGGAATTTACCAGTTGGGAAGACCCATCGACCCCCAGGATCGCGCCCTCATTCTTCAATTTCTCCACTCGCTTACCGGTAAATCTTTGGAGAATGCGCCATGAAACTGCGTACAACCCTGTTATTTGCCGTGGGAGTCAGCGGCCTGGTGGGCTTGGTCGGTTTGTATTCTCGCCTTACCACCATTGATTCTGCCCAACATTTGGCGATTACCGACTACTTGCGGCAGCTAGATGCCCAAGATACCCGTTGGAATGAAAATGCCCTGCGCATTCGCTTGAGTCTGAATACCCACTACGACGACTTGGCGACGCCCATTGCCACCATGACGCGACTGGCCGACGACTTGAACGGGTTACTCGGACAACTAGACGGTCAAACCGCCCTGCAACAGCAGCTCGCCGACTATCAGCAGCTCACGGCAGAAAAAGTGGATTTGATGGAACAGTTCAAAGGCGCCAACGCCATTTTGAGCAATTCCTTACATTTCTTACCGCGGGCCATTCAGGACGCGCAGACCGCCCAATTGGCGGCGAGCGGTAATGCCGGGGTGGTGACCCTGTTGAGCACGCTGAAAGACCAGTTGTTGGAGTACAACCTGTTGGGTCAGGACACGGCCCAAGCAGCGGCGGCGGCCACGTGGGAGCAGCTGCGTCAACAGTTGGCAGCCCAGGGCGGCGGCCAGCGGTCAGCGGCGCTCAACATTGCCCTCAACCACGCCCGCGCGATTCTCCAGCAGAAGGCCCGCATCGACGACCAACTCGATGCCCTGTTGGCGCTGCCCACAGGGGCTAAGTTGGGCCAATTGCTGACGGATTACAGTGCGTTTCATCAACAGCGAGTGGCGCAAACCGAAGCCCTCGGCCCGCCGCTCATCGGGTTGGCGGCCCTGTTGACTTTGGGATTGTTGCTTGTGGGTTATCGCTTGCAGCGCAGTTATCGCGCCCTGGATCGCGCTAACGCCCAGCTGTCTCAGATGAACGAGGCTTTAGAAGAGCGCGTGCAGGAGCGCACCCGCGAATTGAGCCAAACCCTGGCCGAACTACGGGAATCCGAAGCGCAGTTGATTCAATCGGAAAAAATGGCGTCCTTGGGCCAAATGATCGCGGGAGTCGCCCACGAGATAAACACGCCCCTGGCTTACACCCGCAGCAATATTTCCCTCATGGCGGAACAGTTGCCCCAGGTGGCGGCTTTGGTGGCCCAAGCCGCCCAACTCGACGAGGCGGGCGTCGGCGACGGGCCGGTGGGGCAGATGTTGGCGCTGCTCCATCGCTTGGATCCGCTCAGCCGCGAGGCGAAGGCGCTCCAAGAGGACGGGCTTCTCGAAGAGATGGTCGAACTGAGCCAAGTCTGCTTGCAGGGCCTCGATAACATTGCCGGCATCGTCAAAAGTCTGAAGGATTTCAGCCGCCTCGACCGCGACCGTCTGGAAACTGTCGATCTGAATCGCGGCTTGGCAGATGTGTTGGTCATCGCGAATAACGCCCTCAAGCAGAAAGCCCACCTGGTACAGGATTTAGCCCCCTTGCCTGCGGTGCGCTGTGCGCCTTCGCAGATCAATCAGGTGTTTTTGAATCTCGTCATGAACGCGGTGCAGGCCCTGCCCGAGCCGGTGGATGGCCAGCCCAGCGGCACCCTCACGCTCACGAGTCGCGATCTGGATGACCGCGTGCAGATTCAAGTGCACGACACCGGCAAGGGCATTCCCGAAGCCCATTTGTCGAAGATTTTCGACCCGTTTTTCACCACCAAACCCGTGGGCCAGGGCACCGGACTGGGCCTGTCTATCGTCTACAAAATCATCCAAGCCCACGGCGGCCAGATTCAAGTGGAATCCACCGTCGGCGTTGGCACCTGTTTCACCGTTACCCTGCCCAAACACGCGGAAATCCAGCGCGTCGCGGCCTAAATGGCCGCGACAATGGTCGCGCAGCAGGCGGTTTCTTTATTGCTGAGGATTTTTTGGTATGCCTGAACAACCCACGGTGTTGTTCGTCGACGACGAGCGCAACATCTTGATTTCATTAAAAGCCCTGTTTCGCGGGCGCTATCGCATTCTGCTGGCCAACAGCGGCACAGAGGCGATCGAGATTCTGAAACGCGAGCGGATTCACGTGCTGGTGAGCGACCAGCGGATGCCCGGTATGGAAGGCGTAGAGCTGTTGCGCCAAGCCAAACTCCTGTCGCCCTCTACCCTGCGGCTGCTGCTCACCGGTTATGCGGATTTGAAAGCCATCGTCGATTCGATCAACGAAGGCGAGGTATTCCGCTTCATCAACAAGCCCTGGGACAACGACGCCCTGCGGGCTTTGGTGGATTTGGCCATGCGGGCCTCCCTGGACAGCGGCGACAAGGCCGAGCCCAGCGGTCAAACCACCGCCATCGTGCTCGACGACGCGGGGGCGACCACCTTGGGTTTGAGCCGCCAACACCCGTCGGCCAAAGCGCCCATCGACCCGATTCTCGATGCGGGCATTTTGGTGCTCGACGATGGGGAAGACGCAGTGCAGCAGGTACAGCGCCTGGTGGGGATTGCGCTGCCGGTCTATGGCGCCAACTGTGTGGAAGCCGCGCTCGATTATCTGAAAACCGCCCCCATCGGCGTGGTCATCGCCGAAGTCGAGGTGGGCGGCGTCGACACCACGGATTTCATCAAGCTCCTCAAGGCGGAACATCCGGCGGTGATGACCATCGTGCTCACCCAACAGATCGACGCCGGCACCGCCGTAGAACTCATCAACCAGGGCCAGGTGTTTCGTTATCTGCGCAAGCCTGTGGGCGATAACTGGCTGCGCCTCGCGCTCCAACAGGGCATGCAGTTTTACCAACGCCACTGCCAAGACCCGCGCCTGTTGGCGCGTCATCAAGTCGAGCCGATTAAACCCCGACAACCGAGTTTGGCCGCCAAAATGATGAGTCAAATCAAATCGTTAGGGCTGCGGTGGTTTTCCTCTGCCCGAGCCTGAGAGGTTCTCCCACTCGGGGTCAGCGGGTTCTCATTTGTACGGCGGGCGTTAACAATTCGGGTTAACGCCCTTTTTTTCGCCCTCTCGGAGTCGTCGCGCCATGCTCACCCTCTACGGTCACCCGCAAACCCGTTCCTACCGTGCCGCCTGGGCCCTCGCCGAGTGCGATGCCGATTACGCCTATGTGAAGGTCGATCCCCACAGCGGCGACGCCCGCACGCCCGAGTTTCTGCGGCTCAATCCGGCGGGCAAAATTCCCGTCCTCGTGGACGACGACCTGGCGATTTTTGAATCCCTCGCCATCGCGATTTACATCGCCGAAAAATTCCCCGCCGCCCAGCTGTTGCCGACGACGCCCGCCGCCCGGGCCGCGTGCTTTCAGTGGTGTAGCTTTCTGGTGACCGAACTGGAACAGCCCCTGTGGACCATCACGCGCCACCGCAGCGTGTATCCGGCGGAAAAACGGATCGAAGCCGCCGCCGAACTGGGTTATTGGGAGTTTGAACGGCCCCTCGCGGTGCTCACGGAACAACTGTTGAAATCGCCCTTCGTGGCGGGTGAGTCGTTCACGATTGCCGACCTCCTCGCCACCAGCACTCTGGCGTGGGCGTCGGCGGTGAAAGCGCCCTTGCCGAATCCCCGTCTGAAGGAATACCGCGCGGCCATGTTGAATCGCCCTGCGGCCCTCGCCGCGAAGGATCGGGAAGCCGCCAGCCTCACGACCGCCACTTAATTGCCGAACCCGTGACCGCTCCCGCGACCTTCCCGCTCGTCGTCGATCTCGACGACACCCTCATCAAAACCGATGTGCTGTACGAAAGCACCCTCGCTCTGCTGCGCCGCAATCCGTTCTGGATCGCGATGGTGGTGCTCTGGCTGCTGCGGGGACGGCTCTATCTCAAGACGCAGTTGGCCCAGCGCGTCGCTCTCGATCCGGCTTTGCTGCCCTACCGCGCCGATCTTCTGGAATTTCTGAAGGCGGAACGGGCCGCTGGGCGGTCGCTCATCCTCGCCACGGCCACCCACGAGCGCCTGGCCCAGCCCATTGCCGACCATCTGGGGCTGTTCGACGCCGTGTTGGCCACCACCGACACCGTCAATCTCAAGGGCCATCCCAAGGCGGACGCCCTCGTCAAGCGGTTTGGCGAACGGGGTTTTGATTACGTGGGCGACAGCGCCAGCGATATGGCCGTGTGGGCCGTCGCCAGAAATGCCCTCGTGGTGGGCAATCTCACGCCGGCCACCCCCGTGGTGCAGCGCTTTCACCGTACGGCGTCGCCGTGGAAAGGGGCGTTGCGGGCCATGCGCCCCCACCAGTGGACGAAAAACGCCCTGCTGTTCGTGCCGCTGCTCACGGCCCACCAGTTCATGAATCCGGTGGCGATTGGGAACGTGGTGTTGGCGTTCATCGCATTCAGCCTGTGCGCGTCGAGCGTCTATCTGCTCAACGACCTGTGGGATTTGCCCGCGGACCGCGCCCATCCGCGCAAATGTCGGCGGCCCTTCGCTGCGGGGGACCTGGCGATTTGCCACGGTCTGCTGCTGATTCCCCTGCTGCTGGCGGCGGCGTTTGGCCTTGCGCTGCTGCTCACTTGGCAATTCCTCGCCGTACTCGCCTTCTACTACGCCTGCACGGTGTTCTACTCGTTCCACGGCAAATCGCTGCTCATCATCGACGTCCTGCTCCTGGCCGGGCTGTACACCCTGCGCATCCTCGCCGGCGACGCCGCCCTCGGGCAGTTCACCTCGTTTTGGCTCCTGGCGTTCTCCCTATCCTTCTTCCTGAGCCTCGCCATGGTGAAGCGCTACGCCGAACTCGCCGCGCTGCCGCCCACCGTGGGCGACCTCAAGGGCCGTGGGTATGTGCGGGGCGACGAGGAATTGCTGCGGGAACTCGGCGGCGGGGCGGGCTACGGGGCGGTGCTGATTTTCGCCCTCTACATCAAGAGTCCGGAGGTTTCCATGCTGTACCAGACGCCCGAACTCCTGTGGCTGCTGTGTCCGCTGCTGCTCTACTGGATCACGCGGGTGTGGTTCATCACCCACCGAGGCCTGATGCACGACGACCCGATTGTGTTCGCCCTGCGCGACCGCACGAGCCACGTGATCGGCGGCATCACCCTGGTGCTGATGCTCCTCGCCATGCGCGGCGGTGGGCGATGAGCCGTTATGTTTCCTGGGGACGGTATCCGCGCCTGACCCAAACCGCGCACAGGGTGACGAATCGGCTGCAAAACCTGCCGCCAGTGGCGCCGGCGCTGCCGTTTGGCAACGGTCGCAGCTACGGCGACAGCGGTTTGGCCCCCGACAACGGCCATTTGCTGGACGCGCGGCCCCTCAACCGACTGATCTCCTGGGATCGCAGCACGGGATTGCTACGGGCGGAGGCGGGATTGCTGCTGTCGGAGGTGATCGAATTCGCCTTGCCGCAAGGATTTTTCCTGCCAGTGACGCCGGGATCGCGCTTTGTGACCCTGGGCGGGGCGCTTGCGAACGACGTGCACGGCAAAAATCACCACCGCGCCGGCAATTTCAGCCATCACGTGACGCAATTTGAGCTGTTGCGCTCCGACGGCAGCCGTCGCGTGTGCAGCCCGACGGAAAATGCCGACTGGTTTGCGGCGACGGTGGGCGGTTTGGGGTTGACGGGCCTCATCACCTGGGTGGAATTGTGCCTGAAACCGGTGAGCAGCCCGTCGGTGATCGTCGAAACCACGCGCTTTCGCGAACTCCGCGCCTTCCACGACCTGTGTTTGGCAGGGGAGGCGCGGTTTGAGTACACGGTGGCGTGGATCGACTGTCTGGCGGCGGGCAAACAGCTCGGGCGCGGGCTGTTCATGGCGGGCAACCACGCGCCGGCGCTGCATCGGCCTCAGGCCAAAGCCCCGGGCGGCACGCTCACCCTGCCGCTGACGCCGCCGCTTTCTCTGGTGAATCCGCTGAGTTTGCGGGCGTTCAACGCGCTGTATTTCCGCAAGCAGTGGGCCGATCACACCCGCAAAACCGAGCACGTGCTGCCGTTTTTCTATCCTCTCGACGGGATTCTCCACTGGAATCGGCTCTACGGGCCGCGCGGTTTCCTGCAATACCAAAGCGTCGTCCCGTGGGAACACTGGCATGACGCCATCACCGAGCAGTTGCAGCGGATTGCCCGCTCCGGTGCCGGTTCATTTCTCGCTGTGTTGAAGGAATTCGGCGACCTTCCGGCCCTGGGTGCCCTGTCGTTTCCGCGACCGGGCGTGACCCTCGCCCTGGATTTCCCGTTTCACGGCCAAAAAACCCTGGATTTGTTGAACCAACTGGACGAGGTGGTCGCCCAGGCCGGGGGCGCGATCTATCCGGCGAAGGATGCGCGCTGGTCAGGCGAACGCTTTCGGGCGGCGTATCCGCGCTGGTCTGAGGTCGAGGCCAAGCGCGACCCGCAATTTCTCTCCCACTACTGGCAACGTGTCCTCGACGGAGCAACTCCATGCGCAACCTCGTGATTTTTGGCGCGACCTCGGCGATTGCCGCCGCCACCGCCCAGCGGTACGCCGTGCAGGGCGACCGCCTGTTCCTCGCGGCACTGGAAACCGAGGCGCTGGATGCCCTTGCGGACGACCTGCGCGCGC
>DAIUCA010000107.1:0-8547 GCA_036846405.1 Candidatus Competibacteraceae bacterium
GCCGCTTCCGGTAAGGGTTGTAGCAAATCGGTCCATTGCTTGGCGAAATTGTCGTAGCGGAAAGCGGGAATCGAGTAAATCCACTTCGCCGTTTGCGCTGCCAAGGTGGCCGCTCGCTCGCGGGCCGTCTCGACCCGCTGTTTCGCCGCCGTAAACGCCGCTTTTTTCCCCGCATCGACCTCTTTTCCTTCCTCTGCCACGGGTTCAGGCGGTAAGAATTGCGCCGCCTGCGCCTCGTCAAAGCGGGTTTTTAGCTGCACCTTGCGGGCATCGCCATCGACAAATGCCGTAACCAACACGCCTAAGCCCTCAAAAGTCAAAAATTCGGCGTTAAACACCGTTTTTTCGTCCAATTCCACGGCATCTAACGGCTGGACATCGTCGAGTTGCAAATTGGCTAACGCATTGCCAATGGAGTTAGCCACCGTCGCGTTAACCAATTCCCGACCCGCAGGGACATTTGTCACGCTAAAGTCGGTTTGCTCGCGGGAATCCTTACTAATCTCGATAAAATCGCCCACCGTGGACGACAGGGTAATCCGCTGCACATCTGCACTGGGAATGTCCAAAATCTGGCGCAATAACCATCCCGTCGTCTCGCGGGCCACGGGCACGCTAAAGTCCGCCAACCAGCTTTGTTCTTCGCCCACGCGCCGCACAAATGTACCGCCCTGACCTGCATTACCGACAATGACGCCCACGGTTTCACCCAGTCCCGCCAAAGATACGGCCAAACCCTTGGCATCTGCCGCCGTCACATCTTCCACGCCGAGCGCCGCGTAATTCGCCGGCCGCGCCGTTTTTGGTTCGATCAATGTGGCATCGCCCAAAGCCAACAGCAGTTGCCGCACTAATCCCACATCCACCGGAAAGCCGTCCCGCTCCACCAGGGTCCAGCCGCTGTCGCCGCGGGTCAGCGTCGCCACCGACGCATCGCCCGCGCCTTTTACGGTCACCGTCGCCACATCGTTCACGCGGGCCGCCAGGGTGGGCAGCAACCGCAGTTGGGCGGCCTCATCCGTCTTCGGCGATGAATTGAACACTGCTAACAGCACCAGCACGGTTAAAATCAATAAAATCAATAGGTTGCGCATTTAGTTGGCTCCTCGGGGACGGCGACGGAACACCAGCATTACCAAGGCGAGCACCGACAAAAACAGCGGCACCGCGCCGATGTTGATGATTTTGACGGCGGTACCGAGGTTTTCGATGTCTTCATCGAGCTGGCGACGGACCTGCCGCAGTTCGCGGCGAATTTCGAGCTGGCGCTCGCGGAAACGGGCCAATTCGGCCTGCTGGGCCGCCGTCAGAATTTGCGATTGGCCGTCATTGCGACCGCGCTGCAATTCGTTTAACCGCGCCTCGGTTTCCTGCAATTCCTGCTGCAATTCCTGTTCTTTGGTGGCAAAACGGGCGTTTGCGTCCCGTTCTAGGGCTTCGACCGTGGTGAACGGGCGGGCCGACACGGCTTGGCCGCGAATGCTAATGAGGTCCGCGTTGCCCGCCAGGTTGTCCACAGCGTTGATGGCAAAGTCGCCGTTATTGGCAAAGGGCGTCGCCACCCGCTGGCCAAAGAAGTTCTGCACCTGCACCCACATGCGATCGCCCAATAAATCCACGTCGGCCACTACGATGGCTTGGAGCTGGCCCTCGGTCTTCATCGGCGGCAAATCCGTCGGCGCAGTTTCGCCCTCGGCAACGGGAAAGCCATTGGGAAACGCGGTTTTAATCGGGCCGCTCACGCGGGCAGCCACGGTGTATTGGGTGCCGGTGGGGTTAAAGCCGCTGTGGAGCCGACTGGGATCGTCGTTAAACCGAATGGTCATCGCGTCGAAGTTCATGGCCACCTCGCTGGAGCGCATGAGCGGCGCAAAGGTCGTGGTGGCGTCGGGAATCGGGGTCAAGTGGCCCGCAAAGGCCAGGTTGATGGTCTTTAACTGACCGGTGACCACATCGCTACGGTCGAGCACCGAGGCGTCAAACCCCAATACGGCCAAATGGCGCACCGGCGGCTGGTTGGGCCGCGTGCTCACGGTCAGCGCGTGGCGGCGGTCGCCGAGGATCTTGGTCGCATCGAAGTTCACGCCCCAGGCGGTCAACAGGGTCGCCAGGTTGGAATTGCGCTCCGCCATGGCCCCCATAGGGTCATTGGGATTGCTGCTTTCGATTTCCGCAAACGGATCCACGAACAGCAGCACCTGGCCGCCGCCGAGGGCGAATTGGTCGATGGCAAATTGGGTCTGCGGCGACAGACTTTTCGGATGGACAATCATCAACACGGCCACATCCGCCGGGTTAATGCGGTCGGCGCCATCGTCGATGTCGCGAATCTCGAAAAACTGCTGCAACTGCTGCATGACGATCCACTGGGCCTGGGGCTGGTTGGTTTGCGGATTAAAGCCGCCGTTAATCGGCAGCCCCGACAGCAGGCCCACCACGGGCTTGGTGGGATTCGCGAGGCCGTAAATCAGCTTGCTCAAGTCGTATTCGAGAAATGCCTCTTTATCGGGCTGAAAAAACGGGATGGTTTCGACGCCGTTAATGGCGTTGGTGCCCGCAAGGCCGAAATACAGGGTCTCGCCGGTGCCGAGGGGCACGCCCTGTAGGCCAAACTGCGCCGCGCGGTCTTCGTCTTCAGAAAACGGCAGGGGGTCGATGAGTTGCAGTCGCAGCTTGCCGTTGGACGCCTGCACAAACTCTTGGAGCAGCTCCCGCACCCGCTGGGCGTACAGCCGCAGGCCGGGAATGCTCTGGGATTGTTGGTCGGAAAAGAAAAAGTAGAGATTCAACGGCTCGTCGATGTTTTTAAGAATGTTGCGGGTCCCCGGCGAGAGGGTGAACAGGCGATCCGCCGTCAGATCCAGCCGCGTACTGGTGAGGAGCGTCTGGTTTAGGGTGACCAAACCGAGGAACAGGGCGATGAGCGCGGCAAAGCTCGCCGTGGTGGCGCCAAATTTTTGGAGCGTCATGGATTAATCCGCCTTTTTCGCTTCGAGAACCAACGCCGTGGCGGTTAACCAGACGCCGATCACCAACAGAAAGTAGATGAGGTCACGGGCATCGAGGACGCCGCGCGCTAAGTTGTTGAAATGGGTGAGAAAACTGAGGGACGCGATCACGTCCACAAAGGGTTGGGGCGCCCAGGAAAACAGCGCCAACACCAGAGGAAAGCCGCTGAGCAGAAAGCCGAAACACACCACGAGGGTGAGAATGAAGGCGATCACTTGACTGCGGGTGGTGGCCGACAGGCAGGTGCCAATGGCCAAAAAGCCACCGGCCCTCAGAAAGCTGCCCAGGTATGCCCCCAAAATGACGCCGTTATCCGGCGAACCGAGGTAATTCACCGTGAGCCACAGGGGAAAGGTGAGGACGAGGGCAAAGCCGATGAAGGCCCAAGCGGCCAGAAACTTGGCGATAACGGCCTGGGTGAGGGTGACCGGCAGGGTGAGCAACAATTCGAGGCTGCCGGTTTTGCGTTCTTCTGCCCACAGGCGCATGGAAATCGCCGGCACCAGGAACAGATAAAGCCAGGGGTGGAAACTAAAAAACGGCACGAGGTCCGCTTGGCCGCGTTCGTAGAAATTGCCGAGATAGAAGGTCAGGGCGCCGGCGAGCACGAGAAAAATCACGATGAACACATAGGCCACGGGGGTGGCGAAGTAGCTCTGTAACTCGCGCTGAAAGATGGCTGTGAGCGGCTTGGGCTGGATCACGGGCGTAAAATCGACGGAATTCATGCGGCCTCCGCGGCGGTGACGGTGCGAAAGACTTCATCCAAACGCCCGGCTTCGATGTGTAAATCCACCAGGGGCCAGCCTTTGGCTTGGATGAGGTCGTTGATTTGGATAAACAGGCTGGGCGACGGCGCCGCAGCGTGATTTGCGGGGGCGGGAAAGGCGGTGATCCGCCCGGTGGTGTCGTCGATTTCCACGGTGCTCACGGCGTTCAGCGCGAGCAAATCGGCTTTCACGGCGTTGAGGGCGGCGTCCGGCCCAAGGCGCAGACTCACGGCCCCGTGGTAACGGGAGCGGGCTTCCAAACCGGCCGGTGTGTCGTCGGCGACGATGTGGCCGCGCGCGATGATGAGCGCCCGACGGCACAGGGCTTGGACCTCTTCGAGGATGTGAGTGGAAATCACGATGGTTTTGTGGGGCGCCATGTCGTGAATCAGGCTACGCACCTCGTGCTTTTGGTTGGGATCGAGGCCATCGGTGGGTTCGTCCAAAATGAGCACTTTCGGGTCGTGGAGAATCGCTTGCGCGAGGCCGACCCGGCGTTTGAAGCCTTTTGACAGGGTATCGATGGGTTGAAACAGCACGGGGGCCAGGTGTAATCGCTCGGTGACTTCGCCCAAACGGCGTTTCGCGTAATCGCCCGTGAGGCCGCGCACCTGGGCGATGAAGTCGAGAAACTGTTTGACGGTCATTTCGCCGTAGCTGGGCGCGCCTTCGGGAAGATAGCCAAGCACGGATTTCGCCTGCATGGGATGGCTTTGGACATCAAAGCCGGCGATGGCGGCACGACCGCTGGTGGGGGCGAGAAAGCCCGCGATCATGCGCATGGTGGTGGATTTTCCCGCGCCATTGGGACCAAGCAGGCCGAGCACCTGGCCGGGTTCAGCGGTAAACGACAGCTGGTTGACGGCGGTAAATTGGCCGTATCGCTTGGTGAGTTGCTGGGTTTCGATCATGTCGTGTCCTGGGCCGCCGAGATGCGGTCTGCGTGGTGGGAAACCGACGCGAGTTCGATGGACACGGCAGCGCCATCCCTCAAACTCGCGTCCTAAAAAAGCGGGCGAGAAATGGCGACTTGCGCTGTTTAATTCAATGACGGTGGCGGGATGTTAATTGCTGTGGCGGCGCCGCATCTCACGCCGTTTTCTGGCCGATGACGAGAAACTGTTTGCCAAACCAGGGCCACACGATGGGCAGTTTTAGGTAGAGCCGCAGGAAAATGAGTGGCGGCGTGCGTCCGGTGGACATGGAATAGGGCAGAAAGCGGTCGATGGAGATGGTGACGGTGAACTGTTCGAGTTTGAGCAATTCCGCCAAGGAGGCTTCGGTGATCGGTACGTAGTGATCCCAAAAATCCCAATAGGCCCCGGGAACGAATTTGATATTCGGCCCGAGGCAAATGAGCTGGCCGCCGGGTTTAAGACAGCGATACGCCTCGGCCACGGTGCGGGCCACATGGGCCTTATCGGGCAGGTGTTCGAGGAAATTGCTGGTAAACACCACGTCGAGGCTGGCATCCGGCAGGGGCCAGGGAGCAGCACAGTCCTGTGGGAACAGGGTGACGTCGGGCTGGAGCCGGGTTGCCGCGTCGGGATTCAAATCCATGGCGTACTTTTTGGCGGCCACGAGCGCATTGCTAAACTCGCCGTACCCGCAGCCCAAATCCAATACCTGGGCCGTGGGCGGAATCAACCGCGAAAAATAGTCGTTACACAGAATTTTCCAGACTTGACGGCGATATTCCGTAATTTTAGCAAACCGCTCGTGATATTCCGCTTGCAGCGTCGCGGTTTGATGTCGCATAAAATCCCCGATTTTTGGCTAAAAGTAAGAAAATCTATGGATTTTTTGGCAAACAGGGGATTGCCTCGTCATTGATGCGCTGATCGAAGCCGCGTTCTGGGCCGTTGAAAGTGGACAGGCGATGCTCTTCGGAAAACACGTTGCTGTGGAGATTCGCGGCCCATTGACGACCGTTGGGAGTGAATTGCAGGAGTTGCAGGGCGTCTTGGACATAGGCGTGCACCGTGCGCCAATAAAACGCGGGATAACCTTCGCGCAGGTCGGCGGGACCGTTGTAATTCAAGCGCGCCGCTTCGCCGGTCTCCAAGAACTCGTAAAACAGGGCCGACACCTTAGAAATGTAATGGGGGTCAGCGAGTTGGCCGATCAAATCCGCCGCGCGCGCAAGCCCGGGCCAATCCCCCGTGGGGGCATGAGCGGGGGTGGTAGGAATCGGAAATCGCGTCCGTTCAATCGCCGCCAGGATGAAGGGCATATCCAGGTCATTTCGATCGCTAAAGCGTTGTTCCACAAAGCATTTACCCCGTTCGATGTGGTAGGGCGCGAGCGCCGCGTCGGTGTGGTGGCGGGCGAGGGCGACCGTGTCGCCGACCTCGTTAATGACATAGCGCCCCGGGCGGTCGCCGCGACAAACCCCCCGCACATAGCCCACATCGTGGCACAGCAGCGCCACGAGGAAGCTGCGCCACAACGTGGCGTCGACGCCGCCCTCGCCATGCTGCTTGCCGTGGAGGATTTCGAGGCCCACTTGGGTCACCAACAGGGTGTGTTCCCAGTCGTGATAGGGCGCGTCGCTACAAGCGATGGTTTCGAGGGCCACGCGGGCGGCGAACGCCAAGGTGTCGCCCCCGACCGCGTTATGGTCGCCGAAATGGTGGCAATACGACCGCCGAAGCGACTCAGCGAAGGCGTCGATAACCGATTGGCGGGCGTTGAACATGGGGAAGGTTCCTAAGCCAGTTTTTGCCGAAAAGTTAGGCTGACCGCGCCGCAAAAAGCTACGGGCACAATCCGCAAATGGGCAGTTCGTCGGCGAAGGCCATGGTTTGGGCCACGGTGGGCAGGTCGTTCGCCAGCATCAACAGGCGATCTAGCCCCAAGGCGACCCCGGCACAGTCGGGCAAACCCGCCGCCAGCGCCGCCAGCAAGGACTCATCGAGGGGCACAGCAGGCAACCCGTGGGCACGCCGCGTCGCGTTGTCGGCGACAAACCGCCGACGTTGTTCCTCGGCGTCGGTGAGTTCCCAAAAGCCATTCGCCAACTCCACGCCCCGCCAATAAAGCTCGAAGCGGGCAGCGGTCGTATGACCCTTGTCGTCCACGCGACAGCGCGCCAACGACGCCTGGGACGGCGGGTAATCCGTCAAAAAGCACAGGCCCGTTTGGCCCAACTGAGCTTCGATCACGTGGGTCAGCAGCCAATCGCGCCAAGCATCGCGGTCTGCGTCGTCGAGGCGCGGCGGCACCAGGCCATGATCGGCACCACAGCGGCGGTAATCGGCGGCGGTAGCTGTAGCGATAGATCGGCCCAGGTGGGCTTCAAAGGCGTCGGCATAGGCCAGTTGGGTCACAGGGAGCGCGGGCGCAGCCAACAACGTGCGCACCAAATCGGCGACCTCGGTCATCAAAGCCCGATCGTCCATACCGCCCCGATACCACTCCACCAGGGTGAATTCGGGCTGATGTCGCGGCCCGCGTTCTTCCCGACGGAACACCCGAGCGATTTGGTAAATATCGCCGCTGCCCGCCGCCAACAGCCGCTTCATGAAAAATTCGGGCGATGTGGGCAGGAAATAGCCATCGACGGTGGAAAAGCTGTGGAGATGGACTTCCGGCGTGGCGGCCCGCGCCAAAATCGGCGTTTCCACTTCCCACGCGCCGCGATCGGCAAAAAACTGCCGAATCGCTGCGAGCCACTGGGCCCGTTGCCGCAGCAGCGGCCACGAGGCGGTGGGTTGCCAGGACAAGGGGACTATTTGCCCACCCGCGACACGTATTCGCCGGTGCGGGTATCGACGCGGATTTTTTCCTCGTTTTGCACGAAGAGCGGCACGCGCACGACGGCGCCAGTTTCGAGCTTGGCGGGTTTACCCCCGCCGCCAGAGGTGTCGCCGCGAACGCCGGGGTCGGTTTCGATGATCTGCAATTCCACGAAATTAGGCGCATTCACCGACAGAGGTTCGCCGTTCCACAGGGTGAGTTGGCAGGTTTCTTGGCCTTTAATCCACTGTTTGGCGTCGACCATGGCGGCGGCGGTGGCTTGAAGCTGTTCGCCGGTGGCGGGATTCATGAAGTGCCAAAACTCGCCGTCGCTGTAGAGATATTCCATGTCCACATCGACCACATCAGCGGCTTCGACGGTATCGCCGGATTTGAAGGTCAATTCGATCACGCGACCGCTTTTCAGATTGCGCACCTTGGCGCGGTTAAAGGCTTGGCCCTTGCCGGGTTTTACAAATTCATTCGCGACAATCGAAAACGGATCGCCATCGATAAGGATTTTCAAACCGGTCTTAAATTCATTCGTGCTGTAGTTGGCCATGGGGAAGCCTCGATGGAAAATTGGCGGCGCATCATAGCCAACTCTATCCGCGACCCGTGCTAGTCTTTTGGGCACAGATGGCGCGTTTGTTTAGGTGACAACGCCCTTCTTTCCCCCTTGCACCTGTGTTTTCAGGGAGCCTTGCGCCGCGTGTCTGAATCTACCGTCACCCATCTCGTCCTTGTCGATCACTCGCTATCGGACACGGATACGATCGTTAGAACCCTCCAACAGGCGGGGCTGGTGCTTCAAGAACATCGGGCCCATCAAGCCGCCCAACTGCACAAGATTCTGCGCAGCAAAACCGTCGATCTCATTCTGGTGCGTTGCGACCAAAAGCAAGCCGATTTACCGAGTTTATCGACGGCGCGGGAATATCTGGATCAAATCGTCGCCGAGCAGGCGGAATACGGCGAAGTGCTGTTTTGCGCGCTCATTGCCCTCGACCAACCCCAAGCCGACACGGCC
>DAIUCA010000108.1:0-6489 GCA_036846405.1 Candidatus Competibacteraceae bacterium
CCCAGCACGACCGCTAAGCCCAACAGTCCCACGATGGCCACCTGCACGGTGAGGCGGTACAGCACCGCCGCCATATCTGGAGGCGTCCACGGAGAAACCGTCACGGTGGGTAAATCGATCGTCGGCGTGGGCACATTGAGGGCCACTTTCCAGCCGGTGAGCGGCGCCGTTGCCCAATACACGCGGCGTTCTATCCCCTGTTGTTGCAGGTTAGCCACACCCTGGGCAGCCGCCGCGATGCGATCGCCGCCTTCTTCAAGCAGCTCGGCAAGGCGTCGGCCCTGTACTTCGCTATCGCCTGCCGCATTGGGTCGCAGCATCCATTCGGTATTCGGGTGAACGATGAGGTTGCCCGCCCGACTCGTTAGAAAGCCGTATTCGCGGCTCTGCAACACCGGTGAGTCGCTCACCTTGAGCTGCTGCACAATTTGATTGATTTCCGCGAGGGCTAAATCCGTGGTCGCAATGCCGATGAGCTGGCTTTCGGGGGTGTACACCGGCTGGGAAATCGTAACCATGGTCACGTTGGAGCCGCCTGCATCGAAGTACGGCTCCGAAATAAACACCCGTCCACTGCGCTTTGGTTCGCTAAACCAGGGCCATTTGCCATCGGCGTAGTCGTACCCCACCACATTGAGCTTGGGCCAGGTGTTGCGATCCACCCACGGCATGCTTAACGGCGCATCCCAGGGCACAAAGTCATAGGCAATCGTCGCTCCGAAGGCTTCCGACACCGGCGTCAAGGCCAGCACATTCGCGATAAACGGCACCATTTGTTCGTCTTGGACGGCACCGACAAGCTGCTGCCGCGCCGCAATCGCTCGCGGAATCATGCTGGTGCGTTGAATGAGGGCGTCGATTTGATTCGCTGCGTCCTGCACCCGCGCCAAGGCCGTCGCGTCTTGCTGGGCCGCTAAACGGCTGCGTGCCTGGGCATTCTGGCTTTCCAGCGCCTGGCGCTGCGCGTCCGCAAACTGCGCCATCGCCGTTTGGGACGCCGTGGCGTAGTCCTCAAAGGCGCTGTGCGTGTTCCCGTAGGTCACAAGCAGGGTTGCCAACAGCAACAAACCCGTCGCAAAGCCCACGTAAACCGTGAGCTGAGCACTAACAGAGGCTTTCAACATCGGCGGATGTCTCGAGTGGGGGAGGAAACCGCGAAAACCCTCATCTGCCGATGGTGGTTGACAGGGGCAGCGCCGTTATGGCGAGGGTGTCGTTAACACCTGGCGGAGTTTGACGGCTAATTCACTCAGCGAAAATGGTTTGTATAGGTACCCGTAGGTGGCGAGCGGCAGGGTTAATGGCGGCAGCGTGGCGCCATTCTCGATAAAAATGGCCCGCAGTTGGGGATGCTGCTGCCGCAAACACTGTTGCACCCGATGGCGCTGGTCGCCGTCCTGGGACGACAGGTCACACAGCAACCCTTGAATCTGCGGCATGGCCGCCACCTGCGCCTGAGCCAGCAGCGGGTTTTTGGCGAGCACCACGGTGTACCCCAATTTTTCTAGGGCGTTCTCCAAAAAGTGCCGCAATTCCTCCTGTTCTACCGCTAGCAACAGGGTTTCATTGCCGCCCAATAGGGCTTGGTTGCCCGCCACGGCGGCGTGGGCGGTGGGCCTTGCGACGACAGGCAGATAGCCCGTCACCGTGGTGCCCACGCCTAATTCACTCGTCAACATCAAATCCCCCTGGCTCTGGCGGAAAAACTGCGCCGCCGAACTCAGTCCCAGCCCCGTACCCTGACCGGCGGGTTTAGTCGTAAAAAAGGGTTCGCAGGCCTGAGCGAGGGTCGTTGCGTCCATGCCGCAGCCGTTATCGCTCACGGTAAAGCGAACGTAATCGCCCGCCGCGCAATGCCCCGTCTTTTTTGTCAATGTCACCTCAGTCACCGCCAAACGAATCTCGCCGTTCGGCGCAATCGCGTGGCGCGCATTCACCACCAGGTTCATTAACGCCCCTTCCAGCGCACTGCGATCCACCCGCACCAGGGGCAACACGCGGTCAATCGCCGTCACGAGCCGCGCCGGCGACCGCACCATGTGGCGTGTAAATCCTAAAAAGCTCTCGAAAAATTGGGGCAAATCGAGCAGTTGGACTTCCAGGGGCTGCTGACGGGCAAAACCGAGCAGTTGGCGGATGAGTTGGCTGCCGTTGCGACTCGCACTCAACGCATCCGTCAACAGCTCGTGATCCTGTTTGCTATCCCAATCCAGCAGCTCTAACGATCCTTGAATCACCGTGAGCAGATTGTTGAGATCGTGGGCGATGCTGCTGGTGAGCTGTCCGAGGGTTTCGAGTTTTGAACGCTGTAATCGCTCGGCTTCCCGCCACCGCCGTTCGCTAATATCGCGATAAACCCCTAAATAGCCGCCCCCCAGCTCATCGCCTAACGCCACCGCCGACAGCTCAAGGTAATGGCGGCGCCCGCTGGGATCGTCGGTCGTGACCTCCATATCGCGCAGCGGCCCGCCTTGGCTAAACCACAGACGCACCTCGGCGATGGCCGACGCGCTCAAGGGCGTCCAAAACGGCTGGTTGTACAAATCCGCCGCGCGCCGATGAAACACCATCTCGCAGCGGGGGCTGAGATACCGCAGCCGTCCTTGGGTATCGCATTCCCACAGCACATCTGCGGTGTTATCCACGAGCAATTGCAGCCGCGCCTGGTGGCGTTTGATGAGGGCGTTTTGGTGCTGTTGGATCATTTCTTGGGCGATGCGCTGGGCAAAAATCGGCAACAGCGATTCCGTCGCCGCATCCGACGCGAGCGGTTTATCGTCCAACAACGCCACCAACCCCACCACCTGGCGCTGTTCATCCAGCAGCGGCACGCCGAAATAGCTCTCCACCTTCATCATTCGCAGGGTGAGATGATCCGCGTAGAGCGCCTGAATACCTTCTGCAATCAACACGGTTTCCCCCGACAACACGGTTTGGCAGGGAGTACACCCGATAAAGTCGCTGAAATTGGGCACCAGATGGTCGCCGTCCCACAGGGCGAGGGTCGATAACAAACGCTGGGTCGGGTCTTCGAGGCGGGCAATCACGACGTAGCGCGTGTGGTACAGCGTGGCCAACTGCTCCACACACAGCTCGTAGAACGCATTATTCGACGCCGAATTGGTAGACGCCGCGAGGGTTTGCAACGCCTTGAGGGTTCTCTGGGACGCCGCATAACTTTGAACGCGATGGCAATTCAACACGCAGGTTGACTCAACCTCACCCATCGCCACCTGCCCCAAGGCCGCCACTAATCGCTCGCCTTCCGCCGACACCCAAAGGTGATAATTCCACTGAACGATCTGCCGCTGGTTTTTGGCCGTGAGCCAAGCCCCATCGTAGCGATGGCAAGGCCGTTCGCCGTCGAAAACTTGCGCAATGACGGCAATCTGCTCGTGACGTTCCGCGATGGGCGTGAGCAGTTGCCACAGGGGATGTCGCTGTAATTGTGACTGATTGTAACCCGTAAGCTGTGAGAGATATTGGTTGGAATAGCGGATATACCCCTCGCGGTCGCAGAGAAAAAACGGCGCGGCCAATTCCCCGATCAATTCCAGCCAGCGTTCGCTAACCATTTGATCGCATTGAAGTTCCAGCACGCATTTATTCATTGGAATCACTGAGTCCGTTAGTTCGAGAGGCGAAGAGAGTAAAGCGAAGATAATCCGACCGTTTTTCCTAACTTGAAGCCACACTTTTGTAAACTGCAACGTAAAGAGGCCATACAAATGCTGAGATTTTTTATGCTTTGGGGGGGGGCTCTGGGATTGGTTTCCCTGACAGCAATGGGTCAGGAAAATGCTTGGAGTCGATTATCGAGCCCTTTAGCGGCCCCGCGCGCCGAGGTGATCGGCGGCGTGAGCCACGGTTGCCTTGTGGGTGCGGCGACACTGCCCCTGGACGGGGTGGGCTATCAAGCCATGAAGCCCCAACGCCGCCGTTACTTTGGCCATCCCCAGTTGATCGCGTTTGTGAAAAACCTGGGCAAACAGGCCCAAGGACGGGGCGACCACTTATTGATCGGCGATTTAGCGCAGCCCCGCGGCGGCCCCATGAGCTACGGCCACCGCAGCCACCAAAACGGCTTGGATGTAGACATTTGGCTGTGGCAGCCCACCAAAGCCATAGACCAAAACCAGCGCCAGCGCCGAGACATGACGAGCTTTGCCGACCTGGCGGCGGCGCGGGTAACCCCCCAGTGGTCAACCGCCCAACGCCAGGCCCTCTTCGACGCCGCCACCGACCCCCGAGTGGAACGCATCTTCATTAATCCCGTGATCAAACAGCACCTGTGCCGCACGGAAGCCAATCCCCGTTGGCTCTACAAGGTGCGGGCCTGGCCGGGTCACGACGGCCATTTCCACGTGCGCCTGCGCTGCCCGTCGGACAGTCCCCGCTGCGACAGCCAACCTCCCCTCGATCCCCAGGCTGTCGGCTGCGACGCCGATTTGGACCGCTGGGTCGCCGAAATCCAGGAAGCCATTCGCAATCCCCCCCCCGCCCGACCCGCCGTCCCCGCCCGACCCAAACCGACGCTTCCCGACGCCTGCGCTGCGGTGTTGCAAGGGCGATTGCCCTGATTGCGCCCCACGGCGCGTTGCCGTCAGAATCGGGGCGGGGAGAAGGTCAGGTCGTCGCCGCGCCGCAAGGCGGGGAGGAAAGTCCGGGCTTCACAGGACGCGGTGCCAGGTAACCCCTGGACGGCGTGAGCCGCTGGACAGTGCCACAGAAACGATACCGCCCCGTTTAGCCTCAACCGCAAGGGGACAGGCGGCGAGGTAAGGGTGAAATGGTGCGGTAAGAGCGCACCGCGTCGTTGGTAACAGCGATGGCGAGGTAAACCCCACCGGAAGCAAGACCAAATAGGGCGTGGATTCAAGCGGTCCGCTTGGCGCTCGGGTAGGTCGCTCGAGCCGATCGGTGACGGCCGGCCTAGATGAATGACGATCCGCGACAGAACCCGGCTTATCGACCTTCTCCCCTCCGTAAGTTTTCTAATCGGTAAATTCGTGCGGCTGCAACAAAGTCGCAGAATTACAACTGTCTGTTTGTGCACCCATTTTTTTCATCCCAGCGCCGCGCCAAGACCGCGTTGGTTGATCGGTTTCGCCGGAGTTCGTCGAAAAATATGAGAACCCGTTTGCAATTTTTCCCCGTCAATCCGCGTCAACGGGCAACCGCCTTATTCCCTTCCCTTCCCCTTCTCCGCGAGGCCGCCATGGGCGACGCTCCCGCCGTCGTGTTGCCGCCCCATCAGCCGGTGCTGTGCGATGCCGTCATCGCCGCTCTGGTGACTGACGCCGCGACCCCGACGCGCCCCCGCCGATTGATCGACGCAACCTTTGGTCGCGGCGGCCACACCGCTGCACTCCTTGCAGCCCTCGCTCCCGACGACCAGCTCCTCGCCCTCGACCGCGATCCCGACGCCATTCGCTATGGCCTCGCGCATTTTCACGACCCGCGATTAACGCTGATGCACGGGCCATTCGATCAGCTCGCCCACCATCTCAGTCGCCAAGGTTGGCCCGCCGTAGACGGCATTTTGGTGGATTTGGGCGTGTCATCGCCCCAACTCGACACCGCCGCCCGCGGCTTCAGCTTTCAACAGGATGGCCCTTTGGATATGCGCATGGATCCCACCCAGGGCCAGCCCGTAAGCGATTGGCTTGCGACCGCCACCGCCCAAGACATCGCCCACGTGCTGTGGCGCTACGGCGAAGAGCGCCTGAGCCGTCCCATTGCTCGCCAGCTGGTGGCCGCCCGCGAGATTGATCCGCTCACCCGCACCCGCCAGCTGGCCGACCTCATCGCCCAAGCCGCACCCAGTCGCCATCGCCACAAGCACCCCGCCACCCGCAGCTTTCAAGCCCTGCGCATTTTTATTAACGACGAACTCGGCCAACTCGAACGGCTCCTGCCCCAAGCCCTCGCCGCCTTGGCCCCCGGGGGCCGCCTCGCCGTGCTCAGCTTCCATTCCCTCGAAGACCGTCTGGTGAAACGCTTCTTTCAAGACGCCGCCCACGGTCCCGCCCTGCCCCTCGACCTGCCGGTGACGGGCGAGGTCGCCTTGGGGCCCCTGCGTCTCCTGCCCAAGCAAGCCGCGGGCGATGCCGAACTACAGCAAAATCCCCGATCCCGCAGCGCGTGGCTGCGCGTCGCCGAACGTCGTCCCTTCCTTCCCCCCTCCGCGGAGTTCATCCCATGAACCACGGTTTACTGCTCGTCCTGCTTGTCGCGGTATTCACCAGCGGCGCGAGTTTGATTTACAGCAAACACCTCACGCGCCAACGCCATGGCGAGCTCCAAACCCTGCGGTTGAGCTACGACAACCTGTTGGCGGAACGGGAAGCCCTGCGCACTGAATTGAGCGCCCGTACCACCCCCGCCCGCCTCGAACCTGCTGCCCGCGCCCAAGGCCTTGAACCGCCCGCCCCCGCGAATGTGGAGCCGCTCCGCCCATGAACCCAATCCGCTTGAGTCCCCCCCAGC
>DAIUCA010000108.1:6499-8537 GCA_036846405.1 Candidatus Competibacteraceae bacterium
CCTTGGCCGCGCTATTCACCTGCAACTCATCGAACGCGATTTTCTGCAAGGCGAAGGCAATCGCCGTTATCAACGCAACGTGGCCTTACAAGCCCATCGGGGCATGATTTTGGATCGGGCAGGACGGCCCCTCGCCGTGAGCACCGCCGTGGATTCCCTGTGGGTTGATCCGCTGTTTTTCCTGCCCGCCCAAGCGCAACACGCCCCCCTCGCCCACGCCCTCGGTATTCCTCCCGCCGAACTGCACGCCCGCCTCGAACAGTACAAAGACAAGCGCTTTATGTACCTGGCCCGCCATCTGCCGCCCCACCAGGTGGATTGGGTGATGGATAACCTGGGCAGTACCCCCGGGCTGTATCGCGCCCGCGAGTTTCGGCGCTATTACCCGGATCTAGACGTGGCGGCCTCCGTGTTGGGCTACACCAACATCGACGACCAGGGCCAAGAGGGCCTCGAACTCGCCTACGACTCCGTGTTGCAAGGCACGCCCGGTAAACGCCAAGTGGTGCGCGATCGCTACAACCGCCAGGTGGACGACCTGCATGTCATCGAACCGCCCCAGCCCGGCCAAGACCTCACCTTGAGCATCGATAGCCGCCTCCAGTACTTCACCCACACGGCCCTCTCCAAAGCGGTCACCGAACACCGGGCCAAGGCAGGTACCGCCATCGTCATGGATCCCCACACGGGGGAAATCTTGGCCCTCGCCAACGTGCCCACCATCAACGCGAACGACCGCACCCAACGCACGCCGGGCGCCCTGCGCAACCGCGCGGTCACCGACGTTTTTGAGCCAGGCTCCACCATGAAACCGTTCATGGTCGCGGCCGCGTTGGAGTCGGGACAGTTCAAACAAGACGCCATGCTCGACCTGCCCGGCTCGATTCAAGTGGGCAAACACCGGGTTCGCGACCCGCGCAGCTATGGGCGGATGTCGCTCACCGGCATCGTCGCCAAGTCCAGCAACGTGGGCGTCGCCCGCCTTTCCCAAGCCGTGCCCGCCGCCCAGTTTTGGCAGGTACTCACCGCCTCCGGCTTTAACCAGCCCACCGGCCTCAATTTTGCCGGCGAACAGCGGGGCGTGTTGCCCAAACCCGAGCGCTGGGGCCTGTTTGACTACGCCACGCGCACCTTTGGCTATGGCCTGTCGGTCAACCTGGTGCAGCTCGCCCGGGCGTACTGCGTCTTCGCCGCCGACGGCATGAGCTATCCGGCGACCCTCGTGAAGCGCGACAGCCCGCCGGAGGGCCAACGGGCGCTGTCCGCCGACAACGCCGTCGCCGTGCGCCGCATGTTGGAAGCCACCGTGAGCAAACAGGGCACCGCCCGCCTCGCCGCCGTGCCGGGCTATCGGGTGGGCGGCAAGACCGGCACTTCCCACAAGGCCATCAATGGCCGCTACGACCGCAGCCGTTATCTCGCCCTGTTTGCCGGTGTGGCGCCCATCAGCGACCCCCGTCTGGTGATGGTGGTGATGCTCGACGAACCCAAAGGCAAGGTGTATGGCGGCCTGGTCGCCGCGCCCGTGTTTAGCGAGGTCATGGGCCACGCCCTGCGCCTGTTGCAGGTGCCGCCCGACGCCCCCGTCGAACCCGCCCCCGTGAAGACGAGCCGTCGGTAATGGCTCTGCGCTTTCCCACGCCCGCACCCCTCGCGACCCTGTTGCCGCCCACCGTCGCCCTGCCGCCAACCCTGGCGGCCTTGCCGATTCACGGCCTGTCCAGCGATAGCCGCGATCTCGTCATGCAGGGCGCGTTTTGCGCGATGTCCGGGCAACAGCACCACGGCCTTGACTTTTACAACGCCGCCGTGGCGGCTCAGGCAGCGGTGGTTTTGTGGGAACCGCCCTACGCCAGCGCGCTCCCCGACGGCCCGGTGCCGCTGGTCGCCGTGCCCGATCTGCGCTGCCAACTTGCCGCCCTCGCCGACCGCGCCGTGGGCCAGCCGTCCCGGCGCCTACACCTCATCGGCATCACCGGCACCAACGGCAAAACCTCCTGCAGCCACTTCCTCGCCCAACTGCTCGACGCCACCGGCG
>DAIUCA010000109.1:0-8515 GCA_036846405.1 Candidatus Competibacteraceae bacterium
CGAGCTGGTGGTGGATTTTGCCACCGTGCCCGGGGCAACCGCCGACCCGGTGCCTTCGGCCCATCGGCTCTTCGTCCATGTCCTCGATGTCCACGGGTCCACTGCCGAAAAACTGCGCCACGACCAAACCCAGCGGGAACGGCTGCTGGGGCAAATCCTCGGGCGCGATCCGTCGTGACCCCCCCGCTGGGCGGCTGGCGGCGGCGATTTTTCCGCCACTTTCCTCGGGTGTTGGCTTGGGAAACCTGGGTAGCACGCCACCTCAGCCCACGGGGCGAAGCGGCATTTGCCCTGTGGCTGGCCAGCGGGGTGGTGGGCGTCGATACCCGCCAAAACCTCGCCCACCAGGTGTTTGCCGCTATGACCGGTCTGTTGCTGGTGGCGTGGCTGCTGCGCTACTGGCCCTGGCGCACCCGCTTTACGGTGCAACGCCACCTGCCGGCCCTCGCCCAACGGGATCAGCCGCTCACCTATTTTTGGTTGCTGCGCCACGACCGTTCCCAGGCGGAACAGTCGTTGTCCGCACAAGACGAACTACAAGGGGCTTGGCCGACGGCGGTCGCTCTGCAACAGGCCCTGCGCCCGGGCGACGACATGAGCCATTACCCCCGCTGGCGGGAACTGGTGCGGACTGCCCAGGGAGCGATCCCCGACGCGATGTCTCTGCCGACGCTGTCGACAGGCCAGCTCACCCGTGTTGCCGCCACGCTCACGCCTCGGCGGCGGGGCGAACTGCATTTTTCGGCGATTTATCTGCGCCGTCCGGAGCCGCTGGGCCTGTTTTATCGGGTCACGCGGCAGAGTCTGCTTCAAACGCTCCTGGTGCTGCCGCCGATTTATCCCCTGCCCATGCCGCCGTTGGGTCTCGCCAGACAGGATCGCGGTCAACAGCACCGGGCGATGCAACAGGGCGACGAGGCCGAATGGCGGGGGGTGCGGGATTACCGTCCGGGGGATCCCCTGGGCCGGATTCAATGGAAACGCTTTGCCCAACGGGGCGTGCCGGTGGTGGCGGAATACGACACGCCCGCCAAGCGCCGTTACGGCATCGCCCTCGACGATGGAGACGAGGCGGCGTTTGAAGCGGGCTGTGCGGTGGCGGCGTCGCTGGTGGCGGGCCGTTGGTTTCAGGACACCCAACTGCGGCTGTTTCTCGGCGATGTCCTGCACGAGGGGCGCGGCGACGGGGGCGACGCCCTGGGACTGTTGCGGCAACTCGCCGTGGTGCAGCCCGACGAGACGCGCCCCTTCGGACGGCTCGCCCAGCGATTAATCGCCCAAGGGCCGCAGTTGAGCGGCCTGTTACTGATTTCCAGTCGGTGGGCGGCGACGCACGACGAGGTGCTCCAAGGGCTGCGGCGCCAGGGCGTCGTCGTGCGCGGTCTTGCCCTCGCGGCGGGGCGCGTGGAGCGCGTTGCCCACGCCCTTGTGCGCCAAGTGGACTATCGCCAATTTCCCCAAGGGCTTGCCGACGCCCTCGCTTAGCTGTGTCGCCGATGACAAATCAATTGTTGCCAGGCTTGCCATTGGCGCCACTGCACCGCCCACACCACGGCGGTGGCGACCAGGCTGCTTTCAATGGTCCAAAACAGGGGTTCCCAGGGGGAAAACGGGGAGGTCGGTCTCATGGGGAAGTCTTCCGATTGCGTAAAACGTCCGAGCGGACGCCAAAACCAATGACATCGTCCCCAGGCGGTTATTCCTCGTCTATCGGGTTATTCCCGAGTGATCTTGTCAACAACCTGGCCTGGGCCTAATCTAAACCGGACTAAACCAGTACTGATTGCACGGCGGGGCCATGTTCAAAATCAAACGCGAAACCGACTACGGCATGGTGCTCGCGGCCTACTTGGCGCGGCATGGGGGCCAGAGTGCGGCGACCCTCGCCCAAGAATGCCACCTGCCCCTGCCCTTGGTGAGCAAGGTGTTGAAGGTGATGGCACGGGCGGGGCTGTTGGTATCCCAGCGGGGTTCCAACGGCGGGTACCAGTTGGCGCGGCCGGCAGCGGCCATTTCAGCGGCAGACCTCATCGCTGCCTTTGAAGGCCCCCTGGCCCTCACCGCCTGCACCGTGGCCCTGGATCAATGCGCCGTGAGCGACCACTGCGAGTTGAGCGGCCACTGGCAGCAAATCAACCAGGCGGTCGGCCAAGCCCTCGCGGGTATTTCGCTCGCCGCCTTGAGCCAGCCCCAAAGCGCCAATCAGATTCTTCATTTCATCCCGTTACAGCGCGTTGCGACTGCGCTGAAGGAATCCCTATGAGCACTGAAACCCTAGAAGCTTTAACCGACCGCGAATACGCCTACGGCTTTGTGACCGACGTGGAGCAGGACCAAATGCCGCCCGGTCTCAGCGAGGCCGTGGTGCGGGCGATTTCTGCAAAGAAAAACGAACCCGAATGGCTGTTGAATTGGCGCTTAGAGGCCTATCGCCACTGGCTCACCATGACGCCGCCGGATTGGGCCCATCTCCATTACCCCGCCATCGACTATCAGGCGATTTCCTACTACGCGGCGCCCAAAAAGAACCTGCCGAAAAGTCTGGATGAGGTGGATCCGGAGATTCTGGATACCTACAAAAAACTCGGCATTCCCCTGGCAGAACAGGAAATTCTCAGCGGCGTGAAAAGCGGCATTGCCGTGGATGCGGTGTTCGATAGCGTCTCTGTGGGCACGAGCTTTAAGAAAACCCTCGCCGAGAAAGGCATCATCTTCGGCTCGTTTTCCGAAGCCGTGCAGGAACATCCCGAACTCGTGCGCCAGTATCTGGGACGCATCGTGCCCTATACCGACAACTACTTTGCGGCGCTGAACTCCGCCGTGTTTTCCGACGGTTCCTTCTGTTACATCCCCCAGGGGGTGCGCTGCCCCATGGAGCTGTCCACCTACTTCCGCATCAACGCCGCCAACACCGGCCAGTTTGAGCGCACGCTGATCGTCGCCGACGTGGGCAGCTATGTGAGCTATCTGGAAGGCTGCACCGCGCCCCAGCGGGACGAAAATCAGCTCCACGCGGCGGTGGTCGAGTTAATCGCGCTGGACGATGCGCAGATCAAATACTCCACGGTGCAGAACTGGTATCCGGGCGATAAAGACGGCCGCGGCGGCATCTACAACTTCGTCACCAAGCGCGGGCTGTGTCAGGGCAAACGGTCGAAAATCTCCTGGACCCAGGTGGAAACCGGCTCGGCGATTACCTGGAAATATCCGAGCTGTGTGCTGCGGGGCGACGATTCCGTGGGCGAGTTCTATTCGGTCGCGGTCACCAAAGACCATCAGCAGGCCGACACCGGCACCAAGATGATCCACATTGGCAAGCGCACCAAAAGCACGATCATTTCTAAAGGTATTTCGGCGGGCCAGAGCCAGAACGTGTATCGCGGTCTGGTGCGGATTGCGCCGACGGCGGCGGGGGCGCGGAACTATTCCCAATGCGACTCCATGCTCATGGGCGACCAATGCGGCGCCCACACCTTCCCGTACATCGAGGTGAAGCACCCCACGGCCAAGGTGGAACACGAGGCGACCACCTCCAAAATCGGCGAAGACCAGATTTTCTACTGTCAGCAGCGGGGCCTGTCCGAAGAAGACGCCGTGTCGCTCATCGTGAATGGCTTCTGCAAACAGGTGTTTAAGGAGCTCCCCATGGAGTTCGCCGTAGAAGCCCAAAAACTCTTGCAAATCAAACTCGAAGGAAGCGTCGGCTAGGGCCGGCGCGAGAAATCGCCATGAATCCATTGCTTAAAATTACCAATCTCCACGCCCAACTGGCCGAAACCGGCAAGCAGATTCTCCACGGCATTGACTTGCAGATCGAACCGGGCCAAGTCCACGCCATCATGGGGCCGAACGGCTCGGGGAAATCGACCCTCGCCAGTCTCTTGGCGGGTCGCGAGGGCTACGAAGTGACTGCCGGCGAGGTGCTGTTTAAGGGGCAACCGCTGTTGGAACTCGATCCGGAAGCCCGCGCGGGCGAAGGTCTATTTCTGGCGTTTCAATATCCCATCGAGATTCCCGGCGTAAATAATCTGTATTTTCTGAAGTCGGCCCTTAATGCGGTGCGCAAATATCGCGGCTTGGGGGAAATGGACGCTTTAGAGTTCTGGGATTTCGTCAACGAGCGCGTGGCGCGGGTGAAGATGAATCCGGACTTTCTGAAGCGTCCGGTGAACGAGGGCTTTTCCGGCGGCGAGAAGAAGCGCAATGAGGTGTTGCAGATGTCGGTGCTGGAACCGCAGCTGGCGATTCTCGACGAGACCGATTCTGGCCTCGACATCGACGCCCTTAAAGCCGTGTCGGAAGGGGTAAACGCGCTGCGCGGCGCGGACCGCAGCTTCCTCGTGATTACCCATTACCAGCGACTGTTGGATTACATCGAACCAGACGTGGTGCACGTGCTGAAGGGCGGGAAAATCGTGCGGTCCGGCGGCAAAGAACTGGCCCTCGAACTCGAGGCCCAGGGCTACGCCATGTACGACGAAGCGGTACCCACCCCATGACGGCGGACGACACGGCGTTGGCCCCGTGGCACCAGCAGTTCGACGCCGCGATGACCCGTCATCAACACGCGTCGGTGGCCCAAAAAGACGCGCGGCAACAGGCGTTTAGCCAATTTTTGCAGTTGGGATTGCCCCACCGAAAACAGGAAGCCTGGCGGTCGCTGGCCCTCGCGCCCCGCCTGGCCGAGGTCGCCCTGTCGTTGGCGACGGATCAGACGATTGTCGCCGCCGATTTGCCGCCCGCCCTCGCCGAAGCGAGCCCGCGGCGGGTGATTTCTAACGGCTACGGCCAGCCTGAATTTGGCATGTTGCCCAATGGCGAGTCGTCCCTGGCGCGAGACATGGCCGACCCGCTGCGCCTCGCGGCGAACCCGTTTTACGCGCTGAATCGGGCGCTGTTTGCCGATGAAACCGCTGTTACCGTGCCCCAGGACACGGTGCTCGATGTCCCGATGCAATGGATTTTTCTGAGCCAGGGCCAGGGGCAAGCGAATTACCCCCGCAGCACGGTGGTGCTGGAAGCCGGCGCTCAAGCGACGGTGGTCGCCGAATATCGCGGGCGGGACGGATATTTTGTCTGTCCCCACACGCGCTTCATTTTGGGCGAAAACGCGGTGCTGAATTATGTGCAGCTCCAATTCGACAGCGCGGAATCGGTGCACGTGGGCACGCTGCAGGTGCAGCAGGCGCGGGGCAGTCGCGCCCAGGTGCACCTGCTCAACTTTGCCGGGGGCGTGAGCCGCACGGATGTGGCGGTCGCGCTGCGCGGGGAACAGGCCCATTGCAGCCTCTTTGGCTTGGGGCTGGGTCAGGGGCAGCGCATTGCCGATTTTCATGTGGTGATTGACCACGCGGTGCCCCACACCACGAGTCATCAGAACTTCAAATTTATTCTGCAAGACCGGTCTCAAGGCCATTTTGACGGGCTGATTTACGTGGCGAAGGGCGCGCAGAAAACCGACGCCTTCCAACAGAGTCGGAATCTGCTGCTCTCGCCCCAGGCCCAAGGCCAATCGAATCCGCGATTAGAAATCTACGCGGACGACGTGAAATGTTCCCACGGCTCAACCACCGGCTTTCTGGATCAAGACGCGCTGTTTTATCTGCAAGCGCGGGGCATTCCGAAGGCGGTGGCGCAGCGCCTGCTCGTGCGGGCGTTTGCGGCGGAAACCTTTGAAAGCCTCACCGTCGAGGCCCTGCGAACGCGGTTAGATACCGTGCTCGCCCAACAACTCGGCGAGGATCAACCATGAACGCGGCGACTCATATTCCCCTGGATGTGATGCGCTTGCGGGCGGAGTTTCCGATTCTGCAACGCCAGATTCGCGGTAAGCCCCTGGTGTATCTGGATAACGCGGCCACGACCCAGAAGCCCCAGACGGTCATCGACGCCATCACCCATTGTTACAGCCATAGCTACGGCAACATCCATCGGGCGGTGCACACCCTGGCGGAGGAAGCCACGCGGGCGTTCGATTTGTCGCGGGACACGGTGCAGACCTTTCTGAATGCCGCCCATAGCCGCGAAATTGTGTTCACCGGCGGGGCGACGGCGGCGTTGAATCTGCTCGCCAGGAGCTTTCTGAAACCGCGGCTCCAGTCGGGGGATGTGGTGGTGGTGTCTGAAATGGAACACCACGCCAACATCGTGCCCTGGCAACTCGTCGGGGCTGAACTGGCGCCGGTGCGGGTGGATGAGACGGGCGATCTCGATCTGGATCACTACGAACGGCTGCTGGCGGGGCCGGTGAAGCTGGTGGCGCTGACCCATGTGTCTAACACCCTGGGCACGATTAATCCGATTCACTTGCTGATTCAGATGGCCCATGCCCGAGGGATTCCGGTGGTGGTGGACGGCTCCCAAGCGGTGCCGCACCTGGCGGTGGATGTCCAGGCCCTGGACTGCGATTTCTACGTGTTCTCGGGCCACAAGCTCTACGGCCCCAACGGCATTGGCGTGTTGTACGGCAAGGAACAGTGGCTAGATGCCATGCCGCCGGACAACGGCGGCGGCGACATGATCGATCGGGTGGATTTTGCCGAGACCACCTATGCGGCGTTGCCGAACAAGTTTGAAGCGGGGACGCCGCCCATTGTGGAAGCGATCGCCCTGGGAGCGGCCATCGACTGGGTGAATCGGTGGGGGTTGGACGCGATTGCCGCCCACGAACAGCAGTTATTGCAGCAGGCCATGGCCCAGGCCCTCGCCACGCCGGGGCTGCGGGTGATTGGCCAGGCGGCCCACAAGGCGGCGGTGTTGTCGTTTGTGTGCGACGACGCCCATCCCCAAGACATCGGCACGCTGCTGGATCAATACGGCATCGCCGTGCGCACGGGGCATCACTGCACTCAACCTCTGTTGCGGCGTTACGGGGTCACTTCGACGGCGCGGGCCTCGTTTGCGGCCTACAACACGGCGGCGGAAATCGATTTTTTCTTTGAAAAGCTCGCCGTTGTTCGGCAAATACTCGCGCAATAACCCATGGTCATGCGGCAGGAGGATCTAATGTTTCTGAACCAGGAAATTCGCCCCGAAGAGCAGCGGGCGAATCCCGAACTCGCGGCAGCATCCCAACAGACGCGGTCGGTGGATGAGCTGCGAGAAGCGGTCGTGCAGGCGCTGAAGACGGTCTACGACCCGGAAATCCCCGTGAACATTTACGAATTGGGGCTGATTTACGACTTGCAGATCGACGACCAGAGGGCGGTGGCGTTGCAGATGACGTTGACGGCACCGGGCTGTCCGGTGGCCAACGAGATGCCCGAATGGGTGCGCAATGCGGTGAAAACCGTGGAGGGCGTGGGCGAGGTGGACGTGCAGCTCGTGTGGGAACCCTCGTGGACCCAGGACATGATGTCGCTCAAAGCCAAGCTCGAACTCAACATGCTGTAGCGCCCCCATGGTTCAGATGCGAGCGGCCACCGTGCTGGTGCGGGCGACGCTGCCAAATCGCCACCGCCAGTCTCTGGAACGGGCGATGAACTGGCTGCGGAGCGGCGGTTGGAGTCTGCAAACCCGCTGGGTGGAGTTTGATGAGGCCATTGCCGAATGGGTGGCCGAGCTGTTGGATCTGGGGGAACGGTGTTTCATCAGCGCGGGGGACGATGGCTTTCATCATCGCGTGCTCAACGGGCTGCTGGACCACGCGCGGCGAGAGCAGATTGAGACAGAGACGGTGCAGATGGGTTTATTGCCGTTGGGATCGCCGCAAGACGCGCTGCGCAATCTGAAACAGGGGCAGATAGACGAGGCGGTGCAGGCCCTATTGGGACGTCAGACCCGGACAGCGGCGGTATTGGCGGTGCGCCACGACGCGGGGATGGTGTACGCGCTGAACCATGTGGAACTGTCGGCGCCGGTGGCCTGGTGGCAGCAGGGGGAGCGGGGCACGGCGCTGTCGCTGGCTTTGCCCCATCAGCGCGTTGACCCGCGACCGGTGCGCCAGTTGATCGCCAGCAACGGGCGGTATTGGCGAGATCAGCCTTTATTTAACCGAGAGATGGATGACGGCGACATGGCCCTGTGGCGCTGGTTCCCGCGGGGGCGAGGCGAAGCGCTGTGGCAACTCGGGCGGGCGGCCCTGGGCCAGGTGACGGCGCATCATCGATGGGAAGGGGGAGTGGTCGCACGGCAGGCGGCGGATGCCCCACAGCGGTTGGCAATCGACGGCGTGCCCCTGGCCTTGGCGTGGCGCGAAATCGCTGTGCAGCCGGGGGCAATTCAGATTTTTAGTCGCCAAGCGGCGTTAGGGCCGAGGCAATCCCATGAGCGGTGCGCGCTCACGTCTGAAGATTTGGGATGACCTACGCGCCGCTGCCCATCGTGGGCGCCAAGGGAGATGTGTTGCTGTCGGCGGCGGCGTTCCCCGTCAAATAGGCGGTGATTGCTCTTCCCTGCGGGCGCGATTCCTTAACTTCGGATCGCGCTCTTTTTTTATGACGAATTGGGCCTTCGGTGGTGAAAAAGCGCATGGCAGATTCTCTCAAGTTGATGGCTGACTTTGTCGCACTCATCG
>DAIUCA010000110.1:0-8487 GCA_036846405.1 Candidatus Competibacteraceae bacterium
GTTCTCGCAGGGTTTGGGTGGCTGCGTGCAGGGTGCGGTGGTGATCACGGCATTGATCGAGTTGCCCCAGGGTGGCGAGTGCCGTCGCGCACAGGGGCTGAATTGGCGCCAGTTCGGCGGCGACCGCCTGCCACCAAGCGCGTTGCTGTGCCTCGCGCCAGGCCAACACGGCCGTGGTCAATCGCGCCACCACCGTGGTCGGCGCCGTGAGCGGCAATGCGTAGGTTTCCGTGGGAATCGCCCGCAGGGTTGCCCGCGCATCTCGCAGGGCCGCGAGGGCGTCCCCGTTGTCGCTCGCGATCAACAGCGCATCCAAGGGCGGCGCCTCGGGCGTCGGTAGCGCCAGCACGTCCACATCGACCACCCGCCAAGTCAGCGCATGGGCCGTGGCGTGGGGCAGCGATAACCCCAGCGATTTCACCGCAATGACCGCCGGCGACGCGAGCAGCGCCGCGAGGGATTCCACGGTCACCGAGCGCGGGACCTGTCCCAACAGCCGTGTCCACTGGGCAGCCGTAGCGTGTAACGCCGCGAGACGCTGATACGCATCGGCGGCGGCGGCGGGCCGCGATGGCGGCGTAAGACGGGGAAATTGTTGGCGGAAGTAATCCACCGTGGCCGGCCGAATCCCCAAATCGAGCGGCTCGTACGCCGCATGAATGAGCGGCAAAACACTCGTGGCATCGTGAAAGCGAATAATAATGCCCGTGGCATCCGCTAATTCCGTCTCCCGCTCTTGAGGTAATTCGTCGGCCAAGGGATCGACAAAAGATAGGGCAATCGAATGATGTGTCGGCGCTAATAATAATTGCTGTATCGATTGCGGTAATTCGGCTAATTCGAGCATTAAACGGCGATGCGCTTGCGGATGATCGGTGGCGATGCCTAACGTCATCCACGCGCGGCTCGATTCGTAGGCTAATTCCTTGTCCCAGCGCTGCTGTAGCCCGTCGAGTTTTTGCGAAAAATCGAGAGATTTCAGTGCGTTAGCCAGATCAAGGCGCGGCGCCTCGAGTGCGTCCGGGGCGGGGCTATCGAGAAAGTCGCACAGCGCGGTGTAATCGCTTGTGAGCTGCGCAAATTGCGCCCGTAACTCCGCGGCCGCTTGGGGGCCATGGGCGGCGGTAACGGCTGGGGTCGCTTCGGGCAATGGCGTTGGGGACAAACTCATTTAGTGACTCCTTTGGATGAGAAAAAACCGAGCGGCAATGGCGGATTTAATTCGTTGTTTTATGGCCGCTCATTCATAAAATCCTAACATTTGAGAATCCGCGCGGGCATTTATGAAAGAACGGTTGCAGAAGTATTTAGCGAATTACGGTTTCGGGTCACGGCGAGAAATCGAAACCTGGATTCGCGAAGGACGATTGACCGTGAACGGTCACGCGGTCGAATTGGGGGTTCAAGTGGATCGCCAAGACGCCATTTTCCTCGACGGCCAACGGCTCGATTTGCGGCGGCAGGTCGCGCTAAAGGTGATCGCCTATCACAAGCCCGCCGGTCAGGTGTGTTCCCGCCACGATCCCGAAGGTCGCCCCAGCGTCTTCAACTATCTGCCGCCTTTATCGGCGGGCCGCTGGATCGCCGTGGGGCGGCTGGATTTCAACACCCAGGGGCTGTTGCTGTTCACCACCGACGGTGAGTTGGCCAATCGCTTAATGCACCCGTCGCGGCAGATTCCTCGGGAATACGCGGTGCGCGTGTTGGGTACCGTGGCCGAACCCGTGCTGCAACAGCTCAAAGCGGGGGTGCAACTCGACGATGGGCCGGCCAAGTTCGAGGCCATCGTGGACGCTGGCGGCAGCGAAGACGGGGTGAATCATTGGTATCGCGTGATGCTGCGGGAGGGCCGTTATCGGGAAGTGCGGCGGCTGTGGGAATCCCAAGGCATTGCGGTGACACGCTTGATTCGCGTGCGCTTTGGCCCCATCGAGCTGCCGCCGCGCCTGCGTTCCGGGATGGTGTGGGAGTTTTCGGAAGCCGAGATGCAGCCGTTGCTCGAAGAAGTGGGGCTGGTGGAACCGCCGTCGCCCCCGCAGCCACCGCGCGGCAGTGCGCGGAATGGCCCACCGTCGCGGCGGCGGTGAGCGGCTAGGCGATGGCTTTGAGCACCAGGCGGGCGTGGTCGTTAAACGCGAATTCGTCCAAATCGTGAAGCGCGTTAATGAGTCGCCAGCCAAAATCCCCTAAACCTCGGCTGTCGGCGGCGGCGAGCTCACTCGCGATGCCATAGCCCAACAACGCCGCGCTCGTAGCCAACAGCGGATCGGGTTCCACGGCGATGAGCGTCGCCACCAGGGCCGATAACGCACAGCCCGCCGCCGTGAGCTGCACCAACCAGCCATGGCCATTGCCGATCTGCACCTGGCGTTGTTCGTAGGCAATCACATCGATTTGGCCGGTTTGGGCCACCACCGTCGTGTGGGGCGAAAGCGATAAGGCCTGCATTTCCCGCCCATTGCCGCGCACCACCAGGGGTTTCTGAAACAGTAGCCCTTGGGCGAGGGCACGGCGGCTGGGATACCCATCCACCATCACCGGGTCGAGCACCCAGGGACAGCGGTTTTGATAGGCGAGGGTCGTGGCTCGCAACACCGCCGCGCGGCGCAGGGGGTCGAGGGTGCCTAAGTTGACGGTCAGGGCCTGAGCACGTTGCAGGCTTTCGGCAATCTCGTCCGCATCAAGACTCATGGCGGGAATCGCCCCCACCGCCAGTAGGGTGTTCGCCGTGCGTTCGGCGGCAACCGCATTGGTGATCACATGAATCAGTGGGCGCTGGTGTTTCACGCGCAGCCAAGCGTCGCTACAGCGGCGCACCCAGTCGGGCGAAGTCGGTAGGGCGGCGTCGGAAAAAAGGGGGGAGGTCATGGGGGCAACATCCAATGGGCAGAACATTGGGGCACTATAAAAGGCCTTTTTGTCGGTTTTTTCGAGGACTTATGACTGCCCACAACTGGCAACGATATAGCTACGCCATCGATCCCGACGCAGACGACACCCCCAACAAGGTGTTGCGGCTGGTGGGCGCCCCAAAACGCGTACTCGAATTGGGCTGTGCCATGGGCACCATGACGCAGATTCTGCAGGCGCGCGGCTGCGCGGTCACCGCCATTGAAATCGACGCCGAACTCGCCGAACGCGCCCGTCCCTTCTGTGACCGCCTGATCGTCGGCGACCTCGAACAGCTCGATTTGGCCGCCTGTCTGGGGGACGACCCCTTTGACGTGATGATCGCCGCCGATGTGCTCGAACATCTGAAAGACCCCGAACGCTGTCTCAATGCCCTGCGGCCCTTTCTGAAAAGCGACGGTTTTTGGGTGATTTCCGTGCCGAATGCGGCCCACAGCGCCCTCGTCGCCCAGCTGCTGGCGGGGCGTTTTCCCTATCAGGAAAAGGGCCTACTGGACTTTACCCACCTGCGGTTTTTCACGCGCCAGGATTTAGACGGGCTGTTGTTGCGGACGGGCTATTTGCCAGAACGGTGGGAACGTCACCGAGTCGCGCCCCAGCACACGGAATTGAGCCATCACTGGCTCGCGTTACCCGAGGTGTTGCGCCAGAACCTGGCGGCGTTTCCAGAAGCCGACACCTATCAATTCATCGTGCGGGCGTTTAACAGCACGGAAGCTGGGCGCACGGTGCAGTTGCAGACCCAAAACCAGCAGTGGCAGACGGAGTACGCCGACCTAGAACGGGCCCACGAGGCTTTGAAAACCCGTTTTGCCGAAACCGACGCGAGTCTGCGGGAACATCAGAAGGCGTTTAACGAGGCCCGCACCGTGATTGCACGATTTGAGCAAGAAGCGGCGACCCTGCGGGAAGAAGTGGCCCACTGTGGCCGTCTACCGGAAGAATACGCCGCGTTGCAGACGCGGTTTGCCGAAACCGACGCGAATCTCCGAGAACATCAGAAGGCGTTTAGTGAGGCGCGCACGGCGATTGCGCGGCTCGAACAGGAAGTCGCCCATTATGGTCGCCTGTCCGACGAACACGCCGCGTTGCAGAGGCGGTTTGTCGAGACCGACGCCGATTTACGCGAACATCAGAAGGCGTTTAACGAAGCCCGCGAGATTATCGCCCGCTTTGAGCGAGACATCGCTGCCCTGCAAGCGGAAAACCAGAACCTGCGCCAGCAGATCGACGCCTACGAGGCGACGCTGATTCAGGCGCAAGACGCCCTCGACCACGCCAATCAGCAGCAAACCGAGGTACAGCTGGTGTTGCAGGCGCAAAATCAGGTGATTCACGACACGCGACTGCGTCTGGAATCCATGCAGCAGAACCATTTTCAGACATTAGAACAATGCGCCACCCTCACTCGGGAACGGGATTACCTGGCATCTCGCTGGATTGTTCGGCAGACCGATCGGTTGAAGCGGCTGTTGGGACTACCGGTGGCAACCACGCCGCCAGGGTCGTGACGAAATACCGTTGCCAGAAATCGCCCTTAGCGTCTTCTACAAGCTGGGGCAGAAAACCAAAGGCGAGGCTGTTCGGACCGCGCACCCCCAAGCCCACTTGCAAGTCGGGCCATCGAGGCATGAGTAACTCAAAGCCTCGGGCGGGATTCAGATAAAATGCCGTGGCGTACAGATTGGGTTGCTCGGGTAAACGGCGCCGCGCACCGTCTACGATGAAGACATCCCCGCGCGTGGTGGCTTGGCGGCCCGCCATGCCGAAACGGTCGTCGGCCCAGCCGCTTTTTCGCGGGGTGCCATCTTTCTGAAAAGCGTCGAACTGTATGTCCTGCACCAGCCGTCCGCCTCGGCGGTGATAGTCGAAAATCGCCGCCCGTGCCGCATCGGAAAAGGTGGTCTGATGGGGAAAAATCAGCGCGTCATAGCCCATTAAGTCCTTGTCGATTAACGCTTTTTCGCCAAGGACATCCACCTGAAATCGCCCGTCCTGCACCAAAAGGTCGTAGGTGGTTAACAGCGCATCCAGCAGCTGTTGGCGCTTAAACGCATAGTCGCCGTGCCACAAGTAGAAGGTCCATTTGCCGGCCACGAGGCCCACACGCCAGGGTTTAGGCGTTGGCGTCTGGGCTTGCCATGCGGCGAGTTGAAAGCGTTGCCAAGTGGCCAAATCGGCTTCTGGCACATTGCCGATTTCCAGACCCGCCGTGGGCTCCCGTTGCAGCCGATCTAGGGTGTTCTGAATGGCCGCCTGTTCCCCCGCCGTGAGCGTGGTTCCCCCCACATACAGTCGTTCCAGATATAGCCCCGCGAGCACGGTGGGATGGCCCAGATGGTGGGCGTAATTCACCAGCAGCGGCAGCACCCGCGGGTCGGGCGTCGCTTGCCAACCGTCGTAGAAGTTGAAATCCACGGCGATGACATCGAAACAGCCCACCACCTCCTCCAACACGCCGGTGGCGTAAATGCCGTCGTGGGTGGAAAGGCTCTGGCCGAAATAGCCGTAGGACTGGTGGTCGTTTTCCCGAATCCAGGCGGTCAGTCGGCAGACATAATCGGCGAGTTGTTGCTCGCGAAACGCCATCCACGCCGGATAACGGGGTTCGATGGGCGGCGCGTTGCCGTACAAGCCCACGCCGTAATTCATCACTGGCGGCCCGTTGTCTGCGAACGACAGGCGGTTGCGGGATAGCCAGGTCTGAAATGCCGCCTTGGCCGCGTCGCTGTGACTCTGCCAGCGATACCCGTGCTGGGCGTATTTCACCTCGAGTTCGTGGGTGATGCCCGGTGCAAAGCCGAGAATGCGGTCCCCATAACGCTGGCGGTAATAGGCCATGGCCTCTCGATAAAACCGTTCCAGAGGGGGCAGATGGACGGTATCGGCGTAATCCGGATTGCCATCCCGCTGGCCCTCAAAATCCACGCTCAACGCGGTGGGATGGTTCGCCACCAGCCACCCAGGCACAGCTTGCTCGCCAGTGATCTGGACATCGGCGGTGAGCAGCTTTCGTCCGGAACTGTCCAGGATGACGATGAGATTCAGGCCCGCCTTGACGACCTCATCGAGGCCCGCGTCGTACACGCCCAAATCGAAGCGGTCTTCAGCGGGTTGCAGCCGTTGCCACGCCAGGGGCAACGTGACCGCCGTCGCGCCATTCGCCCGCAGCTGAGCCATGAACCGCGCCGTGCGGGGCGGATCGAGCAACAAATCATCGGTACCGATGAATTGGGTGACGACGGCCCCGTGGGCCAACCCGCAGCCCACCAACAGCAGTAATCGAATACAGCTCATCAAACCCATAGCGCACCTTTTGAATTGCAGAATAGTTGTCCACGGAAATCTATTAACCTGGGCCGCGATCGCGGGCCACAAGGCCTTTTCGTAGACAATTGCGGCGTGATTTGTCGCGTTTTCCTGACTTTTGACTCTTTTTCGGATGTTTTCCCATGTTCACCGCCGTTAAACCCCAAGTCGATATTCCCCAGCTCGAACAGCGCGTGTTGCAGTTCTGGCGGGACGAACAGATTTTTGAACGCTCCATGAGCCAGCGGCAAAACGGCCCGTCTTTCGTGTTTTACGAAGGCCCGCCCACGGCGAATGGCCGTCCAGGCAGCCATCACGTGATCTCGCGGGCTTTTAAGGACATGTTCCCCCGCTATCGCGCCATGACCGGCTGTTTCGTGCTCCGCAAGGGCGGTTGGGATACCCACGGCCTGCCGGTGGAAATGGAGGTCGAGAAGCAATTGGGCCTCACGGCAAAGCCGCAGATTGAGGCCTATGGCGTGGCGGCGTTTAATCAGAAATGCCGCGAGAGCGTCTTTAAGTACATCCAGGAATGGGAAGAACTCACCGAGCGCATCGCCTATTGGGTGGATCTGAAAGCGCCCTATGTGACCTATCAGAACGAATACATCGAGAGCGTCTGGTGGATTTTGCGGCAGTTTTTCGACCGCGGCCTGCTCTATCAAGACTACAAAATTGTTCCCTATTCGCCCCGCTCCGGTACGCCCTATTCGAGTCACGAGGTCTCCTTGGGCTACAAGGACGTGGATGATCCCAGCGTTTTTGTGCGCTTTCCCGTGAAACATGCCGAAAACACGGCGTTTTTGGTGTGGACGACGACCCCCTGGACCCTGCCGGCCAACGTGGCCCTCGCCGTGGGCGCAGACATCGATTACGTCCTGCTGGAAGGTCGCCAACATGCGGATGCGTCGACCGAACGGTTGTATGTGGCGGCGGCGCTGGTGGAATCGGCGGTCACCAGCCGCGTCCAGCCCGGCGGCGGTTACGCCGTGGTGCAGACGCTGAAAGGCCGTGAACTCCTGGGCATGCGTTACGAGCGCCTGTTTGCCGACGTGGCGACGGACAAAGCCGGCTGGTTTGTGGTGGCGGGGGACTTTGTGTCCACCAGCGACGGCACGGGCATCGTCCATTTGGCCCCGGCCTTCGGGGCCGACGACTTGGAACTGGGGCGGAAATATGGGCTGCCGGTGCTCATGACCGTGGACGACCAGGGCAAATTCCTCGATGCCGTTACCCTCGTGGCCGGGCTGGACTTTAAGGCCGCCGACAAGGTCATCATCAGACATCTGAAAGAACGGGGGTTGATGTTCCACGCGGGCCAATACCGCCACAGCTATCCCCACTGCTGGCGGGACGGCGGGCCGCTCATGTATCTGGCGAGAACCACCTGGTATCTGAAAGCCTCGGCCTTTCGGGATCGCTTGGTGGCGTTGAATCAGCAGATCAATTGGGTGCCGTCCCACGTGCGGGACGGGCGGTTCGGCAAGTGGCTCGAAGAGGTGAAAGACTGGGCCATCGGCCGCAACCGCTATTGGGGCACGCCCCTACCCATTTGGGTGTGCGACAACCCGGCCATCGACCACCGAGTGTGCGTGCAGAACCGCGCCGAGTTAAGCCAGCTCTGTGGCCGCGATCTGTCAGAACTCGATCTCCATCGGCCCTATGTGGACGAAATCACCTGGGAGGTGGAAGTCGACGGCCAGCGCGGCACCATGCGGCGGGTGCCGGAAGTCATCGATGTCTGGTTCGATTCCGGCGCCATGCCCTTCGCCCAATGGGGCTATCCCTTCCACAACCGCGCCCAGTTCGAGGCGCAATTTCCCGCCGATTACATCTGCGAAGCGGTCGATCAGACCCGCGGCTGGTTCTACAGTCTCCACGCGATTTCCACCCTGCTGCGGGACGAATTGAGCTATCGGAACGTGATTTGTCTGGGTCACATTCTCGATGCCGAAGGTCGAAAAATGTCGAAAAGCCGCCCGGAAACCTTCGTCGCGCCCTGGGATGTCCTCAACAAATACGGCGCCGACGCCTTCCGCTGGTACATGTACACCGCCGCCAGTCCGGGCGAACCCCGCCGGTTTTCCGTGGAACTCGTGGGCGACGTGGTGCGCAGCTTCTATCTCACCCTCTGGAACGTGCACAGCTTCTTCACCACCTACGCCGCCCTCGACGGCTTTGCGCTGGATCGGCCCGCCGTGCCCCTAGCACAGCGGGATTTTCTGGATCGTTGGCTGTTGAGCGAATTGCAACTGCTCATCCGCCAGG
>DAIUCA010000111.1:0-5299 GCA_036846405.1 Candidatus Competibacteraceae bacterium
TCGTCGGCAACAGCACCGTGGGCGGGGAAATCGTCGGCAACAGCACCGTGGGCGGTTCGGCAAGGGGCAGTTCTTGCATCGGGGCGGTGGGCGATTCAGCCAACACGGCTGAGGGCAACGGCGGCAGTTCGGCAGACGATGCGGGCGGCAACACGGTGAGTGGCAATTCCTGCAAATCGGCCGGTGGCAATGAGGGTTTGGGGGGCAAGTTCAAGGACAGTTCCTGCACATCAGACGGCGGCAGCGGCGCTTGCCACAGGGCGGGATTGGTTTTCGCCGCCGGGGGCATGATCCCGAGAGAAGGCATCGTGGGGGCCGTCGCTACTGACGGCGCGTCGGCGGGGGGTTTGGCCGCAGCGACTACTGGGCCCCTGCCCGTCACCGGGCGCAGCAGCCACAGCAGGGCGCTACCCAGGGCGTCGATCAGGCCCAGGGGCGTGATGCCGGTAAGCAGGTGCAGTCCCACAAAGAACGCCGCCAATAAAAACAGCCGACTGCCCACATCGCCCCACCCCAGGGCCAGGGCCTGGGCGATGGTGTGGCCAAACACGCCCCCCGCATTAGGCGCACTCGCCACCGCCAGCCAGCCGCACACCGCCACCCCCAGAGCCAAGCCGCCCGCCAGGCGATACAGCACGGTTTCCATGTCGATCCACGGGGCGCTGCGCCAGTAACGCACCTGTATTCCAAACACCAGCAGCAACGCCGCCAAGCCGTACGCGCCACCGCCCGCCAGGTAATGGAGCACATCCGCTATTCCTTGGAGCAGCCACAGCCACCCAGCCCCCGTCGTCGCCGTCGTCGTGCGCCACACGGCCCCCTGTTGCGGGTCGTAAAACAGCAGCAACAGCCCCAAGCCCACGCCCACGGCGCCCAACGACCACCCGAGCAGTCGCGCCACGGTTTGCGGAAAGGCTTGTAAAAACAACGAGATCGCCGACGGCGGTGGCGGCGTTTTGGGGTGGCGACGAACTTGACTCAACGGAAATCTCCTGCAACTCAGCGTGTGACGGCGCAACTCAAGGGACGATTATCGTGATTTTTGTTCATGAGAACCCCCTGAAACGGATGCGCTCCCAAGAAAATTGCTTTCCTCACCGATGATTTTTCTATGGAACACCGTTTTATCGTCCTTGCCGACGTGACCGCCCCCCAGTGGAACGCCCTGCGCGACCACGATTACCCCTTCACCAGCCACGCCTTTCTCCATGGCCTCGAAGCTACCGGCTGTGTCCACGCGGGCGTGGATTGGCAGCCCCAGCACCTGGGCCTGTTCGACGGGGACACCTTGGTGGCGGCCCTGCCCCTGTATCTCAAAACCAACAGTCGCGGGGAGTTTGTGTTCGATCACGCCTGGGCCAACGCCTATCACCAGCAGGGGCTGCGTTACTACCCCAAGGCCCTGTGTGCCATGCCATTTACGCCGGTCACCGGCCCGCGCTTGCTGTGTACACCGGGGGTTCCGCGCACGATGCTGCTTACCCACGCGCTGGCGGCCCTCGCGCCGCTGGGGCTGTCGTCGCTGCACCTGCTGTTTCTCGACGAAGCCGACCGCGCTGCCTGTCAGGAGCTGGGGCTCATCGAACGGCTTGCCTGTCATTTCCAATGGCACAACGGCACAGAAACCGCTCGTTACCGCGATTTTCAGGATTTTCTCGACCAATTCACGGCGAAGAAGCGCAAAAACATCCGCCAAGAACGGCAAGCCATGGCCAAACAGGGCGTGCATTTCACCTGTCACCACGGCGACGACATCGACGACGCGCTCTGGGCGCAATTTCATCGGTTTTACACGGACACCTTCGAGCGCCATTGGAATGTGCCGGCCATGAAGCAGCGATTTTTCCAGCAGGTGGGCGCGGCGCTGGGCCGTCAGGTCATGCTCATCGCCGCCCGCGATGCCCATGAAACGCCCGTGGCGGCGGCGCTGTTTTACCGCGACCACCGAGGGTTGTATGGCCGCCATTGGGGCTGTTTGCAGGATTTGCCTCATTTGCATTTCGAGACCTGTTACTACCAGGGCATCGAGTACGCCATCCGCGAGGGCTTGGCGCTGTTCGACCCCGGGGTTCAGGGGGAACACAAAATCAGCCGAGGCTTTGTGCCGACCTACACCTACTCCGCCCACTGGATCGCGCAGCCGAGCTTTGCTCGCGCCATCGCCAATTACTGTCAGCGGGAAGCCGACGCCGTGCGCGCGTACGCGGCAGACTGTGCCAGCCACTCGCCCTATCGGGCCGCCTCATAACGAAACACCCCGACCAGGGGTCGGGGTGTGGTAGGCAGCTAGTTACTTGGTTGAGGCCGGTGGCGGCGGTGGCGCGGCTTGCTGCGCTTTCTGGCGGCGATACTGTTCGAGTAATTCGCGGTCGCGCTTGGCGAAATAGACGTTTTCTTCGGCAATTTCGCGGCGCTTCATTTTTTCGACAAAGTGGCCGTGACTATTCATGGTGGCGGCTCCTGAGGTGGTGGTTCGCCCTAGTTCGATGCCGCCGATGGGCGGCGCAGGTCTTCGAGGAGGCGGTAGGGCGGTTCCCGCATCCCCAATGCCCGATACGTCTGGATTGCACGCGCATTGTCGCGCTCTGCATATAGGCGAAATCCGCGAATCAATGGCTCGTCCCGCGCGGCCACCGCCTGCAACCGGCGATATAACCGCCGAAAGACGCCCCGCCGGCGCCAGTCAGGCCGCACATACACGCTCTGCACCCACCAAATCAGCCCATTGGACCAGTTAGTCCACTCGTAGGTGACCATGAGGGTGCCCACCACGTCCCGTTCGCCGCTGGGCCGCACCGCTTCGGCAATCCACCAAAAGCCGTATTGCGGTCGCGTTAACAATCCCAAAATTCCCGCCAACGCCACCTCGTCAGCCAACACCCGCTTTTCGGTTTCCCACGCCATTTGCTGGTTGAAATGGGCCACTAACGGCGCGTCCGCCGCCGTCGCCAAGCGCAAACGCAAAGCGTTGAAGTCATCGAGCGCCGTTTGATAGCTCGCGGTGACCGCCGGGTCTTCGCTGGCACAGGTCACCGCGAGGGGCAGAGTCGATTGCTCTAAAAAAGCGCCGATTTCGCCCACGGCAATCCGCGCCGCCGCCGCCACGGGATACCCCTGGTCGATGGCGAGGGGCGCGAATACCCAGCGCAGTGCGTCGCGATCTGCCCACTGGAGCGCCTGGCAATAGCAATCGCTCAACTGCGCTGCCGCGTCGTCGTCGTCCTGCTCAGGGATCGCGGCGTAGAGCGCATGGGCAACGGCCAGCCCAGGGGGCGGCGCCTTAACCGTCACCGTGCCCCGTTCGGCCCCCCAATCGGCGGGCAGCGGCAGCACAACGGCTTGGGCCTGGGTCGCGGCGATGGCATCGGCCAGGGACGCGGTCATCACGCGCAACGCCAGCGGGGCGGCATTAGCTAGGGTGGGGTTGGGTACAGCGGGCATATCAGTCATTGAAAGCACTCCGTTGGGATGGCGCACGTGGCGATGTTTTAGGGAGAAGCCGCCGCATTTTGGACGAAGTCGTCGGCGAGTAACGTGGTGACTAGCGCCCAAGCCGTCAGCGCTACGAAGGCGGCGGCGCCCAACGCCAGGGTGGGGCCGCCCCACAGCCATAAGTAGCCGCTCACCAAGCCCCCCAGCCCACCGCCCACGCCGTAACACAGACTCGAATACAGGGCTTGGCCACGCCCCTGGGCGGCGTCGCCGAAATGGCGTCGCAAAATACCCATGGTGGCCGTGTGATGCACCGCGTAACTCAAGGCGTGACCGCATTGGGCGACGGCGAGCCACCCACCGCTGTCGGTGGCCCAGGTGGCCGTGAGCAACCACCGCAGGGCCGTCGCCAAAAACGCGATTTGCAGCAGGGCTTTGAGCGAAAACCACCCCAACAAGCGGGGCGCGACCGCAAAGGCCAGCATTTCGGCGGCGACGGCGAGGGTCCACCAGGCACCGGCCCAGCGCAGGTCGTAGCCGTATTGCTGCAAGTACAGGGCGAAGAAGCCGTAGTACGGCCCGTGACTCAGCACCATCAGCAGGGCGGCGACATACAAGGTGATGACGTCTTGCCGCCCCATCACCGTGCGCAGCGACACGGCTACGGCGGGCCGCGTCGGCATGGGCGATTCTTTTAGGTAGAGGGTGGCGACGATGGCGACGCCCATGGCGAGAATCATCAAGGTGGGCAAGTCCGAGAGGTGGTCGGCGAGCCAGTAACCGCCCCCCAACGTGGCCACCATGAAGCCTAAAGATCCCCAGAGCCGCACTTGGGCATAGCGCGGGCCGTAATCCCGCAGCACCCGCGCTTCAAACAAGGGCAACGCGCCGTTCCAAAAGGCGCTGTACACCAGCATGACGACGGCGAGCTGCCAGAAACCGTCGGCGACATAGAGACCCGCAAAGGCCACCGCGCCGCCGATAATGCTTAAACGCATCCAGCCCACGAGCGCCCCGCTGCGATCCCCCAAATAGCCCCACAAGAGGGGCACGAAAATCCGCACAAAGAACAAGATGGCGATGAGTTCGCCGATGCGGGCGGCGTTAAAGCCCCGCGCGGTCAGGTACGCGCTCCAATAGGGCATGAAAATGCCCAGCGCCGCGAAGTAGCCAAAGTAAAAGGCCCCCGCGCTCACCATATTTTTTGCAGCGGAATCAACGGGTTATCGCGCAACGCGTCGGGGTTTTGGGCCCGCTGGCGCAGGAGATGATCCATCAGCACCAACGCCGTCATGGCCTCGGCAATCGGCGTGGCGCGAATACCCACACAGGGGTCGTGACGCCCGGTGGTGACCACATCCACCGCCTGGCCATGGCGATCCACGCTGCGCCCGGGGAGCCGAATGCTCGACGTGGGTTTAAGCGCCAAGCTCGCCACGAGAATCTGGCCCGTAGAAATGCCGCCCACGATGCCGCCGCTGTGGTTGCTGAGAAAACCGTCGTCGGGGGTGATTTCGTCCCGATGGGCCGTGCCCACTTGATCTACCACCGCAAACCCGTCGCCGATTTCCACGCCCTTCACCGCATTAATCCCCATGAGGGCACTGGCTAATTCCCCGTCCAGGCGACTAAACACCGGTTCGCCCAGGCCCGGCGGCACGCCCTGGGCCACCACCGTGACCTTCGCGCCCACCGAATCGCCGGACTTAATGAGCGCCTGCATGTAATTTTCCAGGTCGGCAACCTTTGCGGGGTTGGGACAGAAAAAGGCGTTGTCGTCGATGGTCTCGTGGAAAGCCTTGGTGTTGACGGGGACTTCCTGTAACCCGCCGGAATAGGTCGCGACGGAGGCGGCGGGCTGGCCGAA
>DAIUCA010000111.1:5309-8459 GCA_036846405.1 Candidatus Competibacteraceae bacterium
GGCGTTGTCGTCGATGGCCGCCCAATCGAGCTGCCGCAAATCGTCCAGCGACAGGGGCCAGGGCACCGTGGCAATCGGCCCCAGCTGGGACAAAAACCCGCGAATCTCGATGCCGATTTGCGCTTGTAGATATTTCTTCGCAATCGCGCCGGCGGCGACCCGCATAGCCGTTTCCCGCGCCGACGACCGTCCGCCGCCCCGATAATCGCGCACGCCGTATTTCGCCTGGTACGGATAATCCGCGTGGTTGGGGCGGAATTGATCCTGAATGTTGCGGTAGTCCTTCGACTTCTGATCCATGTTGTCGATGAGCAGCCCGATGGGCGTGCCGGTGGTCTTGCCCTCAAACACGCCGGACACGATCCGCACCTGGTCCGGTTCCTGGCGCTGGGTGGTGTAACGGCTCTGGCCGGGACGGCGCCGGTCTAAATCCCGCTGTAAATCCGCTTCCGACAGGGGCAGATTCGGCGGGCAGCCATCGACAATCGCCCCCAACGCCGCCCCGTGGGACTCGCCAAAGGTGGTGACGGTGAAACATTGGCCAAAGGTATTTCCTGACATAACAGTGTGATTCCGCAATTGAACCGAGGGCCGTCGATGATAGTGCTTTACGTCTTTTTGACCGTTCTGGTGATCGCGTCGGGCAGCGGATTTCACGCCGAATCGCTGCTGCTCTTGGGACTGTTGGGCTATCTGGTCTTCGAGATGCACCAGTTGAAACAACGGATAAGCCAGCTCGAACGGTACAGACGGGGTATGCGGCCCGCCGAAACTCCCATCGAAACGCCATTTCCGACGCCGCCACCCCCGATGGCTAAACCGCCGTTTTCCGAACCGCTACCCTCTGTCCCGCTACCGCCCGAACCCGCAGCCAATGTCGTCGATTTGGCTGAATTGCTGCGGCAATTCGGCGGCGATAACCCCTTTGGCCGTTTGGGCGCCGTGATTCTGCTCGCCGCCGTGGGGTTTCTGCTGGCGTATCTGAACGCGTTCATTACAGCGGAGATTCGCCTTGCTGGCGCGGTGTTGCTCGCGGTGGCGCTCGTGGTGCTGGGTCAGTTCCTGCGCCGCGACATCGGCATCGTGCTCCAAGGCGCCGGGGTCGGCGTGGGCTACTTAAGCGCCTTCGCGGCCCATCACCTGCTGCAACTCGTGGATTTTTCCACCGCCGTCGCCCTGATGATCGCCATTTCCCTAGGGGGCATCGCCCTCGCCCACACCCGCCGGGCCGAGGGGTTAGCCGCCTTTGCGCTGCTGGGTGGCTTTCTCGCCCCGATACTCACCGAAGATTTGCCGTCATCGCCCGCGCTGCTGTTTGGCTTTTACAGCCTGCTCAACGGCGTGATCGTGGGGCTGTGCCTGACCCATCCCTGGGGCAACTTGGCCCGCTTGGGCGCGCTGCTCACCCTGGGCGTGGGCACGGTGTGGGGCGCGAGCCGTTACACCACCGACGCGTTCCCGACGACGACCGCATTTTTGGTGGGATTTTTCGCCCTATTCATCGCCCTAGCCGTGATCTGCACCGCCCGCGACCCGCGCATCCCGCCCCGTCTCGGCATCGGCCTGGTGTTCGGCGTGCCCTTGAGCGCCACGCTCCTGGCAAGCCGCCTGTTTGAAGGCAATGCCACCGCCCTGGCCCTATTTACTGCGAGTTTTGGCGCGATTTACGCCGCCTTGGCATGGCAACTCGCCCAGCGGGACGCCCTCACCTTTTCGCGGTTACAACACGCCTTCGCCCTGCTGGCGGTGATGCTGTTCACCCTCACCATCCCGTTGATTTTCGACGAAAAAGTGACCACCGCCCTCTGGGGCATCGAGGGCGTGGTGCTGGTGAAAGTGGCCTTGATGCAAAACACCCTTTGGGCGCGGGTGCTCGGTTACCTGCTACTGCTGGGCAGCTCAGGCCATTTCCTCGCCCTCGAACTGCAAACGATTTCCCTGTGGTCTGGCGCGCAGGATTTTTTGCGCGGCGACGGCTTGAGCGTCTTCGTGATCGCCGCAAGCAGTCTCGCCACCACCTATTTCATCGACCGCGGCGATCTGCACCCCGCCGAACGCCAAGGCATCGGCGGTTTGTTCTGGGGGTACGGGCTGCTGTGGGCGGGATTCGGCGGCTGGATCGTCATCGGCCAGTCAGTAGAGACCGCCACCGAGATGCATGGGGGCGGTTTATTGCTGATCGCCGTCATCGCAGGGGCGCTGGGACTGCTGCGCGGGGTGCTGGCCTGGCCGCGATTGCACGGCGCGGTGTGGCTCGCACCCGCCGCAACGGCCCCACGAGGCCCTGAACCGGGCCCGGCCCTGTTCCCGGCGCCGCGCCGGGCGTCGTCTCCAGCCCCAAAGGCTGCCACAACGACACTTCGTGCCGCATCGACCGGAGCCGCCGCTGCAGCTCGGCCTCGAACTGCCGGAGGCTGTCGACCCGCTCCCGGCAGCTGCGGCAAAGCGCCAGATGGTCCTTCAGCGACCGCCGGCGGCTGTCGCCCAGTTGACCGTCCAGGCAGGCCTCCAAATACCGCTCCAGATCAGAGCAGTGCATCGCGCCATCCCTTCAACACGCCACCGAGCGGCCAGCTGCCGAGTCCCCAGGTGCCGGCCCACCAGCCGCCCCAAATGCGGCCCGGATGCCACGCTTTGCGCCGGAGGAGGCGGCCTCGATCGATTAACAATAGTTTCACCCAAACGCCGGGTCGACGCAATCCCGGAAGCGCCAGCCTGACGCAGCCGAGGGTGACCGTGACGATCGCATGATTTCGGTTGCCTTCGACCGACACCGCGGCAAACTATCCGACCGATCGGGCGAGCCGGCGCGCCGCCGGGCAACGCGACAATCGAAGGCGGCGCCGAACGATGCGCCGCCGGGCAAACCAACAACCCGAGGCGGCGCCGAGCGATGCGCCGCCGGGCAAACCAACAAAGGGGGCTACCATGGGCGTACAACATCCGAACGGTGACCAGGCCATCAGAAATGTCGCCCTCGTGGGCCCCGGCGGCACCGGCAAGACCACGCTCATGGAGAGCCTGCTCTTCGTCACCGGGGCCATCCAGCGCAAGGGCAAGACGACAGACGGCAACACCGTGGGCGACGCCTCGGCCGAGGCGCGCGCCCGGCAGATGTCGACCGAGCTCAGCGCCGCCTCCTTCAGCCAC
>DAIUCA010000112.1:0-8442 GCA_036846405.1 Candidatus Competibacteraceae bacterium
CGGGATTTTCTGGATCGTTGGCTGTTGAGCGAATTGCAACTGCTCATCCGCCAGGTCACCGCCGCCTACGAGGCCTACGACGCCCCCGGGGCCACCCAGCCGATCGCCGATTTCGTCGAAAAACTCAGCAATTGGTATCTGCGGCGGTCGCGGCGGCGCTTTTGGCAGCCGAACTTTACCGATGACAAAGCGGCGGCCTATCAGACGCTTTATGTCTGCTTGACCACGGTGGCGAAGCTCTTGGCGCCGTCCATGCCGTTTTTGGCGGAACAGCTCCATCAAGACCTGGTGGCGCGGGTGGTGCCGACGGAGCCGGTGAGCGTGCATCTGTGCGACTGGCCCGCGGCGGACGCGTCGTTGGTTGACGAGGCGTTGGTCGCCGACATGGCGGTGGTGGCCACCCTCGTGCAGTTGGGCCACGCGGCGCGGAACCAGGCGGGTATCAAGGTGCGCCAACCCCTGGCGCTGGCCCAATTTGCCCTGCCATCCCACGGGGATGCAGCGGTGATTACCCGCTACGCGGACTTGATGGCCGACGAATTAAACGTGAAGCAAATCAAGGTGTTGGAGCGCACGGCGGCGTTGGTGGAATACAAACTCAAGCCGGTGGACACCCTGGGCCGCGAGCTGCGCACCACATTTCCGGCGGTGCGCCAGGCCCTGGTAAACGCCACGCCCGCGCAAGCGGCGGCTTGGGGACAAACCCTGCTCGCGCAACAGGCGATTGAGATTCCGTTGGCCGACGGCCAGACCGTGACGCTCACATCGGCCCAGGTGGTGGTGCAGCAGAGCGGCGCGGCGGGCTTCGAGGTGGCGGAGGCGAATGGCTGTGTGGCGGCGTTGCAGACGGCGTTGACCCCCGAGCTGCGGCTGGAAGGGCTGGCGCGGGAAGTGATTCGGCGCATTCAACAGCAGCGCAAAGACCAGGATTTGCACATTGCCGACCGCATTCGCGTGGTGTACGCGGGCACAGCGGGGGTGACCCAAGCGATTGCTGCGTTGCATCGGACCATTGCGGATGAGGTGCTGGCCGTCGAACTCGTCGCGGGGGCAGTGGCGACCGCGCCCCAGACCTTCGATGGCGAATCGCTGTGCTTCGGAATTACCGTAGCGATTTAGGGAATCTCACAGAGGGGCGGCGGCCAGCCGATAATGAGTCATCGCCCTTCGTGCCAGTGAGACGACCATGTCATCCAAGAATCATCAAACAGCGAGTTATGACGAAAACCGCGAGCAGTTAGACGCTTTATGGCTCGTGGTGCGTCTGCGGGACGAGCTGTATGCCACCCCCGTCGCGGGGGTCCACAGCCTGGTGACCCCCGGGCCGGTCACCCCCATGCCCCATCAGCCGTCGCACATTCGCGGGGTGTTTTCTCTTCGGGGCGTAGCCATCGTGTTGCGCGACCTGCGGCGCACCTTGGGCATGCCGTCGATCGTCGAAGACATCGCATCGTTTGCGGCCCTCATGGACGCCCGCTGCGCCGACCATCTCAATTGGCTGGAAAACCTGCGCCGTTCCACCGAAACCGGCGAACCGTTCACCGGCGCCATCGACCCGAATCTCTGTGCCTTTGGCAAGTGGTACACCCAATTTAAGACAGACGATTGGGCGCTCAATCAGATTCTGAAGGCGTTTGACGCGCCCCACCGGCGGATTCACGAGATTGCGGCGGAGGTGCAGGCGTGTATGGGCAGGCGGGAGTTGGCGGCGGCGCAGCAGATCATCGCCGACACGGAACACACGGAATTGCAGCAGATGATTAAGTTATTTGAACGGGCTAAAGAGGCGTACGCCAAAAGCCGACGGGAGATTGCCGTGGTGTTGGCCGACGGCAAACAGGCGTTGGCGGTAGACGATGTGTTGGGGGTGGAGACGCTCATTCCCTACGACGATGTGGCGCTGCACACGCCCCTGTGTTCGGGGATAGCGCGACGGCGACAAACCGACGCCACCGTGATGTTGTTGGAGTCCAACGCCCTCGCGGCCTAGCCCCGACCGCGGTCACTCTTCTCGAGGATTTATCCCATGGCGACGCCTTCCATCTGGTTACTCATCCGCCTGCGGGACCTGCTTTGTGCTCTGCCGGTGTTGACGGTGCATTCGCTGGTGACACCTGGCCCCCTCACCCACATGCCCCAATCGCCGCCCACCATTCGGGGGCTGTTTGCCCTGCGGGGCCAATCGTTACTGCTCATCGACCTGCGACGGGCCTTGGGCATGCCCACTCTGGTCGATGACATCGACGCCTTTGGCCAGCTCATGGCCACCCGCGAACAGGAACACCACCAGTGGCTCGACGCGCTCCTCGCCAGCGTGGAAAGCGGGGTGGCATTTACCGGGGCTTTGAGTTCCCACGATTGCGCCTTTGGCCGCTGGTACGATCAGTTCAAAACCGAAGATTGGGCCTTGGGACAGCTGATGCGGCGGTTTCGCGTGCCCCACGAACGCCTGCATGCTACAGCGGGGGAAGTAGCCACCCTGCTGGCGCGGGGCGAGTCGTCGGCGGCGGCGGAACGGATCGAAGCGGCGCGATTAGGGGAATTTGCGGAATTACAAGGGCTGTTTCGGGACGCTAAAACCGCCTATGCCAACAGTCGGCGCGAGATTGCGGTGGTGATGGACGACCAGCGCCACGCCATGGCAGTAGACGACGTGTTGGGAATTGAACCGCTGGAACCGCTGGATGCGGACGCGGTGCCAAGCCAACTCCAACAGGGGCATCGGGCCTGTGTGGGGCTCGCGATGTGGGGTAAGGCGCGGCAAACCGTGGTGTTGTTGGATACCGAACTTCTGCGGTGTTGAAATTGCAATCGCGCGACAGCGCGACCAACAATCGCGGCGATTTTTCTTGAACTTTCATGAGGTTACTCCATGCGTTCCCCTGCGCTCTCACAGCAGTTTTTCTTTTTAGCGTTGGCGCTGGCGCTGCCGTTCGGGCTTACCCTTGTGCTCGTGACGGTGGGTTGGGCGTCGATACAGCAGTTGTTGGTCATTCAAAGCGTGGGCGCCATTGCGGGGTTGCTGTTGCTGTCTTGGTCTTGGCAATCGTTGGATGGGCGCTTACGGGCGCTGCATCACTTGGTCGTGGATTTGGTCGACCGCAATCCCATCGATCAAGGAATGTCGTGGGACTGTCGCGCGGATGCCTTGGGCCATGTAACGGCGGCGACCCTCGACGCTGCTCAGCGCCAAGCCAACCAGCCCCGCACCACGGCCACCCTCGACAGCGGCGTGTTGCGGGATGTGCTGGAACAGGTGAACGCCAACATTATGATTGCCGACGAACAGAATGTGATTCGGTACCTGAACCCCTCGGCGTTGCGGGTCTTTTGCGAGGTGGAAAGCGATCTGCGGGTGCAGCTGGGCCAGTTTCAAGCCCGCAATCTGGTGGGCCAAAACATCGATCGTTTCCACACCCACCCGGCCCATCAGCAGAAGTTGTTGAAGGATTTGAAGGGAACCCATCGGAGCCGTGTGCGCTTGGGACGACGGGAGTTTGAAATCATCGCAGCGCCCCTGCGCAACGATGACGGCCAGCGCATTGGCACCGTGGTGGAATGGTCGGATCGCACCTTCCGGCGGGCGTTAGAAAACGCGGTGGGGAGCATTCGCAACCTGTCTCAATCGGCACAAAACAACGCCGACCACGCGAAATCGGCGGATCAATTGGCGAAAAGCGCGTTTTCCCAGGCCACCGAAGGGGCGAAGGTGCTCACCCAAGCGGCCCAGGCCATGGAAGCCATCACCCAATCCAGTCGGCAAATCACGGCGATTACGGCCACCATCGACAGCATTGCTTTACGCACCAAGCTGTTGGCGTTGAACGCGGCGGTGGAAGCCGCCAGGGCCGGTGAACAGGGGCGGGGATTTGCCGTGGTGGCCGGCGAAGTGGGCGGGTTAGCCCAGCAATCGGCCCAGGCGACGCGGGAAATCCGCGCCATCATCAACACGAGTCTCAGCCAGGTGGACAGCGGCAGTCAGTGGGTAGACGCCTCAAGCCAGGTGTTGAGTCAAATTGTGGCGGTGGCGCAACAGGTGAGCGATACCGTGGGATCGATTGCGGAAGTCAGCGAACAGCAGCTCACGGGGATCGCACAAGTCAACGAAACGATCGATCAGATCAGTCACTTACAGGCGGCATAAAACCATGGCTTCCACGCGGGTGTACCAAGAAATCTTCCAACAGGTAGCTCGGCGGGCCGGCGATTTAAGCATTTCAATTACCGACATCGCGGGGGATTTGGAGTCGGTATCGGCGACGGTGTCGGCCCAAGCCGAGTGGTACAGCGGTTTGCGCCAGCGGGCCCAGGCCATGCGGGTGGCCAGCGAGGACATCGCGGCGGTGGCGAGTCGCTCGAAGGATCACTTGAGCGACATTTGCGACGAGGTGGCGACCTCCCATCGCACGGCCCATCAGGCCCTCAAGGACATTAACGACTTGATTGCGTCCGTGGGCACGATGGCGGAACAGCTCGATCCCCTGGACGCGGCCATGTCCGCCGTGGGCCAGGTGACTCAGGTGATCGATGCGATTGCGAATAAAACCAATCTCCTCGCGCTCAATGCCACGATTGAAGCGGCGCGGGCGGGAGAACAGGGACGGTCGTTTGCGGTGGTGGCCGGGGAAATCAAGCTGCTGGCGCGGCAAACGCGGGAAGCGACGGCTCGCATCAATTCGACGCTGAACGATTTGGGTAAGCGGATTCGCCATTTGCAGGAGGTGGGACGGGCCAGTCAGGAGCGCAGTCGCTCGGTGCATGCGGGCGCGCAAGGGTTAGAACAGGTGGTGCAGCGGGTGGCGGAGGTGATTTCGACCCTGCAAGGCGGCACCACCGAGGTCGCGGAGGGCGCGGAGGCGGTAAAAAATCAGGCCCAAGAGACGGCGGCCACGCTGGACGATTTGGCCTATGGGGTGAATCGCTCGCGCAATGTGTTAATGCGCACCACCGAACGCATCGCCCAAGTGCGTCACCAGGGGGAACGGTTGTTTGCATTGACGGCGGAAGCGGGCATCGAAACCCAAGAAACGCCATTTATCGCATCCGCCCAGCAGACGGCGGCCCAACTGGGACGGGTGCTGGAACAGGCCCTGCGCCAAGGACGCATCAGCCAAGAGCAGTTGTTTTCGGAGCATTACGTGCCGTTACCTAATACCAATCCGCCCCAGTTCCTCGCGCCGTTTACCGCCCTGACCGACGAGCTGTTCACGCCCATTCAAGAAAAATTATTGGCCACCAACAGCCGCATTGCGTTTTGCGCGGCGGTGGATCGCAACGGCTATCTGCCAACCCATAACCAGAAGTTTTCCCAGCCCCAGGGGGCCGATGTGGTCTGGAATACGGCCAATTGCCGTAATCGCCGCATTTTTAACGATCGCGTGGGCTTGGCGGCGGGCCAGAATCGCCAATCCTTCCTGTTACAGACCTATCGCCGCGACATGGGCAACGGCCAGTTTGTGATGATGCGGGATGTGTCGGCGCCCATCGCTGTGAATGGTCGCCATTGGGGCGGTTTTCGGGTGGGTTATCGCTTGGAGGTTGCCAGCGACGAAGCATCAACCACCGCATCACCGCCAGCCATCGCGGCGCCGACGGCGATGCAACAACGGGCGGGTTAACCGACTACGCCGACTTCAGATTGCGGGACAGTCCCCACAGCCCGAGCACGACAAACGCCGCGAGGGTCCACACGGGAATGCTGAGGTTGAGGAAGGTCCAGTCGATTTCGGCGCAATCGCCGGTGCCCTGCCAAATGCGCAAAAACATGCCGCTAAAGCCGATGGTTTCCATGAGATAGCCCACATCGGCGACGCCGCAGTTGGCCGAATCCTCCAGGAAGTACTGAATCCAGATGTGGCGTCCGGACAAAATGCCGCCGCCCACCGCCGCCGCCGTCACAAGGCAAGCGTAGCCAAAGCGCATGATGCCCCGAGGGTGATGCAGTGCAGCCAGCAAAAACACGCCGCCCAAAACGAGCAGGGCGACGCGCTGAAAAATGCACAGGGGACAGGGTTCGAGTTGCTCGACGAATTGCAAAAAGTAGCCAAAACCGAGCATGCCAAAGCAGGTGAGCGCCCCCAGGAGGTTGCCCACGCGCCGGGAAAATAGCCAAGTGACCATGGTAAAAATCCTCGCAAAAACAATGAGTTAAAGAAAAAGCGGGCGTTTTACGGCCCGCCCACTGCCGTTAGTCGCCGTTCAACGCCGCTTTCACCTGTCGCCGCAGTTGCCGTTTGGCCAGTTGCCGTTCGCCTGACCGAGGGCGTTCGTGCACGCCGCCTTTGCTCATGATGGCGGCGCGGGCCGCGCTGTTGCGCAGGCTCAGCAGGGGTTTAGATGTGGACGCCGTTTTGGTCGCCAGTTTTGCCGTACTTTTCATCGTCAATGACCTCATCTCGTTAGCCTTTCACGCATAAAACTTGTTTCAGGGTATGCACCACGTCCACCAAATCGGTTTGACGGGCCATCACCTGGTCGATGTCTTTATAAGCGCCGGGAATCTCGTCGAGGACGCCCACATCCTTGCGGCATTCGACTCCGGCGGTTTGATCTTCCAAATCGCGGGCGGTGAACCGCTGTTTAGCCGCACTCCGGCTCATTTTGCGGCCGGCCCCGTGGGCGCAGGAGCAAAACGAATCCGCGTTGCCCTTGCCGCGCACGATGTACGACCGCGCCCCCATGCTGCCGGGAATGATCCCCAACTCGCCCTCGCCCGCGCGGATCGCGCCCTTGCGGGTCACGAACACCGTGGCGTCGAAATGCCGTTCCGTCGCCACATAGTTGTGGTGACAGTTGATCGCCTCGCTCGTGGCTTCAAAGGGCGGCAACTTCTCCTGCAAGGCCGCCAAAATCAGCGTCATCATCGCCTTGCGGTTTTGCCAGGCGTAATCCTGCGCCCAAGACACCGCCGTCAGGTAATCGTCGAAATGGGCGTTGCCCTCGCTGAAATAGGCCAAATCTCGGTCGGGCAACTGGCGCAAATGGCTCTCCATGTCCTTTTTGGCCAGTTGGATGAAGTAATTGCCGATGACGTTGCCCACGCCGCGACTGCCGGAATGGAGCATCACCCACACGCGGTCGGCCTCGTCCAAACACAGCTCGATGAAGTGGTTGCCGCCGCCGAGACTGCCGAGCTGACACGACCAGGTGCGCTCGAACTGCTTCATCATTTTGGTGATGCCCGGGTGCTTGGCGGTGATGCCGTCGAGGCCGACCTCCAGCGCCCGCAGGGTCGAGGCTTTCACCGCCGGATCCCGATGGGCGCTAAAACCCACGGGAACCACCCGCTCAATCGCGCCCCGCAGGGACTTCAGATTGTCCGGCAACTGGCTTGCCGACAGGCTCAAACGCACGGCATTCATGCCACAACCAATATCCACCCCGACGGCGGCGGGAATGAGGGCGCCTTGGGTGGGAATCACCGAACCGACCGTGGCGCCGATGCCCGCGTGGACATCGGGCATGGCCGCGATGTGGTGATGCACGAAGGGCAGTTGGGCGAGATTTTTCAATTGATCCAGGGCCCGCGAATCCACGTCGCCGGTGTAGAGATGCACCGGCACGTGGCCGCCCTGTAAAACTTGTTCAACAGGCATAACCTTTTTCCTAAAAATGGCAGCGCAGCCCGTGCGCGTCGCCCAAAAACAAAAACCCCCGGTGCGGCTGCAACCGGGGGTTTTCACACCACGGGCACGGAAGCAGCTGGGGTAGCGCCTCACGTGCCATGGGCAGGAGGCTGTTAGAACGCGGGTCGGTTAAGCAGTGGGTTCATGGGACAGATCTCCTCTTACGTGGTGTGGGTGGATGGGAAGGCGGCGGACGCTAGGGGCCAGAAATAACCCTGTCAAGTGGCTGCCCTCGGAGGGCGGCGATGACCCACAAGATTGCCGAAGCGACAGTGCGCGAATGGGGACAGATAGATTGGGGCCTGTCGAAAACCCCCATCGGGATACAGGAGCAAAATCATGAAGCAAATCAATCGTTTGGCCGTAACTGCCGCCGTGGCTGTGGCGTTGGCCTTACCGGCTGCTCCCGCCCAAGCCATTGGATTTTTGCCGTTTTTGCTGGGTACAGCGGCGCGTCAAGGAGCGTCTTCTGCAGCGCGTCAAAGAGCGTCTTCTGCAGGGCGTCGGACTGCAATCACGGAACGTCAGGCAGTACGCTCGTCAGTTGGACAGAAGGCGATTGGAGCCTTGGTAATCGGAGGTGTTGTGTTTTCTTCGAAGGCCGAAGCGGAGTTGCAACAGGCGATCGATCAAGAGCAAGAGAGTGTTCGATTTCCCCTATGCGACGGTCGGGCGATCAGTTTCAGTGAACCATGCCACGGTACTCGTGGAAAAAATGTGCGGGTAGAAATTGAAGAGTAATGGCACCGCAAGCTAGTCACTGCACACAACGCAAGGAAATCGCCCTACAGTTGGATTCATCGAAAGAAGCAAGACG
>DAIUCA010000113.1:0-3678 GCA_036846405.1 Candidatus Competibacteraceae bacterium
TAGCCGATCGGTTTCCTTCTGCGCTTCAGCGACTTCCCGTTGGGCCTCGGCAACTTGGCGAAATAGGCCCAGGATTTCTTCATAGGTTGTGGACATGATTAGTGCGTATCCCGTTGAAAATAGGTTGAGTGCAATCCCCTTGGATTCGAGCTTTACCAATAGGTCTCCCGTTCAAAATAGGCTCCCCGTAACCCTCGATTAGGGGGGCTGGATTGACAGAAAGACAATCCCACGGAAACGATTCAGAAGCGTCTGAAACCCCCTGCGATCTCCAGCGTCGGGAAATCGACTTCCGGTGCCCAAGGTACTTTCAGAGTGTTCTGCAAGAGATCGACGATGATCTCTCGATGGGGAAACAGCATTTTGTAGGCGGGATCGTTCATGGAGGTGGCTAAAGGCGGGATCGGCTATGTGCGCTGTAGAGACGAGGCGGGCCTCGCCCCTTTACCGACATCGTCATTCTGGTTTAGCGACCTCGCTCAACCGCTCTTGCGCGATCGCTTTGAGCTGCCGTAGGTCGAGTTTGCCCGTGCCCAACAGCGGTAATGCGTCCACTTTGATGAAGTTTTCCCGTCGCGGAATGAATAGGTTGGGAAATCCACTTTTGCCCAGCGCGGTCAGTAAATCCCCCATACGATTCTCATCGCCCACGTGAAGCACGGCGATTTTTTCGCCTTTCTTCGCATCGGTAATGCCAGTCACCGCAAATACGAGGCCTTCCGCCTGGTACAACTGGTGCAACGCTTCCTCGATGCGCCCGTGGGGCACCATTTCCCCGCCAATCTTACTGAAACGACTCAAACGGTCGGTAATGAATAGAAAGCCGTCCGGGTGCCATTTGGCCAAGTCGCCCGTAATGTACCAGCCGTCCCGTAACACTTTTTCGGTCAAATCGGGGCGATTGAGGTAGCCGACCATGACATTCATGCCTTTTACCCACAACATGCCCTCTTGGTTGGGGCCCAACGGCGTTTCCGTCTCTAAATCGACGATCCTTACCGCTACACCGTTCAGGAGCTGGCCCACGCTGCCGCGCATGGTGCCCGGTTGGTACACGCCGACGCCCCGATAATCAAAGCCGCTGGCGGCAATCGCCGGGCTGCATTCGGTCACGCCATAGCCTTCCACCGGCCGAATCCCGAATCGCTTCTCGAAATTGTCCGCCACGTGGGTTTGGAGCTTTTCCGCCCCGGTAAGGACGAGCCGCAAACTGCCAAATAGCATGGGATCAATCCGCCGCAGGTAGATTTGTAAGAAGGTGGGCGTCGCAATCAGTAAGGTCACGCGGTAATCCAGCACCAAACGACCAATCATCTGGACATCCAGGGGATTCGCGTGGAATACCAACGGCAGGTTTTTGGTGAGGCCAAACCAGAGCAGCAAATAACCAAAGCTGTGGAACAGGGGCAAAATCGCCAACAAGCGGTCGTCGCTGCGCAACGCCATCATTTCCGACACCGCCGTGGCGTTGCTCCAAATGTTGGCGTGGGTGAGTTCGATGCCCTTGGGTTCGCCGGTCGAGCCGCTGGAAAAAATCACCGTGGCCACCGAGTCGAGGGTCGGTTGAGTGGTGGCGCCACAGGCTTTCATCAGCCAAGCCACCGGCAACACCGTCGCCAACGCGAGCGCCCACAGGCGTTGACCGCCGGTAATCGTCGCGCCCACGTCTTCCAAATAGATCGGCGTCACGCCGTCGGGCAGGGAAACCTTGGCTTTTTCCACAAATTCGCGGCTGGTGATGACGGTTTTGAGGTCGGCTTGACGCGCTGCCGAGGTCAACGCGCTTTGGCCGGCGGTGAAATTGAGGTTGACGCTGGTTTTTCCCGCCAACACGGCGGCGAAATTGGTCAACGCCCCCGCGACCGACGCCGGCAGCAGGATCCCCACCCGCGTTTGCTCGGCCCAAGCCCCGCGCAACGCCCGCGCAATCGCCACCGCGCCGGCCAACGCGCGGCGCTTGGTGAGCGACGGCCGCTTCACATCCCCCATACAGAGCTGATTAGCGCCGTGCCGCAGGCGGTTCACCAGGAGTTGCGCCAGGGTCGGCATGTCGGCGCGACGCTGTTGCCACGCGATTTCCCCCAAGTTGTGCACCGCTTGGCGCAGCAACGGCGCGGTAATCGGCGGCGTGAGCGGCTCGCCAAAGGCAATCGTCACGGGATACGGCAGGGCGGTGGGCAGTTTTGTGAGGTATTTGCCGCCGGCAAAGCTGAAAATGCTGCCCCACGCCCGGTCGATGTAGATGGGAATCACCGGTATCGGGCGATTTTTCACTAAACGTTCGACGCCGCGGCGAAACGGCTGCAATTGGGCGGTGCGCGACAGCTGGCCTTCGGGGAAAATGCACAGCAATTCCCCCGCGTCGAGGAATGCGCCGGCCTTGCGCAGGGCGCGCAACAGCGGTCGCGGGCCGCCTAACGGGTCGATTGGGATGGCTTGCAGCGCGCGGAAGATGGGCCGCATCCACCAGCGGTCGTACTGATCCTGCGCCACGAGGAAGCGAATGGGCCGATCCGTCGTGGACAGCAGCCACAGGCCGTCCACCCAGGTCACGTGGTTGGGGGTGAGCAGCGCGGCACCCGTCGCCGGCAGGTGATGGCGATTTACCACGGTCACGCGGTAGAGCAATCGGGCCAAAATCGCCGCCAACAGGCGCACCAGGGCGTCGGGCAACAGGTAAATCGACCAGGCGGTGGCGAGGGCGGCGATGAGGGCGGTCGCGTACAGGATGGCGATGGCGTCGAATTGGATGAACGCGAGGGCCATGCCGGTGAGCGAGCCGGTCACCATGCCGCTGTACACCAGCATGTTGCCCACGGCGATGACGCTGCCGCGCTGGGCTTCGGGGGCGCGCCATTGGACGATGGCGTTGAGGGGCACCAACAGCATCCCCGCGCCCATGCCCAAGGGCACGGCGATGAGGGTGGTTAGCCACAAATCGGTTTGCAGCACCGCAATCAGCAGACAACCGGCGGTAAACAGCTTGGCGCCGAGGGGAATGAGGCCGTATTCCACCTGGTCGCCGGACAGCAGCGCCGCCGACAACGCGCCCAGGGCAATCCCCAAGCCGAAGGCCGCCACCGGCAGACTTTCAAAGAGTTCGGGTTGATCTAGGCCGAGGGTGAGCGTTTTCGCGTACACGAGCATGTTTTGCCCGAGCAAACTCACGGTCGCCCAATAAATGACGGATCCCAAAGTGGCTAACCAAATCATGCGATCGGCGCGAATCGCTGCCCACGCCCGCACAACGGTGGTGGCGATGGGCGTGGTGTGTCCGCGGGCCGGGAGGGGGGGCACCGCGTGAATCGCCGCCAAACCCACCAGGGACAGAGCCACCAAGCCGACGGCGGCCAGCCAGGTATTTTCTGGCGACGCGCCTTGGCCATCCGCAAACAGCAGCATTGGCCCCAGGCCGGTGCCCAAAATAATCGCCAGCATTGACCACATTTCCAGCTGCCCATTGCCAGCCGACAGGCGCCCGTGGTGCAGCAGTTCCGGCAACGAGCCGTATTTAGCCGGGCTAAACAACGCGCTCTGCACCCCCATGAGTCCGAGGATCACAAACGGCAGCAGCAGATTCGTGGGAAACAGCCACAAACTGGCGGCAGCGGCGATCATCAAGGCGACTTCGAGCCATTTGGCGCGAATGAGCACGGTGCGTTTGCTCAAGCGGTCAGC
>DAIUCA010000113.1:3688-8241 GCA_036846405.1 Candidatus Competibacteraceae bacterium
GGCGAAAATCATCGGCGCGATGACCACGATGAAGGCGAGGGCGGCTTGAAACTGGGCGGCGGTTTCAAAGGCGACGCCGCTGCTGCCGTGTTCGGCGCGGATGGGACGGATCGCGAGGGTCAAGACGATCAATTTCCAGGCGTTGTCGTTAAACGCGCCGCAGAAGTTGGAAATCACCAGGCCGGTCAGCGGGGAAGGCGTGAAATTCATAGGCGGGTCTCGAAATAGCGTGAAGGGCAAAACAGGCATGAGACGCGGATTGGAAGCGGGCATTGGGGCCAAGTCATGGCATTTTTCGGCATAAATACAAAAAACCCCGCGCCATGCGCAGGGTCGGTGGTGAATGGCTTGATTCCTTACCCAGCAGGATCGGGCGGATACCTGAGAAAACTAGTCGGGTGGCAGATCCCGCCATGGGGCGCCCGTGCACAAAATCCAGAGGACTAACTGCATTGATAAACCGGCGGTTATCCTCCGCTACACCTCCCCGTTTGCCTGGCCGTCCCGATAGGAGCGGAGCCCCAGACTTTTCAGAGCCAAATCCCATTGCCTCGTTTTGTCTGATCTGTAGCGGGAACCTGAGTAGTGACTGCGGTTTAATTAGTTTTGGGCACAGCGATTGATGAGACGCCACCATATCGAATGCAGCAGTTGCTCTAAAATCTGCGAATTACTCACCATACAATGCAATCAGATGGCGCATCTCGTTATGCCGTTTTTCCAAAGCTCTGCGGTACAAATCCAGGTCCCTTGCATGGTACTGGGCAATTTCGTCCCTCAATGATTCTGAAATTTGATGGCTGGGGATCGCTGTACCCACATTGAGTCTCTCCGGCGCCAGAGAAGACGCCATAAAATGACTGGCAAAAAACGCAAAGTCATCGTTGTAGAGTTCTGTGATGCCAATAAATGAGAAATACTCTAACGGGAAGGCGTATAGGAATTGGGAGTAGAGATTTCTCATTTCTGGCCCTAGGCAAAACCGCTCTAAAGACCATTTTTCTTCCACCGATTTTCGGTGTAACGGGGGGGGCGTTCTTCGGATCGAAGTTCTGTTGCCAGAAGTAATAATGCGATAGCACCCTGTCGACAGGATGTCTCATCCAGGTGATGAATACCGTGGGGCGTTTATCTGATAAAGGAAGATATTTGATGGGCAAAAAATGGCCATGGATACATTTTATGTTCTGAAAATCACGGTCAGCATTATCAAGACATGTCTGTAAGGCAGACTTATGCCGTTCATATGGCGGCGTGTTGATCGGTATATCGGCATAGTCTCGCAGTAGCGCCGTCCCAAAATGGCGCTCCAGCCCTGCCGCGAAACTTGTGCCGGCGGTTTTCGGCAAGTGTACGGACACAATCAACGGCGTTTCCCCCATAACGGTGACATAACAGTTAGCAGATACGGCTCAAATCTAGTTTTTCCGAACGACAACCCGGTTGCGCGGAGACTTGTTGATAACGGCGGCTGTTCCCCCATTCCATGTCTTTCAGAGTGAAAGTTTGGCTTTTCTATGTCTACGCGCGCTCAAAGAAATCTCCCCTTAAAACCGTCAAATTCCCATGAAGGTAATCAACTTTTTCATCGTCGGCGTTCAAAAAGGCGGGACTACCGCCCTAGATGCCATGCTCCGAGATAATCCTTGTGTACAGATGGGATCGCGCAAGGAGATCCATTTTTTCGACGATGAAACCCAAGATTGGCGCGCTCCCGACATAAGCCTGTTTCACAGTCATTTTGACTGGACAACGAATGGCGTCATTCGAGGAGAAGCCACCCCCATCTACAGTTATTGGCCACAGGCGATGGAGCGCATCGCCGCCTACAATCCCGAGGCGCGGATTGTTATCTGCCTGCGACATCCGGCATACCGCGCCTATTCCCACTGGTGCATGGAGACTCGACGCGGGCTCGATACCGCGACATTTAGCGAAGCCATCCGCGAAGGACGATCGCGGGTTGGTAAAGCACATCGGATTTTTTCGTATGTAGAGCGAGGCTTCTATTCGCAGCAGATCAAAAAAGCTAAAAGCCTATTCAGACAAATGCATTTTCTGCGAACCGACTTGCTTTGGACAAATACCGACGGCGAACTCTCTCGGCTATCGCAATTTCTCCGCATACCTTTTTTTAAACCACGACACCGCTACACAGTGCGGGTCGATACCCGCGGCAGCGCTCCTTTATCAGAAAACGATTTGGCTTATCTGATCGACATCTACCGCGAAGACCTACGCTGCACTTCTGATTTGACTGAGTTTTGTCTTAACGAATGGCTGGATGGCGCTTACGCAGAGCCGATGCCGAAGTAGCGGATGGTCAGGTCAGCATTGATGCAATGTCATTGCGACTATAAAAGCGCCAGCAGGGCGATTCGCGCTCGACGAGCGCTTTAGCAATCGCCAACGCCGCGGAATCTTTCAGAAGCATCAAATGGTTTCGCGATTCTAATGGCTCAATTAACTGGGTAGCCGTCTCGCTCAACAAGGCAAGCGCCTTGCCGCCCGTAGCAACCAGGTCTTCGTATTTTAGTAGTCGTCCGGACAAGTATTTCTCGTACTGGCTAAAGCAGTAATCCAAAAGAATGAACTGGCGGGCTAGCGGATCTGGGGTCTCCGTCAAAGCCTGCGCCAAAGCCAAATCGAACGCTTCTGCTGCCGGCATCCGCCCATTTCCCACCGCCATCCCAGCAGAGTTGCGCCATGACGGGATGACGGCCAACGGATTGCGTATAAGCGCAAAGCAGGGAAAGTGCTTTACCAAGATCGGCAACGCCGCCGTAAAGAATGCTGGATGCTTGATATAGAGGCTGAAATCGGAACTGGTGACATTTCTGATTTCTATTTCGTTGCCGTCTATGAGAGATCGGCGATGGCCCGTAATGTCTGCATCGGCGATGGGATTTGGCGGGACGCTGCCTTTACACGCCTTGCTAGTAGCGCGACCATTTTTTTCGATGCAGTTGCGCTGCTCACGAAAAAATCGCGCAATGTCATCGATCAATTCTTCTGAAGATTTGGTCGCCAGCACGGAAACCCGCATTGGCTCATGTAGGAGCAACACAATTCGGCAGTTTATTGAGCAAATGGCAGCTCAGAGTCGTACCGAATCTCGGCAATCCAGTGATCAAGATATTTTGCGCAATGTTCATTGTTCGATGCCATGAAGCACATCCAGATAAGCATCACGTTCGATTTGCATGCTGAATCGAGCACTTATAGCCTTGCCAGCCGTACTGAGTGCTGTAGCTAATGAAGGCATCTGCATCGCTTTTAGAACAGCTTCCTCCATGGCATCGAGAGTGCGTTGTGGAACCAACGCCGTAGCGCTGTCGATACAAAAAGACCGATTGCCGCCGCAATCAGGGCAAATCACCAATCGACCTAACGCCATGGCCTCCAAAGCAGGCATGTAGAAACCCTCCTTATCAAAAGGCAAAAAGCAGACAATGCGTGCAGCTCCCATGCGAGCGAGAAATTCAGATCGGCTAACGGGAAACATCAACAGATCTACAGATATCTCTCGTTCCGACAGACGCTTTGCCAAGGCCTTCGCGAACGGCACATCCTTTATTCCTACAATAAATACTTCTTCATCGGTCAGGGTGTTTGGCGGTGGCTGTGCCGAAAAATCAATCCCGTTGCAGATAGTGTGAATGGGACCATTACAACGACCCGTGGCTTCGATGGCCACCTGCACCTCCGGGCTAACACAAATTCGGATAGCTTTCCGCTTCAAGAAGCCATAAAGCGGGGTGCCAACATCTGCGTGGCGCAACCCTTGGATCAGATTAATAACGGGAATCCGCTCTTCAATTTCGGGATACTCGTCTAGCGCTTGCCAGTCAAAACCTGCCACAAACAAAATATCTGCAGACAATGGGTCGTAGTGACTCACGACAGTTTCGACATCTTGCCAAAGATGGTTTTCTAAGCTGTCTGGCGTCAGATAAATCGAGGCAGCAAACCCTTTCGCCTCGAGGGTATGTCGAAAGTAATGGCTCACCTTCAGATGTCCCCCTGTGAAACCTTTGTAGACCCTATGGAATAGCACGGTTTTTTGCATGATCGCAGCACGGTCATCTTGGGCGATAGAAAAGTATGTTCGCGAAAAATACTTCTGAGTAAGTCCTATTGCGACTGGTGAGAGTACGAATCAGCTGGGGCAAATTGCACAAACTCAAAGTGAGTTTCCAAGTAACAACGAACATCATTTGAGGTGTTCAAATTTCTCCACCCCGATAGCATCGCAATCACATTGGTCGCGAGCGATGCGCACAAGCTCGGGGTGTTTCATCAAGGAAGAGTGCGACGACTTACGCCTTGGGAATGCGCTCGTCTGCAAGGGTTTCTCGAGACATTTCTGTCTCATCCTCAGAAATCTCACGCATACCGTCAGTTCGGTAACTCCGTTTCAGTACCTATCGTGAAAGCGATACTCACAGACTTATTTCGCCGATCGAGAAAGCACGGTTGGTCGTGGTCGCATAGATCGTCGACCTCCCTGTCCGATCTCGGCGCTATTCCTTACTTGGTATTGACTTCCGTTT
>DAIUCA010000114.1:0-8163 GCA_036846405.1 Candidatus Competibacteraceae bacterium
TCGTTAATTTTTATTGTGCCCAAATGCATGTGGTGATCGAAGTTGACGGAAGCAGCCATGATGACAAGGCGGAGTACGATATGCAGCGTGATGCATTTTTAATGGGCTTGGGTTTATGCGTCATCCATATTTCAGACGGAGATGTGAAACAAAACTTGGTCGGCGTGATGGACTTCTTGTCTCATCATCCTGCATTCGTTGATGAAGCGAACACATGACACAGACCGACACCAACCAAAAGCCCCTGGGCTCTACCCTCTGGGCCATCGCCGACCAACTGCGCGGGGCGATGGATGCGGACGATTTCCGCGACTACATGCTGTCCTTCCTCTTCCTGCGCTACCTCTCGGACAACTACAAAATGGCGGCGAACAAGGAACTGGGGCGGGATTACCCCGATGGGGGCAGTGACGGTCGGAAGGTGCCGCTGGCGCTGTGGTATGCGAACAACGAGGACGACATCCCAGAGTTCGAGAAACAGATGCGCCGCAAGGTGCATTACGTCATCCAGCCCGCCCACCTCTGGAACAGCATCGCCAACCTGGCCCGCACCCAAAACGCGGAGCTGCTGAACACGCTGCAAGCGGGCTTCAAATACATCGAGACCGAATCCTTTCAGAGCACCTTCCAGGGCCTGTTTTCCGAGATTGACCTCGGCTCGTCCAAGCTGGGCAAGACCTACACCGACCGCAACACAAAGCTCTGCACCATCATTCAGAAGATCGCCGAAGGACTGGCCGAGTTTTCTACGGAAATTGATGTGCTCGGCGACGCCTACGAGTACCTGATCGGTCAATTCGCCGCCGGTGCCGGCAAGAAAGCGGGCGAGTTCTACACGCCGCAGCAGATGTCCGACATCCTCTCCGCCATCGTCACCCTCGACAGCCAAGAACCCGCCACCGGCAAGAAAGCGCGTCTGGAAAGCGTGCTCGATTTCGCCTGCGGTTCCGGCTCCCTGCTGCTGAACGTGCGCAAGCGCATGGGGCCCCACGGCATCGGCAAGATTTACGGCCAGGAAAAGAACATCACCACCTACAACCTGGCCCGCATGAACATGCTGCTCCACGGGGTGAAGGACACGGAGTTCGACATCTTCCACGGCGACACCCTGACCAACGAATGGGACATGTTGCGGGAACTGAATCCGGCCAAAAAACCGAGCTTCGACGCCGTCGTCGCCAATCCGCCGTTTAGCTACCGCTGGGAACCGACCGATGCGATGGCCGACGACGTGCGCTTCAAGAGCCACGGCCTGGCCCCGAAATCCGCCGCCGACTTCGCCTTCCTGCTCCATGGCTTCCACTTTCTGAAGGACGAAGGGGTGATGGCCATCATCCTGCCCCACGGCGTGCTCTTCCGAGGCGGTGCCGAAGAACGCATCCGCACCAAGCTGCTCAAGGACGGCCACATCGACACGGTCATCGGCCTGCCCGCCAACCTGTTTTATTCCACGGGGATTCCGGTCTGCATTCTCGTGCTCAAGAAGTGCAAGAAGCCCGACGACGTGCTGTTCATCAACGCCGCCGAGCATTTTGAGAAAGGCAAACGCCAGAACCAACTGGCTCCGGAACACATCGCCAAGATCATCGACACCTATCAATTTCGGAAGGAAGAAGCGCGTTACGCCCGTCGTGTGGGCATGGCGGAAATCGAGAAGAACACCTTTAACCTCAACATCTCCCGCTACATCAGCACGGCGGTGGGTGAGGAGGAAATCGACCTGCCCGCAGTCAACGCAGAGCTGGTCAGATTGGAGAATGCGGTCGAGACGGCACGGGACAAACACAATGCGTTTCTTAAAGCGCTTGGCTTGCCCACCTTGCCGTGAGCTCCCTGGCTGTCGGGGTGAATGGGATGGAAACTAGCGCACAATAATGATGGGTAAACCGAACATCGGAGCCTCCTGGTTGGTGGGGTACAAAGAGCGAGGGAAGACAGGAATGGGAGCCAGGATTTTAGCGCCAGGGAGGACGGGGCCACGGGAAGGGGGGAATGGGAAAGGGGTCGGGCCAATGAGAAACCACGGGGGAAGGGGTGGGGGCTGACATGGGGAAACTCCTTGTGCGTCGGTGATTTGGAATGCGCCGCATCTTACGCACTGCGACTTCGCCGCCTCGGGACGCAAGCTAGTCGCCCCTGACCGCGCCACAATGGCGGGCCGTTTTTCCCCCTCGGTGCTTTCATGGCGCGATCTCTCTTTGGCAAAACCGCCAGCCGCTGGCTGCGACGATTCACCCCCCTGCAATGGCTCTCCTGGGGTCTGGAAGCCGCGTGTTTGTGGAGTTTGGGCGCCCTGTTGGGCGGATTACCGCTTCCCCAGGCCCGGCGGTTGGGGGGCACCTTGTTGGCGCACCTGGGCCCACGACTCGCCAAACACGCCTTTGTGCGCGACCACCTGAGGCGGGTGGTGCCCACCGCGTCGCCCGCCCAGCAGGCTCAGCTCGCCCGCGACCATTGGCGTCAGGTGGGCCAGGTGCTGGCCGAATATCCCCATTTGGAGGCTCTAGCCGCCACCGTTCCCCTGGAAATTCACCCCGCCACGGCGGCCCTCATCGCGGCCCGTCAACCAATGGTGTTCGTGGGCGCCCACCTGGGCAATTGGGAACTGCCCCCCCTGTTGGCCGCCCGGGCGGGGGTCGCGCTCTGTGCGGTGTATGCGCCCCTGCAAAATCCCCTGGCCGACCGCTGGCTCCAGCGCATGCGCCGGCGCAGCGCCACCGCCCCCCAGTTTCTCCCCAAGTCCCGAGGGCTGCGCGGGCTGTTGCAGGCCCTCAAACAGGGCCAATCCCTGGGATTACTCGTGGATCAGCGGCCCGACCAGGGGGAACTCGTGCCGTTTTTTGGCGAGCCCGCCCCCACCTGGATTACCCCCGCGTGGCTCGCAGTGAAATACGGCGTGCCGCTCGTGCCCCTGCGCTGTGTGCGGGACGGTTCCCTCAACCTGCGGGTCGAGTTGCACGCGCCTCTTGCTCTACCGCCGACGGATCTCGATGCCGACGCGCGGATTGCTCAGCTCACCGAGGAGATTAACGAGCGCTTGGCCGACTGGATTCGGGATCATCCCCCCCAGTGGCTGTGCGTCAAACGGCGGTGGCCTAAACCTGGGAGTGAAGCTGCTGCCGACGCACCCGAGGCGTGATGCCACAGGTGAGGGTGTAGGGGATGGTTTGGGCAGCGCGGGCGATCTCCTCGATGGGCAGGCCCGCGCCCCACAGCACCACCGGGTCGCCCACCTGGGCCGCCACGCCCCGCAGGTCAATCGCGATCATGTCCATGGAGACCCGCCCGGCGAGGGCGGCCCGCTGGCCATTCACCAGGACCGGCGTGCCCGACGGCGCGTGGCGGGGATAGCCGTCCCCATAGCCCACGGCGGCGATCCCGATGGCCAGGGTCTCGGGACAGCGAAACGTGGCCCCATAACCCACGGTTTCCCCTGCGGCCACGGTTTTCACGGCGATCAACGCGGTTTTGAAGGTCATCACCGGTCGGAGCTGCCAATCGGCGCCGGTGTCGGCGGGAAACGGCGAGGCGCCGTACATCATGATGCCCGGGCGCACTGCGTCGTCGTCCCCGGCCCAGCCGTTGAGAATCGCCGCCGAGTTGGCCCGCGACACCGGCACCGCCAACCCCGCCGTGGCCGTGCGAAATACCGCCTGCTGATGGTCATTGAGCGGGTGCTCGGGGGTATCGGCGCAGGCGAAGTGGGTCATGGCGTGTACGCCCTTCACCCACGGCAACGCCGTCAATTGGCCATAGGCCGCGCGAAACTCTGCGGGCGACAGTCCCAATCGGTGCATCCCCGAATCGAGTTTCAACCATAGGCCGGGAGAACCCGGCGGCGTCATGGCGGTGCGCACCACCCGCGCCACCTGTTCGGGGGTGGCGATGGCTAAATCCAATTGCTCCCGATGGGCCAGTTCCAAGTCGTCGACGGCGAACGGCCCTTCCAGCAACAACAGCCGTTGGGTCACCCCCGCTTGGCGCAGGGCCAAGGCCTCCTCGGCACAGGCCACCGCCAGGCCCGTGGCGCCGGCAGCCATGAGGGTGTGGGCAACGTCGATGAGGCCGTGGCCATAGGCATTGGCCTTCACCGCCGGCCAGCGCTGGGCCTGGGGCGCGTGGCGGGCGACCTGTTGCAAATTGTGGCGCAGGGCGGCGTGGTCGATTTCCACGGTGGTGGGGCGCATTAAAAATCCTCGTCGGCGTAGTCATTGGCCGTCAGATTATCGAAGCGGTTGAATTCGCCGAAAAACTTCGTCTTCACGATGCCAATGGGGCCGTTGCGCTGCTTGCCGATGATGAGTTCCGCGATGCCCTTGTGGGGCGATTCCTTGTCGTACACCTCGTCCCGATAGATGAACACGATCACGTCCGCATCCTGTTCGAGACCGCCGGATTCCCGCAGGTCACTCATCATGGGGCGCTTGTCGCTGCGGGCTTCGAGGCTGCGGTTGAGCTGGGATAGGGCCACCACCGGTACATCCAATTCCCGCGCTAACCCCTTGAGGGCCCGACTGATTTGCGCGACTTCCGTGGCACGGTTTTCCTTGTTGCCCGGCACCTGCATGAGCTGGATGTAATCCACCATGACGATCCCGAGGGAACCCACATCGCGCATGTGGCGCCGCGCCCGCGCCCGCAGCTCGGCGGGGCCAAGGCCCGGGGTGTCGTCGATCAAAATGGTGGTTTTTTCGAGGATATCCACGGCGCGGGTGAGCGATTCGAGTTCTTCGGGATTGAACTTGCCCCGGCGCAGGGTCTGTTGGTTGAGGCGGCCCACGCTGGACATGAGCCGCAAGGTCAATTGGATGCGGTTCATCTCCATGGAAAACACCAGGGCCGGCTGTTGGAGCTGCACGGCCACGTGTTCCACAAAGTTCATGGCCAGGGTGGTTTTTCCCATGGACGGTCGGCCCGCCACGATCACCAAATCGCCCTTTTGCAGCCCGGCGGTCATCTCGTCGAAATCCGTAAGCCCCGTCGAAGTGCCAGTCACCGCCCCCTCGATTTCGCTCAACTTGCCCAGGTGGTCCAGGGCCTGGGAGAGGGTGTCCCCCATGGAGGGCAATTTATCCATGCCCTTGAGGCTGTGGGCGATTTCAAACACGCGGGTTTCGGCGCCGTCCAAAATGTCGTTCAAGGCCAGGTCGTCCGGCTGATGGGCCACGTCGATGGTGGTTTGACAGGCGGTAATCAGCCGTCGGCGCACGGCGCAATCCCGCACGATTTCCGCGTAATAGGCCGTGAGCGCCGGACTGGGCGTGTCGCGGCTCAGCTCCACCAAATAGCGCGAGCCGCCGATGGCGTCTAACTCGCCCCGATCCAACAGCCAATTGCTCACCATGGCCCGGTCCACCGGACGGTCGTTGGCGTGCAGCGCCATCATCGCCTGGAAAATGCGGCGATGACGGCCATCGTAAAAATCGTCGGGCCGCACGAACTCGCAGGCGGCGTCGAGCTGTTGGGCGTCCCAAAAAATGCCCCCCAAGACACTTTGTTCGGCGTTGTTGTCGTGGGGCGGCATCCGCAGGGAACCGTTCACCTTGCGGGGCAAGACGCCGTCCGTGGGCAATGACGAGCGCGGTTGAGGCATGACGACCCTCTAAAAATGCGAAAGGCCGCCGAGTGTAGGGCGGCGGCCAGGGGGGGGAACCAAGGAGCAAAGCGACGCCCGTCAAGGGCATTCGCTCAGAACAAGTGGTTTGGAAAAGCGGTCGACAGCGGCGAATTTATTCGTTGCCAACAACGGCAACGGGCGAATTCCGCCGCCGCCGAGGGGGCCTATTCGGCGATCACGTTCACGGCAATGGTCGTCGCGACTTCCGTGTGGAGGCGAATCTCCACCTGGTATTCACCCACTTGGCGGATCGGGCCCTTGGGCATGCGCACTTCGAGCTTGTTGAGTTCCACCCCGGCGGCGGTGACCGCTTCGGCGATGTCGGTGGGGCCAATCGACCCGTAGAGGCGTCCTTCGCTGCCGGCTTTCACCGACAGGGTCACCACCAGCTCGGAGAGCTGGTCGCGGCGCATCTGGGCGCTCAATAGGGCTTCAAAGGCGCGGCTTTCTAAGTCGGCCCGCCGGGCTTCAAAGGCTTCCAAATTGGCTTTGGTTGCCGCGGTGGCCTTGCCTTTGGGAATCAGGAAGTTACGGGCGTAACCGGGTTTTACATTCACGCGGTCGCCCAAATTGCCGAGGTTGTCGACTTTTTGAAGCAGGATGATTTCCATGGGAGTTCCGAGAGCTAGGGGCGCGGTGCCAGGCGACGGCGTAGGTCAGCCCAAGCGTCCACCACGCCCAACAGGATGAGGGGTTCGGCAAATAGGATCGGTAACAGCAGATAAATCGGGATGAACAGGTAGGGCGACCATTGGCGTTGGTGGGCCACCCCGTGGAGCGTGGCGAGTCCTTGGAAGAGATACACCACGAGCAGCACGAGGCTCATGTTGAGCAACGCCGGCGCTTGGGTGAACCAGGCGCCCACAAACACCCCCAGGGCGACCGTGGCAGCGAGGCGGCCCAAGCGCAGTTCCCGAAACTCCACGCGAAACGCCGAGCGACGACCCAGCGGGCCGAGACTCGCCCGCGCCATGATGAGCGCCGCCAGCCACAGGACCAGCAGCGATATGGCCACCTGCCCGGGAAACAGGGGCGCGAGTTCCCGCAAAGTCGCCACCAAATCCACGAAATTCGGATTGGTAGCCAAGGGCGACTGTTCGAGAAACGCCAGCCACCAGGCGGCGGGATCGCCCAATATGAGATACAGCAGCGCCAACACCCCCCAGGCGAGCAGGGTTAACGCCAACAGCGCCAGGGCCAAGGCCCCGGTTTGTTGCCACAGCCCCGCCGCCAGGCCCACCGGTAGCCAATAGGCGAGGACGAGGCCCAGCACCCCCGTGACGCCACCCCCCAAAATCCAGGTCACGAGACCCAGGGTGATGGCGGCGTAGCTCATGACTTCGAGACTGGGCCGCAGCCCGTGACGTAACGCCACCAGGCCCACCATGGCTGCGCTAAACGGCAGGGCGAGGGGGAAAAACAGCGCCACCAGCGTCAATCCCACCACGGCACTCGTGGCCCGACTGGGATTGGCTAGCCAATAGGTGAGGTAATCGCTCATGGGATCGCTCGCGGTGGGGTCGGCGGCAGGGCCGGGTTAGTGGCTATCGCAGAAGGGCAACAGCGCCAAAAACCGCGCCCGCTTCACGGCGGTGGACAGCTGGCGTTGATACCGCGCCCGCGTGCCGGTAATGCGGCTGGGCACGATTTTGCCGGTCTCGCTGATGTAATTCTTCAATAAATTCAAGTCTTTGTAGTCGATCTCGACCACATTTTCGGCGGTGAAACGGCAGAACTTTTTACGACGGAAAAAACGCGACATGGCGGGGCTCCGGAGGATTAGTAGGCTTCAAGACCGTCGGTCAGCCGACGCTTGTCTTCTTTCTCTTCCCGGCCCTTGGCCAGAGGCGACGGCTCGGTGACCGCCGCGTCGCAGAAGAGAATCAGGTGGCGGAGAATCGCGTCGTTGAAGCGGAAGGTGCTTTCGAGTTCGTTGAGCACCGGTTGGGTGCATTCGATGTTCATGAGCACGTAATGGGCTTTCACCAGCTTCATGATGGGGTAGGCCAGTTGGCGGCGGCCCCAATCTTCTAAGCGATGAATTTTGCCGCCATCGGCTTCGATGAGGGCGCGGTAACGGTCGATCATCCCGGAGACCTGTTCGCTCTGGTCGGGATGGACGATGAAGACGATTTCGTAGTGGCGCATAAGCTCCTCGTGGAATTGCCGCCGTCGCTAGGCCAAGCCTGGTTCAGTGCAGCAAGGAGTGGGAAAACATCGGCGTGAACCGACGGGAAAAAGTCGCGCACGGTAGGCAAAACCGCCGTCGGCGACAACCACCTAGCCTTTCGGCGCGACGGGTTTGATTTGCGCAAAGCCGTCTAGGGCCTGTTGGCGACTCGCGGCCAGATCGCAAATCGGGTGGGGATAATGAACCCCCAGACGAATCCCCGCTTTCGACAGCACCGCCGCCGGCGCCAAAAAGGGTTGGCTGCGCCATTTGGGCGGCAACGTCGCGAGTTCGGGGAGAAACTCCGCGAGATATTCCCCCTGGGGGTCGTACTCGTCGGCCTGTTTGATGGGGTTGAACACGCGAAAGTAAGGCG
>DAIUCA010000115.1:0-7894 GCA_036846405.1 Candidatus Competibacteraceae bacterium
GGTGTTTCGCAATGTGGTGTTGTTCGGGACGGGAACGGCGGCTTACTGGTCGGATTACACCCTCGGTAAGGTGCTCGTGACCATTCCCGCGAATCAGACCACCGTGACCACGACCTTCATTGCCCGCCCCGATACGAATGATGATCCCTTGGAAACGGCAAACCTCGAATTGCGCAACCCCCGCCCTGGCTTGCAGCTCGGCGAGCCCTCCACTGTTGACATTACTATCACGGACACCACCCCATAGATCGCAGAATCCTTACCTATCGGCAGAAACGCATAAGCCCCCGAACGGGGGCTTTTTTATGGGATTGTTCTGCAAATCGGGTAAAATGTGCCTAGACCAATTTTTGTTTCAAGAATCAAAGGGTTGCGCCATTATTTGGGGCGGCCCTGCCCTTCGAGCGCCAATTGGTCTCACCAAAGCACACCACCAAAGAGCATCACACCATGACCGTCATCGCCGAACTCGCCGATTTGCAACGCCTCGCCCGCCGCCGCGTGCCCCGCATGTTTTACGACTACGCCGACTCCGGCAGCTGGACTGAGGGAACCTATCGCGCCAACGAAAGCGACTTTCAGCGGATCCAATTCCGCCAGCGGGTCGCTGTGAACATGGAAAACCGCTCCACCGCCACCCAGATGATCGGCCAAGACGTGGCCATGCCGGTCGCCATCGCCCCCACCGGCTTGACCGGCATGCAGCACGCGGATGGGGAAATCCTCGCCGCCCGCGCCGCCCAGCGCTTTGGCGTGCCGTTCACCCTGTCCACCATGAGCATCTGTTCCATCGAGGAGGTGGCCCAACACGCCGGCCCGGGCTTTTGGTTTCAGCTGTATGTGATGAAGGACCGGGCGTTCATCGAGCGCCTCATCGACCGGGCCAAAGTGGCCGGTTGCAAGGCCCTCGTGCTCACCCTCGATCTGCAAATCCTCGGGCAACGGCATAAAGATCTGAAAAATGGCCTGTCCGCGCCGCCCAAACTCACCCTCGCCAACCTCATCGACATCATGACCAAGCCCCGCTGGGCCTTGGGCATGTTGCGCACGCCTCGGCGTCAGTTTGGCAACATCGTCGGCCATGTCACCGGCGTCGCCGATATGTCCAGCCTCGCCGCCTGGACGGCGACCCAGTTCGATCCGGCCCTCAACTGGAACGACGTGGAATGGATTAAAAATCGCTGGGGCGGGCCGTTGATTTTGAAGGGGATTTTGGATGCGGCCGACGCCAAACTGGCGGTGAATAGCGGGGCGGACGCGCTCATCGTGAGCAACCACGGGGGCCGCCAGCTCGACGGGGCCCAAAGCAGCATTCACGTGTTGCCCACCATCGTGGACGCCGTGGGGTCGCAGATCGAGGTCCACATGGACGGCGGCGTGCGCAGCGGCCAAGACGTGCTCCGCGCCTGGGCCTTGGGGGCGAAGGGCGTGTACATCGGGCGGCCCTTTCTCTACGGCCTGGGGGCCATGGGCGAAGCGGGCGTTACGAAGGTTCTGGAGATGATGCAAAAAGAGCTGGAAATCACCATGGCGTTTACGGGCAACACCCAACTCACCACGGTCACGCGGGACATTTTGGTGCCCGACAGCTATCCCACCGCTCAACCAGCCGCCTAATCCAAGCCGCGTCGTCACAAAAAAACGGGCCAGCAATGGCCCGTTTTCGCGACGCTTGCCCCAAATGCGTTAGGCGGTGAGGGCCGCGGGTTGTGGGGCGACGACGGGTTGGTCGCGCTCAAAGCTCAGCAGTACCGGAATCCAGATCAGCACCCAAAAGGTGGTGAACGCCAACCCAAAGCAAAGGGAGACGGCGATGGGAATCAGAAATTGCGCTTGCAACGACTGCTCAAAAATCAGCGGCAACAGCCCGGCGATGGTGGTGGTGGAGGTGAGCAGCACCGCCCGCAGGCGCAGACACGACGCTTCGATGAGGGATTCGCGCACGCCCCGGCCCTGTTCCCGTTGGCGGCGGTAAAAATCCACCAGGACGATGGAATCGTTCACGCCGATGCCCGCCAGCCCAAAGATGCCGAAGAGCGACAGGATGGTGAGATCCATGCCCATGGCCCAATGGCCGATGAGGGCGCCGGCAAAGCCGATGGGAATGATGGTGATGATGACCAGCGGCCACACAAAGGAGCCGGAAGCCAGGGCGAGGGCTAGGTACATGAGGGCCAACCCGAGCACCAGGCCCCGGCGCATGTCGCCGAGGGTTTCCGCGCGGTCCGCGCCGCGGCCTTGGAGGTCGTATTCCAAGCCATAGCGGGCCATGAGTGCTGGCAATGTGTCGGTTTGTAGCCGTTGTAGGGCTTCGCCGGCGCTGATTTGGCGGCTGTCCACGTCGCCACTCACCTGTACCGCTAGGCGCCCTTCCCCGTGGCGCAGGACATCGAAGCTCTGGCGGGCGCTCAAGGTGGCGACTTGGGAAAACGGCATGACGTCGCCGTTGGGTAGGGTGATGGGCAACTGCATCAACTCGTCGAATTGCCGCCGCACGGCGCGGGTCAGGCCCACGCGCACTTCGATTTCCTCGCCGCGCTGTTGAAAAATCTGCACCTGTAAGCCGTCGAGGGCTGTGCGCAGTTGGCTGCCCACGCTGCTGATGGACAGGCCCACCCGTTCGGCGGTGGGGGTGAGCCGATAAATCCACTGTTCGCGGCCATAGGGCAGGTCGTCGAGCACGGCGCTCACGCCGCCAATGGACGTCATCGCCGTCGCCAACTCCACCGCCGCCGCTTTCAGCACGGCCGGATCATCGCCCAGGAGGCGAATATCCAAATCGCGCCCGGGCGGCCCTGCCTGCAACGCGCTCACCCCCCAGTTTTCGATACCCGGCGGCGGCGTGACCTTGGCGGCCCACGCTTTCACAAAGTCGTTCATCAGCACGCTGCGGGTTTCGGCGCTTTTCAGCTCCACAAACACGGTGCCGTGTTGATCCCCGGTGGACACGATCCGCTGGCCCTGTTGGGCCTGGCCGTAGCGTTCTACAGCCACCACCACCAGTCCCTCTTCGTCAAAATCCCGCGCTGTTTCGTGGAGTGCCGTCACCAAGGTGCCCATGAACGCGCGGGTGGCGGCGGTGGGCGTGCCCGCCACAAAGCTGAAGGAGGCGTAGAGGTTGTTGCCATCGGGGGTGGGGAAAAAGTTAAAGCCCACCCGACCGCCCGCGAGTAACCCGATGCTGGAACTCATCAGCGCAAAGGTGACGGCGAACACCACCACGCGGTAGTTCAACGACCAAATAATCCACGGGCGCACTATGTGGTTTTGCAGCCGTAAAAATTGGCGTTCGAGCCACTGGCGCAACTTGCCGGGTTGGCTTTTTGCCTGGGCGTGGAGTGCGTCCCGCAGGTGGGCAGGCAGCACAAGAAAGCATTCCACCAGGGAAGCGATTAGGGCGCAGATCACCACGATGGGAATGTCTCGGAGGATGTTGCCGATGACGCCGCCGATGATGAGCAGGGGCAAAAACGCCGCGACCGTCGTCAACATGGAAGCCGCGATGGGATTGAGCATGTCCACAGCGGCGTTTTCGGCGGCGCTGACCGGATCTTCGCCCTGTTCGTGGCGGGCGAGGGTGTCTTCGCCCACCACAATGGCGTCATCCACGATGATGCCGGTGGCAATGATGAAGGCGAGGAGACTGATCATGTTGATGGAACCGCCAATCAGCCACAGCACCACCAGGGAACCGGCAATGGCGGTGGGCACGCCCATGGCCACCCAAAAGGCCACGCGGGCGTTCAGCAGCAAATACAGGGCAACCACCACGAGCACCAAACCGCTCACGCCATTTTTAATGAGCAGCCACAGGCGTTCGTCGAGCAGCTGGGCCGTGTCGCCGTAGACCGTGAGGGTGACCCCCCGAGGCAATTGGGGCCGAGTGTCGTCGATCCACCGACGCAAAATCGCGGCGCCTTCTAGGGAATCGCTGGTTTCCGTGCGCTCCACGATCATCTCGATGGCGGGCCGGCCGTCCTGCTCCACATGGGGTTCGTTGTCCCGAGGGCGGCGCTCAACCGTCGCCACATCCCCCAACCGCACCACAGCGCCGTCGAGTTGCAACGGCAAATCGGCGAATTGCGCTTCATTGCGCCGCTGTTCTAGGGCGCGGAGCTGCTTGGCACCTTCCTGTTCCCCCACGGAACCGGCGGGCAAATCGCGGCTGGTATTGGCGATTTGGCTGGCGACGGTGGCGAGCGACACATCTAAGGCGCGCAGGGCGCTGGGAGTGAAGTCGATGGCGACTTCTTCCTCGGGCATACCGCTGAAATCCACCCGCGCCACGCCCCGTTGCAACAGTTCGCGCTCGAATTGCAACGCGAGCCGCCGCAATTCGTCGGCATCCGCGCCGCTCACCAGCACCCGCGCAATCGGCTCGTAGCGCACCACGGGGGTGACCTGGGGCGTTTCGGCGTCGGCGGGGAGATTGCGCACCAGCGACACCCGTCGCCGCACCTCGTCCAGGGCGAGCACCAGATCCGTGCCCTTTTCAAACTCCAAACTGATGGCCGACACCCCAAAGCTCGAGGTGGACGTGAAGTTGCGCATCCCCGGGGTGGTTTTGAGTTCCCGTTCCAGGGGGTTGGTGATGGCTTCTTCCACGTCCTCGGCGGTGGCGCCGCGCCATTCCACCCGCACAAACACCACGTCAAAGGCAAACGTGGGGAAAAACTGGGTGTTGAGCTGGGTGGTGGCGTACCAGCCGAGGAGAAAAATCAAAATCATCAAGACGTTGCCGCCGATGGGGTGGCGGGCCAGGGTGCGGATGAGGTCGATCATGGAGCATTACCGACGGCGGTCGCGGGCGCGGCGACGGGTTCTGCCGTGGGAATGGCCTCGACCCGCAGGCCGGTGACGGCGTTAGGCAGTTGAGTGGTGACCACAAGGTCGTTGGCGGTGACGGCATCGCTTTGGACAAGCACTTGGCGGGTGCCGTCGGCGTCGCGGCGCTCGCCCACCCGCAGGGCCGGCACCCCCAGCAGGCGGCCATCGCGCACCAAATACAGCCGATCCAGGCTGTACAGCGCGGTGTAGGGCAGGGCGAGGGTGTCCTCCACCGCCGGCAGGGCCAGTTGCACAGCCATGACGCGACCGGGCCGCAGGCTCGGATGGGCCGTTAGGGGCTGAAACAGGCCATCGACACCGCCGGCAGCCTGGTCACCGCTCATGCGATCGAGGGCAAAGGTAACGGTCTGGTCGTCTAACACGGCAGTGGCGGTGAGCGTCGCCCCGCGATTGAGGGCGTTGTAGACGGTAGCGAGGTGCGCTTGCGGCAATCGCCCCCGCAGCACCAACTCGTTGGGCTGATATACGGTGACGAGGGGCTCGCCGGGACGGACGCGATCGCGCGGAGCGACGCTCACCCGCTGGACAATCCCCGCAAATGGCGCAAGGACGCGGGTACGTTGGCGGTCGAGGATGGCCTGATCGCGGGCAGTTTTGGCCCGATCCCGCCGCGCTTGGAGCTGTTCGCCCTCGGCGGCGGCGTTGTTCACGGTCAACTGGCGCTGATTCACGGTGAGGGCCTGGCGGGTGCGGTTCTGCAGCGCCACGTCGATGGTGGTTTGCGCCGTCAAATCCCGGCTTTTCAACGACTGCAACCGCTGAACCTCCCGATCCAACAGGGCGAGCAGCTCATTTTCGAGCTTCAGCGCCTGTAAATCGCTGGTGCGCCGCTGTTGCCAAGCGGTCAACGCGGCCTCGGCGTCGCGCAATTCTGCCGCGCGCTGGTCGAGCAACAGCTCCTGATCCGCCGGATCGAGGGCGACGAGCAGTTGCCCAGCGGCAATCGCGTCGCCCTCGTCCACGGCGACGGTGTCCACATAACCGGTGACGGCGGCGGTAATCGCGGCGCGCCGGGGCGCTTCGAGGGTGGCGTACAGGGTAACTTCGGGAATCTGGCGTTCGGGACGGACGGGCTGGGCGGCCACCCGCCACACCCGCTCGGGGGGATTGACCGCTGCCGACACGGGCCGCGTGGCGCGCAGATAGGCAAAGCCACCGACGCCCGCCGCGACAATTAATAGCGACAGCAACCAACTGAGTAACCGCATGGAAAAACTCCGAAAAATGGACTGTTGGTTCTAGTCTAGCGGGACACCCAAATTCTGGCGTTAAGTTGCACAAAGTTCGTCATAAGCACAGAAGAGGTGACGAGGTTGGTCCCAGCTTGACGGGTTGGGCATCACCCAAATCAGGGCTGCTTCCTCGCTACGCGCCTCTTTTTGGTGCGTTCACTTCTCTTTTGAATAGGCATTTACCATGGCACATCCTGACCAATCTCACTGGAAACAGAGTTGGCGCGACCAATCTATTAGTTGCCACCACGCCCAGGTGCAACCACTGCTCGTCCGCTTCTGGCCGACGCTCTTGCTTCCCACCGACGCCCGAGTTTTCGTGCCGTTGTGTGGCAAAAGCCTGGATTTGGGCTGGCTGCATGCTCAAGGCCATACGGTGATTGGGGTCGAACTCAGCCCGGTGGCCGTGCACGACTGGTTTGCCGAATACGGCTTGCAAGCGCGTCGCCTGTCCCAGAGGGGTTTTACCCGCTGGTCGGCGGCGCGCATCTCGATTTTTTGTGGGGATTTCTTTCGACTCAAGGCCAGCGACCTGGTCGGCGTGCGCGCTGTATACGACCACGCGGCCTTGACTGCCCTGCCGGCAAGCCTTCGCCAGCCCTATGTGAACCACTTGGCAGCAATTATGCCGACGGATTGCGACATCCTTTTGCTGACAGTGGAAGACCTGGATCTGGACGAGAGTGCCGCCGACGCCAGCGCCGTTTCGATGGATATTTGCGCGCTCTACCAGACGGCGTTTCGCATCGAACTGCTGTACGCCAGCGTAACCACAGACATTAGCGACGGGGACGAAACTGCCCGCAGCGTGCAAAAAGCCTATCGCCTGCGGCACAGCGGATAATCTGAACGGAACGGTGCGGGATGCTGCCCCCAAATGGGCGGCTATACCCGCAATAAAGCCTTGACCAGTCGTTCGGATAGCTGGTCTTCGGTGAATTGGGGTTCATTGGGCGGGTAGAGCGAATTTTCCTCGATCGTAAAGCCCTCGGTCGCTGCGAGCGCCCGTAATTCCTTGATTTTTTGACAAGCCTTTAGCTGTTCGGCCAGTTCTGGAGTAGCGCGTGCCTTTTCAGAAAAGGCTTTGATTGGGGCAACAGACATGGTGACTCCTTAAGTCAGTGAGTAGGTTAAAGCAACAACAAAGGGGGAAAAGCGGGATTGCGCCCAAGCCGCTGGCGACGCTTACAAGAGCCGCCCCAATTAATTGTTGGGGGCCGTCGCCGGCGGGTAAGAGAGGCGCTGCGGCGCTTCATCGCCGTGATCAATCATGGCCAGGGCAAGGTGACCATCATCGTGGTATTCGTAGTCATGACTGAACTCGACCTCGCCATACACCCGCTTCTCGCAGCGCAACAAGCGTCCAGCCTCGTCGTAGTGGCCGATGTAATAGGTGTTGCGGTGACGCATGGAATCGGCGGCAAGCTCTCCTACTAGTGTCAGCGGCAAGCGGATACCACGGTAACTGGTGAAATAGCGGGTAGAAGAAATCGTCATGGCAGACCAAATGTATGTGAGATAGCGAACAAAACGCCCTGAAAAAACCAAGACTGCGCGTGATTCAGCAAACCTTGGGCCATAAAAGTCACCTGCGGGACAGATGTGGGTTGGCTGGTCTTCACCGAACCCCATGCGAGCCTGCGGGTTCGCCTTAACCACTTGCATTTTTCGAGGATGACCATGCGCTTTTTCACCACCGAAGGCCCTGCGCGATCCGAAGATCATTACTGTTTCGCGCCGCTCGAGCGGTGGAATCTGGACGAAATCACCACGCTGATCGCCCAGAAGAAATACTTCCTGCTCCACGCGCCCCG
>DAIUCA010000116.1:0-7874 GCA_036846405.1 Candidatus Competibacteraceae bacterium
GGAACGGGAAGGTCGATTGCCCGATGCGCTGGTGGCGTGCATCGGCGGCGGTTCCAATGCGATGGGGCTGTTTCACCCGTTTCTGGATGACGCGGCGGTGCAGCTGTTTGGCGTGGAGGCGGGGGGCCATGGGGTGGCGTCGGGTCAGCACGCGGCCTCCCTCACCGGCGGCGAGCCGGGGATTCTCCACGGCAACCTCACCTATCTGCTGCAAGACGCCCAAGGCCAGATTCAAGAGCCCCATTCGATTTCCGCCGGGTTGGATTATCCCGGGGTGGGTCCGGAGCACGCGTGGCTCAAGGACAGTGGTCGCGTTACCTATCTGTCGGCCACCGACGAGGAGGCGCTGGAAGCCTTTCAGCTCTGTTGCCGTCTGGAGGGGATTATTCCCGCTCTGGAGCCAGCCCATGCCCTCGCTCAGGTCATTCGTTTAGCTCCGCAATTTTCAAGAGATCAGATTCTGGTGATGAATCTCTGTGGACGGGGCGATAAGGACATTTTCACCATCGCCAACCGTTTAGGAGCTGCCCTATGACCGCCGATCGTCTCGCCGCCTGTTTTACCCGAGCCGCCGCCGAAGAACGGGCGGCCCTCGTGACCTACCTCATGGCGGGCGATCCGGAAGTTGCCCAATCCCTCGAATTCTTTCGCACGCTAATTCGAGCGGGGGCGGATGTGGTCGAAATCGGCGTGCCCTTCACCGACCCCATGGCGGAGGGCATCACCATCCAAGGGGCGGCCCAACGGGCCTTAGCCGCCCACACCACCCTGTCGCAGATTCTCGAACTCGTGGGCACCCTGCGGGCAGAATTCCCCACGACCCCGCTGATTCTCATGGGATACGCGAACCCGTTTTATCGCTACGGCGCGACGGCATTTTGCCGCGATGCCCAGGCCGCCGGGGTAGACGGCCTCATCGTGGTGGATTTGCCGCCAGAAGAAGACGCGGTGTTGTGCGTGGCGGCAGGGGACGTGGGGCTGCATTTCATCCGCCTGGCGACCCCCACCACGGACGAAGCCCGTTTGCCCATGGTGCTGCGGCGGGCAAGTGGTTTCGTCTACTACGTATCGATCACGGGCATCACGGGGGCGGCGGCGCCGGAAATTTCGGCGGTGGCGGCGGAGGTTGCACGGCTCAAGCAGCACACGGCGTTGCCCATTGCCGTGGGATTTGGGATCAAAACCCCGGAACAGGCTCGGGCGTTGGCGGGAATCAGCGACGGCGTGGTGGTGGGATCAGCCCTGGTGCAATGCGTCGCCGATCATTTAGACGATGCGCCGGCGGCGAATCAGGCGGTGGCGCAGCTCACGCAGTCGCTTAAGGCCGCGTTATCTCGACCCAATGGCGGATAATTAATTTCTTGAGTCCACTGAATACCCGAATTTTCCCTGATTGAGCAGCAATTGAGGCTTTCTATGGCAGCAGACTTATGCCCGACGACTCTCGTGGCGACCACGGCAGAACTGGCTCGCCACCGGCGATGAACTGCTGCTGCTGCAAGAGGATGTGGGCAGCATCGGCAATAACTTCATCGCGGCTACGCCAGGCCATCCCTTTATTCTGGATGCCCTCACCACGGTTACCCGCTATGTCCTCGAACGCCAAGGGGACAACATCTGGTTTGTGAGCGGGCCGGGGGCGTTCTCGACGGTGTTTTGCCGCCACTACGCCGCCGACCTGGCTGCCCAACGGTGTCCCGCGCGGGTGGCGGTGCGGACCGTGTATGAGATGGGACAGCGGTTATCGATGCATCTGCCCCGCCGCTACAAACAGGACGCCCGCAGCTGGTACTCGCCCAAAGCCACGGGTGGGCTGTTTCGATCTGGGGTCATGCGGTTGCGGGGCATCTCAAACAAGCATCCATCTCGACTTTTGGGGTGGAAACCCGCCTTTTCCCAAAACTGACCGATTCCCAAAATGTAGGGGTAGGCCTTGCGCCTACCCACACCCCATGGCCCTCAATTCAGTAAATTCAAAAACGCCTGGTGCAAACGCGGGTCGCCGCTCAGCTCTGGATGGAAGGCGGTCGCCCAAAGATTGTCCTGCTGGGCCGCCACCGGCGTGCCGTCGGCCAGACGAGCGGTGACGGTGACCCTGTCTTCGACCGCCACCAGTTTCGGGGCGCGGATGAAAATGGCGGGAAACGGCGGGGCGTCGGCCTGCCAGGCGGGGATTTCCAAGGGCAGTTCAAAGCTCTCCTGCTGGCGACCGAAGGCGTTGCGGGCCACGCGCACCGCCATGGCCCCCAACCAGGGCGGTTCGTCGCCGATGTCGGTGGCGAGCAAAATCATCCCCGCACAGGTGCCCCAACAGGGGTTTCCCTGGCGGATAAAGTCCTTGAGGGGATCGGTCAGCGCTGCCGACTGCATCAGGCGGCCCATGGTGGTGCTCTCGCCGCCGGGCAAAATCAGCGCATCCACCGTGCGCAACTCCTCCGGGCGGCGGATTTCCACCGCAACGGCACCCAGGGCGGTGAGCATCAGGCGGTGTTCTCGAAAGGCCCCCTGGAGCGCCAACACCCCCACCCGCTTGGTGGCTGTAGTCACGATCGGCCCCGAACTAGACGCCGCGCCGCGACAAATGGGCCTGATCCGGCAGGGCGTCCACATTGATTCCCACCATGGCCTCCCCCAGATTTTCACTCACCTGAGCCAGGCGATCCGCATCGCGGAAATGGGTGGTGGCCTCGACGATGGCGCGGGCCCGCTTGGCCGGATCGCCGCTCTTAAAAATGCCCGATCCCACAAACACCCCATCCACGCCGATCTGCATCAACAGCGCCGCATCGGCGGGGGGGGCGATGCCGCCGGCGGCAAAGTTCACCACCGGCAGGCGGCCCAAGCGTCGGGTTTCCTGAATCAACGACAAGGGCGCGCCCAGGTCGCGGGCAAAGCGCATCAGCTCCTCCTCGGGCATGGCTTGCAGCTGGCGGATTTCGCCCAGCACCGTGCGGGCGTGGCGCACGGCCTCCACCACATCGCCAGTACCCGCCTCGCCCTTGGTGCGAATCATGGCCGCGCCCTCGCCGATGCGCCGCAGAGCCTCGCCCAAATTGCGGCAGCCACACACGAAGGGCACGCGAAAATCCTGCTTCCAAATGTGATTTACGTCGTCGGCGGGGGTGAGCACCTCCGATTCGTCGATGTAATCCACGCCGACAGCTTGCAGAATTTGGGCTTCGACGAAATGGCCAATGCGCACCTTCGCCATCACCGGGATGGTCACGGCGGCCATGATCTGGCGAATCATCGCCGGATCCGACATGCGGGCCACGCCGCCGGTGGCGCGGATGTCAGCCGGTACGCGCTCTAGCGCCATGACGGCGACGGCGCCGGCCTCTTGGGCGATGACCGCCTGCTGTACATCCACCACATCCATGATGACGCCGCCTTTGAGCATTTGGGCGAGGCCGGCTTTGACGGTGAACCCGCCGACAACCGGCGGGGGAAGAGAATCGGATGGGCTCATGGGAAGCGCTCGAAGTCGTTGTTACAGAAGGCTTTCATGGACGCATAATCCCGTGGGAGGTTCGCCGCCACTTTCGTCACCCTGAGGTTATGTCTGTGAAAACATCGTTATTCCTCGCCATTCTGATTGCGATAGGCGGTCATGCCGGGGCGTTGGCCGCTGAGGCATCGGCTGAATGGGGCTATCACGGCCATCTGGATCCGGCCCACTGGGGAACGCAATTTGCCGCTTGCAATGGCAAAAACCAGTCGCCCATCGATCTCACTGCCTTTGTGGAGGCCGAATTGCCGCCCTTAATTTTCGATGACCGCGCGCCGAAGGCCGGCCAGCAGGACATCGTGAATAACGGCCACACAGTGCAAATCGACGACCGCACCGGCAGCACGCTCACGGTGGACGGCCAGGTGTTCACGCTGAAGCAGTTTCATTTTCACACCCCCAGCGAGAACCATATCGACGGCCAGTCCTATCCCTTGGAGGGCCATTTTGTCCACGCGGATGAGGCGGGCAACCTGGCGGTGGTGGCCGTGATGTATCAAGAAGGCCCAGAAAATGCGGCTTTTGCTCCTCTCTGGGCGGCCATTCCGCCCACGCCCACACCGCCGGTGGCCTTAAACCCAGGGGTCGCGGCGGCATCTTTGCTGCCGAGCCATCGGGATTACTACCGATTCAACGGCTCGCTCACGACGCCGCCCTGTACCGAGGGTGTGCGGTGGCTGGTTATGAAAACGCCGGTCTTCCTGTCCAACAACCAGGTGCAGACCTTCGCGCGGGTGCTGGCACATCCGAATAACCGCCCGCTGCAGGCGGTAAACGCCCGTCCTGTGCTGAAGTGAAGTAACGGTTCAACTTTCCTCGGGGGCGAAAAACTGCGGGTCGAGACATTCGATGAACCGCCGAGCCGCCGGCGACAGATACCGCCCTCGGCGCACCACCACCCCATAACACCGCTTGGGGAAATACGCGCTCAGCGACCGCATGGCGAAACGGGTTTCGTGTTGGAGACAAATCCCGCTCACGATGGAAATGCCCAAGCCCTTGTCCACGAAGGTTTTAATCACCTCCCAGCCGCCGGCTTCCAAGGCCACGGTGAAGGGCAGGTTTTGCTGTTGGAACACCATTTCCACCATGTGAAAGGTCAGGAGGTGGCGCGGGGGCAGAATCAGGCCATAGGGACTAATGTCCGCCAAGGTCAGGGATGCCCGCGTGGCCAGCGGATGCTCCAAGGGCGTGATCAAAAACGGTTCAAAATCAAACACCGGGCGGTAACACACATCGTCTGGCGCATCGCGAAACGAGCCCACGGCAAAATCCACCGCGTCGGAGCGCAGCATGGCCAAGCCCTGGCGCCCCGGGCCGTTGTAGAGACGGATTCGTATCGCGGGATAGCGTTTCGCATAGCGAATCAATACATCCGGCAGCAGATACAAAATCGTCGATTCGCCCGCCGCGATATTCAATTCGCCCTGTAACTGGCCCCGCTGGGCCGCAAAGTGGTTCGGCAGTTGGGAGAGCCCATCCAGCAGGGGCCGCACCAGATCGTAGAGCTGTTGGCCCTCGGGGGTGAGCGTGATTTTGGGGCCCCGGCGGGCAAACAGGGTCACGCCCAGTTGTTTTTCCAGAGATTGAATTTGTAGGGAAATCGTCGGTTGGCTCACGCCCAGCTGTTCCGCCGTCTTGGAAAAATTGCTGGTCTTGGCCGCATGGCAAAAGCTCCGCAGCAACGCCGTGTGTTGGGAAAAATCGGTCACCGGTCCGCCTCCGCTGTGTCATGAACGGCTTTCAGTATTGCTCAATTCAATACATTGCATTGCAAAAATCGGCTTGTTCAAGACTACGGCCCTCCCCTACACTCCGCCTCGTTTCCCGATACGCATTGCGTTTCACAATGCGAGAATAATCCACCTAAGACGATCTCCACGAGGAACTGCGCATGACGACTGAAATTGCCGGCGTGACCATCACCGGGCCGATGAAAGCCGCCTACGACACCGTGCTCACCCCCGACGCCCTCGGGTTTCTCGCCGAGCTGCACCGCGAGTTCAACCCGCGCCGCCTCGCGCTGTTGGATGCCCGCGTCGTCGAACAGGCCGCCATCAGCCAAGGCAAGGTTTTGGACTTCTTGTCGGAAACGGCGGACATCCGCGCCGACGATTGGACCGTAGCGCCGATTCCGGACGCGCTGCTGGATCGGCGGGTGGAAATCACCGGCCCGGTGGACCGCAAAATGATCATCAACGCCCTGAATTCCGGCGCGAAGGTCTTCATGGCGGATTTTGAAGACGCCACCAGCCCCACGTGGGACGCCCTCGTGGAGGGTCAGGCCAATGTGCGCGACGCCATCCACGGCGCCATCGACTACACCGCCCCCGATGGCCGTCGGTACCAGGTCAACGACAACCCCGCGACGCTCCTTGTCCGCCCCCGGGGCTGGCATCTCCCGGAAAAACACGTGCTCGTGGATGGCGAAGAAATGTCCGGTTCGCTTTTCGATTTCGGCCTGTATTTCTTCCACAACGGCAAACATCCGAAAGGCCGCTTTTTTTACATTCCGAAGCTCGAAAGCCATCTGGAAGCGCGGCTCTGGAACGATGTCTTTAACTTTGCCCAAGACAAAGTGGGCGTCCCGCGCGGTTCGATTAAGGCCACGATTCTCATCGAGACCATCAACGCCGCGTTTCAGATGGACGAGATTCTGTACGCGCTGCGGGACCACATCGTCGGTCTGAACTGCGGCCGCTGGGACTACATTTTCAGCTTCATCAAAAAGCACCACGCCCGTCCGGAATTCGTGTTGCCCGACCGCGCTCAAGTCACCATGACCAGCCATTTTCTGCGCAGCTATTCCCAATTGCTGATTCAGACCTGCCATCGGCGCAAGGCCTACGCCATGGGCGGCATGGCGGCCCAGATTCCGATTAAAAACGACACGGCTGCGAACGACGCCGCCATGGCGAAGGTGCGGGCCGACAAGCAGCGGGAAGCCGGCGATGGCCACGACGGCACCTGGGTCGCCCATCCCGGTCTCGTGCCGATTGCCATGGAAATCTTCGACGAGCACATGCCCCAGACCAATCAGCTGGACAAGTTGCGGGAAGACGTGAAGGTCACCGCCGCCGATCTGCTGAAAGTCGCCGCCGGCACCATCACCGAAGGCGGCCTGCGCAATAACATCAATGTCTCGGTGCAGTATCTGGAGGCCTGGCTGGGCGGTTTGGGCTGTGTGCCGCTGCATAACCTCATGGAAGACGCGGCCACGGCGGAGATTTCCCGCGCCCAGCTGTGGCAGTGGATTCGCCATGGCGCACAGCTCGACGACGGTCGCGTCATCACCGCCGACCTGTTTCGCGATTATCTGAAGGTAGAACTCGACTTGATTCGCCAACAGCTGGGCAACGACCGCTTTGAGCAGGGTCACTTTGCGCGGGCTGCCGAGTTGGTCGATCAGATTTCCACCGCGGCGACCTTCGCCGACTTCCTCACCTCGGTCGCCTACGCCGACTTGGCGTAAATCCCCGACGTTCCTCCCACGACACAACTTAAAGGAGTCTTCCATGGCCCATTTATCCGCCGAACAGCTGCAACAGAGCTGGCAAACCGACCCCCGGTGGGCGGGCATCACCCGTCCCTACAGCGCCCAAGACGTGGTGCGGCTGCGCGGCTCGCTACCCATTGAGTATTCCATCGCCCAAAACGGCGCCCAGAAACTCTGGAATCTCATGAACACCCAGCCTTACGTGAACGCCCTCGGCGCCCTCACCGGCAACCAGGCCATGCAGCAGGTGAAGGCGGGGCTGAAAGCGATTTACCTGTCCGGTTGGCAGGTGGCCGGCGACGCCAACCTGGCCGCCGAGATGTATCCGGACCAGTCCCTCTACCCGGCGAACTCCGTGCCCATGGTGGTGCGTCGCATCAACAACACCTTCCAGCGCTGCGATCAGATTCAAGTGTCGGAAGGCAAGCATCCGGGCGATGAGGGTTATGTGGACTTCTTCGCGCCCATCATGGCCGATGCCGAAGCCGGCTTTGGCGGCGTGCTCAATGCGTTCGAGTTGATGAAAGGCATGGTGGAAGCCGGTGCGGCCGGGGTGCACTTTGAAGATCAGCTGGCCAGCGTGAAGAAATGCGGCCACATGGGCGGCAAGGTGCTCGTGCCTACGCGGGAAGCTGTCGCCAAATTGGTGGCCGCCCGCCTCGCCACCGACGTGATGGGCGTGCCGACGATCATCGTCGCTCGCACCGACGCGGAAGCCGCCGATCTGCTCACCTCTGATGTGGATCCGAACGACCAGCCCTTCTGCACCGGCGAACGCACCGTCGAGGGCTTCTATCGCACCAAGCCGGGCTTGGCCCAGGCCATCAGTCGTGGCTTGGCCTACGCGCCCTACGCGGCTTTGGTGTGGTG
>DAIUCA010000117.1:0-7866 GCA_036846405.1 Candidatus Competibacteraceae bacterium
CGGCAGGGCGGTCGAGTGATCGCTGGGACGGCGCTTCACGCCATCGTCATCCCCCAGGTGAGCGCCGAGGCCACCACGCGCCTAGTGCCCGCTACCGCTGCCGACGCGGTCATGGCCCTCGTGCCATCCACCTACGGCCATTTGGACACGGACGCCGCCGCCCTCATGGCCGTAGCCAGCCGCGTCGCGCGGCAACTGCCGGTGTATCGACTCCATTTGGGCCGCGATTTGGCCCGCATTCCCGAGGTATTGCGCCATGTTTGCGCCGCTTGACCCCGCCGCCGTCCCGCTGATTTCGGTGATCGTGCCCTTGTACAACGCCCGCCGGTTTATCGGCGACGCCCTCGCTTCGGTGTACGCCCAAACCGCCCTCGCTTCAGGGCAGGTGCGCCTGGAGGTGTGGGTGATCGACGACGGTTCAATCGACGACGGCCCCGAATGGGTCGCCACGGCGTTTCCCGAGGTTCGGCGGCTGCGAAGCGACGACACCGGCGCCAATCGCGGCCCTGCGGTGGCCCGCAACGTGGGGCTACGGGCCGCGACCGGCGAGATCATCGCCTTCATCGACGCCGACGACCTGTGGCCCGCCGACAAACTCGCCGTGCAACTGGCCGCGTGGCGATCGGCCCCCACCGCCGCCGGCGTCATGGGCCAAACCCGCTGGGAATGGGTCGTCGGTTGTGTGCCCAACCGCCCTTTGGCCCCTGCGCCGCCTTTGGCCCACAGCTGCAACCTGGGCGCCTGTCTATTTCGCGCGGCTGCCCTCGCCGCCGTGGGCGGCTTTAACGAAACCCTGCGCTTTGGCGAAGACATGGGGCTATTCCAACAGCTCCGGCGCCATCCGCTGCCCCTCATCCCCAGCGAGGCCGTGGGCCTTATCTACCGACTCCACGAGAACAACATGACCCGCGATCGCCAATCGACCCTCCACGGCGCCGTCGCCGCGCTGCGCGCCGGCCTGAGGCGAGACTCGACCCCATGAACGTCCACTGGCCGACCCTCGCGGTCCTCATTCCCACGTTCAATCGCCGCGCGTTTTTGCACGAGGCGATGGCCTCGGTCGCGCCGCAGCTCCGTCTCCAAGACCGTCTGGTGGTGGTGAACGACGGCAGCACCGACGACACCGCCGAGTGGTTAGCCAGCGCCGCCGCCGCGCAACTCGGCCTTGCTGCGGAACAGCTGGTGGTGGTGACCCAGGCAAACCAGGGCATCGGGGCGGCCCGCAACGCGGGCTTGCAGCACAGCGACGCCGAGTGGCTGGCGTTTCTCGACGATGACGACCGCTGGTCGGTGGATCACATGGCGTTGTTGGGCGCAGCGCTGGCGGCGACGCCGAGCCTCGACCTGGTGTTTGGCCACACGGCGGAGTTTTGCGACCCGCCCGACATCGGTGATCAGGCGTTGTTGGCATCGGCGACCCGCCCCCGAGGACTGCTGTGCGGCGCGATGTTGGCTCGGCGGTCGGCATTTGCGCGGGTTGGCGGCTTCGATCCGCTTCTGCGGGGCGGCGAGTTCGTGGATTGGTGTGCGCGGGCCAGGGATGCGGGGCTGTCGTGGGCCCAATTATCGGCGGTGGTACTGCATCGGCGGCTTCACGGCGACAACAGCACCCGTCGCAGTCCGGCCTTTGTGACCGATTATCCCCAGATTCTCCGCGCTCACCTGGCGCGGCGCCTTCACTCCCCGAGGTAACCGTGGAATTTGTCATTAAAACCGGCGCCAACGCGCCCACCGAGCTGCTGATGACCGTCGGCGACGACCCGCAACGCCTGTATGGCGTCGTCAAAACCACGTTGGATGCGGGCCAGGTGGAGGCCGCAACCGCGTGTCTGCGCCAATGGCCCCACCACCGCTACGACGAACCCGCCCTGTTGGCGGCGATGGCCTGTTTATTTCGGGAGTTGGGTCGTTACGACGAGGCTCTGGGCTGGGCGAATCAGGCGTTGGCTTCGGATGCCGATCACGGCGACGCCCTGGTGGAGTCGGCGCTGCTGCGATGGAGCGCTCCGCGGCCCACGATTTCTCGACAGGCGGTGGTGCAGTGGCTCGCCCAGGCCCTCGGCCAGGGGGTGTCGGTGCGGGGATTCGTGGTGTTGCGCCTGGTGGAACTGCTGTTGGACGGCGATGACGCCGACCTGGCTGCCGCCGCGGGGTGGCTGTCCACGGAAACCGCCGCGCTGGCCGAACCCCCGGTGGCGTTGGATGCCGAGGCGGTGCGCCATTACCTGGCGACATTGCAGGGAGCAACCCTCGCGCCGCTTGCCCCCGACTATCTGCGACATCTGGCCCAGCAACTGCGCGAGGCGTGGCACCAGGGCCGTGTAGATGCGGCGATGGCGATCGCTCGGCGCTTAGAACGGCTCGCGCCGTCGTCGCCGATCACCTTGGGGGTGTTGGGGGAATGGGCGGCCCATCGGGGGGACGCGGTCTTGGCCGAACGGCTGTTGGGCGAGGCGCTGTTTCACGGGCTCGACGGCGACGTCGGGCGCGCGGCCCATCAGCTTCGGGGGCATTTGGCCTATCGCCGGGGCGATTGGGCGGCGGCGGTGGCCGATTGGCAGACGGCGGCGGTGAATAAGGTGGTCGATGCCGCCACCGGCGCCTTGATCGCCGATTGCTGTTGGCGTCGGGGCCAAGTGGACAAGGCGCGGGAACTGGCCACGGCGGTGGTGGCGCAGCAGCCGGCGTTGACCCTGGCCCAGGTGGTGCTGTGGCGCCTGGACGGTCAAGGGCCGACCCCCGCCGACAATGCAGACGCCGTGAATCGCTACCTCGACCAATATCCAGACGGCCCGACGCGGCTTTATTTGGCGGAACTCGCCCATGAAGCCGGTTATGGCGAAGCCGCCTTGGCCCTGGCTCAAGCGGCATTTGCCGTGGCACCCGACCTGCCGCGGGTGGGGGATTGGCTGCCAACGGCGGCACCCCCGGCGGCGGAAATCGCCCTGGTGGGGGGCGGCGTGGGCTGGCTCACTCCCCGAATCGACGAGGGCAGCGCTTGGCCGTCGGCGGAGGAAACCGTTTTGTTGCAGGGACTGTTGGCGCCCCCGGCGGCGACGCCTGCGGAAGATGCGGCGCAAACGGCGGCCTGGTGGACCGCTTGGGTGGGCAAACGGAACCTCGACGAAGTGAGCGCGGGGATTTATCGGCTGTTGCCCCTGCTGTATCGCCGTTGGGCGGCGGCGGGGGTGGGCGAGGTGAGCGCGTTGCCCCAGGGGGGCCGCCTTGCGGGCCTGTGGAAGCGCACTTACTACGACAACGTGAACCGCTGGCGACAGGTGCTGCCGGTGGTGGACGCGCTCCAGGCGGCGGGGGTGCCGGTGATGGTGCTCAAGGGCGGGGCCTACGCGGCGACGATCTACGGCACCTGGGGGGCGCGGCCCATGGCGGATGTGGATGTGCTGGTGCCGGCAGCCCAGGTGCCGACGGTGCACAACCAGTTGGTGGCCTTGGGCTGGCAACCGCGCTCGCCCATGGCGCCGTTTCGGGTGCAATTCCAGTACGCCAACACCTATCAAGCCGCCGACGGCAGCCATTTGGACCTGCATTGGCGGTTGGGCATGGAATGCTGCGTCCGCTGGCACGACGAAGCCCTCACCTGGCACGACGCGCGGCCCCTATCCCTGCTGGGCCGCTCGTTGTTGATGCCCTCGTCCACCGTGTCCCTGTTCCACACCCTGCTCCACGGGGTGAGCTGGAACCACATTTCGCCGGTGCGCTGGGTGGCGGATGCCCATTTGCTGCTCACGGCGGCAGCGAATTCGGCGGAACACGCCATCGACGGCGCGGCGTTTTACGAGTTGGCTCGGCGCTATCGCTGCGTGTTGGTGATGCGGGCGGCGTTGGATTACCTCGCGGCTACCTTCCCGACCCTCACGGCTGCGGCCTATGCCCTGATGCCGCCGCTGGAGGGGCTGGATCCGGCGGAAACCGTCCTGTGGACCTGCCGGTTGCGGGACGACCTGCACCCGCTGCTGCCCGAAGAGGTGATGACTCTGGCCAATTGGCACCGGCGGCGGGCCACCGGGCCGTTGCGGGAGCGCATCGTAATTTGCGGCGGCGCGCAGCCCGAACAGACCCAGGCGGATTGCGACGCTATCGACACCCCGTGGTTGCCGCGTTACGACGGGGCAGTGGTGGCGCGGCTAGCGGCGGCCATGGGCTGGACCAAGGATTTGTTGATGGTGGTGGACGCCAGCAGCAACGGTCGGCTGCGGGGAATGCAGGTGGCAGCGGGCGGCGGTTAAGGCGCGGCGTCGTTGCCGTGGCGCTGTTTCTCGAAGGCTTGGCGGATCAAGGGCAGAGCGCGTTCCAGATCGGCGGCGGTGCCGATGACGATTTCCATGTCGCCGTTGCCGTAATGGCCCACCGCCGACACGTCCTTGCAGAAGCCATCCGGATCGTGAATCTCGTCGAAGGACAGCCGCAGCCACACCTTGAGTTGGCGGCTTTGGGGCGCGACTTCCACAAATCCCGTGCGCCATTTGTAGGCGATGTAATGCTTGAGCACGGTTTCAGAAACCTGCGGATCGAGGGCGAGGAGATGACCGCGCAGGGTCTGGAACAGGGCATTCACGGGGCGACCCGGTTGGAGCGCTTTGTAGTGGCTCAGGTCGTATTCGCGGCGCACGGGGGCAGATTTGGCTTTTTTGGGCAGCGCGACGCCGTCGGGGAGCGTGGGATAGGGCCAAATCTCGGCTGCCTGGCGGGCGAGACGGTCGGCGCGCTCGCGGAGGGTGGCTTCATTCCAGACCTGGAGTTGACCCAGCCCCGCGTTGAGTTTTAACGGGCTAAAACGCAGGCCGTTGTCGGGCAAATCGCGTTTTTCGACGAAGGGACGGTTGCTGAAATGGGCGTTGTAGGCCGTGAGCGTGAGATTGCCCAAGGTGTGCAGATACTGTTCGTGAAGCCGTTGGGCCTCGTCCCCCAACGCCGCGCGCCAGGCTTCGGTCAGGGTTTGCGGCATGAGATGTTCTGTAGACAGGGTGTTAACAGCCACCCGCTCCCTGCGATCGGCATTTTCCAGACGCTCCAGCAGATACCCGCAAAACCCCGACTGGTAGAGATTGCGCACCTTGAGTTCGCGGAGAAATTCGTCGTCGTCGGGAAAGCGCAGGGAACTGGTGGGTTGGCGCAAATGGGCCGCTAGGCTCGGGAGATAGACGGTTTTATCCAGACTGCGCGGGAGCGTGGCGAAAAATTTGTTGAGTCCCTGGGAGGACAGCCCACAGACCATGCGCCGAAAAATGGCGCTTTCGATCCACCGCAGGGCCTGCAAAAATTCGTTTTTATTCAAATGGTTGCCGCGATAGTCGTCGTACATCACCAGCAACAGCGGGTTGGCAACGCGCACGTCCAGTTGGCGGAAGGCGTCGAGGGCGGCGCGAATGTCGGGGTCCGTCTCGGCGCCCAACGCGATCACGGCGTAATGCTCGGCAAAGCGGCGCAATTCGGCGAGCCATGATTCTTCGGGGCGCGGTGCTACGGCCGACGATTGACGCACCGCGAACCGCTTAAAAGCCGCGTAAATATCGGCCAGATTTGGCAGATCGCCGGTCTTTGCCGTGAGGTAATCCCGAACAAAGCGATCGAATTCCGTGGCGTAGTCTTTTTGCCCAAAAGCCAGCTCCATGGGACGCCAATAGCGGCGATACAGATCGTCTTGACGGTCGGGCGGATGATCCATCAGCACAAAATTGCGAATGAGGTCGGTCTGGGTGAGCCGTCGGCCCGTGGAATTGAGGCTCTCGAAAATCCGTTGGGGATTGTCGTGGGCGCGATTCAGGGCAATCGCCACCACCATGAGCTTGCTTAACCCACGGCAGATGACGGCGATTTGCGCGGCGTAAGTGCCGAGTTGATCCACGAAATAGCGGAAGTTCTCGTCGATGCGCAGGGATTTTTGGGCTTCTGGAACGACGGCTTGCACCATCAGCGCGCGAAAATGGGCATCGTCGGTTTCGGTGGGGAGCAATTTGAACTGTCGTTCGCCACTTTCCAGAGGATTCAACAGGTAGTAGTGGCGAATCTTGCGGCTCGAAAAGCCGTCCAGGGGGTCCTGGTCGCCCACATGCCGCGCTAGGGCTTCCAGCAGCAACATGGCCGTGGTGAGCCGCTGTTGGCCGTCGATCACGAGCACCGCGTTGTGATGGGCGATCTGGTATTGATCTTTCTCGATGTAAACCACCGTGCCGACGAAATGGGCATCCAGATGGTCATCGCGACCGGCGCTGACGAGATCGCGCCACAGTTGGCTGCACTCGGTCGTAGTCCACGAATAGCTCCGTTGATACAGCGGAATCGCAAATTGTTTGGCGTTTTGCAGAAGATTGAGCAGTGAAGTTTCGTTGGCTTTCATGGGAACCGTTCTCGGGGTTGTTGCGACCCAGCGTAGACAAACACGGTCCGTCTCGTCGTTCCTTGTCGCCATCCGCCCCCGTACATTTGGAGGAGTTCAGAACATGAGTGCGACTGCCATCCCTGACCACGCGCATTCGGTGGGCAATGACCCCGTTTTGCGCCTGATCCTGGCCCACCACCCGAATGTGGAGGCTATTTACCTGTTTGGCAGCTACGGAACCGAAAACGAGTGGCCAGACAGCGATGTGGATTTGGCGCTGCTCCTGCCCCACGACGAGGCCAAACAGGCCGGTTCTTTGGTCATGAGCGATTTGCTGTTCGCCCTCGAAAAGCAGTTCGGCAAGCCGGTGGATTTGATCAATCTCCGCTTTGTCAGCACCGTGTTTCAGAATGAGATCATCCAGAGTGGTCGGTTGCTGGGGGCGCCCCATCCCGAAGCGATGCGCGCCTTTGAAATGGGCGTGCTGTCCGCCTATCAGAAACTCAACGAAGAGCGCCGCGAGATTCTGGCCGAGTTCTTCCGCACCAAAAGGGCCTATTTGCTGTGAATGACACGCTGATCCAAAAAATCCAGAGCGCCCAACGGGCCATCCAGCGGGCAAAAACGATTTATCAGAACCACCCGCAGGATTTTTTGGAGAATTATGATGCGCAGGATGCCGCTGTGCTGAATCTGATCCGTATGGCTGAAACAGCGATTGATTTGGCTAACTATTTGATTAAGCCAGACAAACTCGGCATTTCGGCCTCTAGCGCGGAAAGTTTTGAGCTGTTGGCCCAGCAGGGTCGGATTTCTCGGGCGCTGGCGGTGCGGCTGAAAGCGATGGTCGATTTCCGCAATCTCGCCGTGCACGAATATCGCAAAATCGATTATCAGATTGTGATTCGCATCATCCAGTCGGATGTGGACGAGGTGCTCGCCTTCTGCGACCGCATCATGGAATTGAGTCTGCCCCCCCCAATGATTCGGCCCGTTAATTGCGCTGCCCGCCCCCGCGGGCGGCATCGGCGGGCAGCGGTAGGCCTAGGCCTTTTCTTCCTGGGGCACGGCGGCGAGGGCGTCGTCCACATGGGGCAGTTCCAGGCGGCGCAGTAAATCCGACGACTGGTGTTCTTCCGGAATCAGACACAAGCGCCGTTGCAACAGCCATTCGCCGAACGCCGGATAGGAGGTGACGCAGGCGAAGGGCACGGCAAGGGTTAAGCCCAAAATGAGGGGCGTGGCCCACAACAGCGCTCCGGGCACGTAAAGCCACAGCACGCTAAACGCGGCGAGGCCCAAGAGCGTTTGGGGCCAAAGTCCGGCGAGGGCTTCGTGCCACAGGACCGAATGGGTGTCGCGGATTTGGGCGGCCCACCGCAGCTTGCGACCGCGGGACAGCCCGGTAATGAAAATGGTTTGGGAAAGTGCCACCACCGGGCCGAGCAACAACGAAAACCCGGTTTCGATGACGGTGCTCGCGGCGATGCGCAGGGGGCCGCCGTAGGCACGGCGCGTATCGCGAC
>DAIUCA010000118.1:0-5940 GCA_036846405.1 Candidatus Competibacteraceae bacterium
ACAGGGCAAGCCAATCCGCCGTCACCGACGACAGCACCGCCTCCTCCGCATGCCACGCCGGCGTGGTTTGCCAGCCCGCTACCGCCGCCCCGTCCAAGCGCCCGCTGTAATACGCCAGCCGCGCCTCGTTTAGATAAACCGTCTCGGATGCCGGCACATGCTGCGCTAACCATTGGCCTGCCTGACGCAGGTATTGCTGGGGCCGCTCTAGGGAAAACAGCCCGTCCACCACCATGAACGCCAACAGCAGCCCCATAACGCCAAAGGCTGGGTGCCATCGACGCTGTTGTTGCCAATGATCGTGTACCGCGACCAGCAAAAACGGCGTCAGCGTGAGCAACAGCAGCGTGAGCGGCATGAGCTGCGATTCCGATACGTGACCTTGCGCGATCCAAAATCCCACCAACACGCCGCTGTGCACCGCAATCAGCCAGCGCCACAGGCGCCGATGGCCCCGCGACAGTCGTAGCCGCGTGCGGAACGCCCGAAACCAGGGCAACACGCAGTACAGCGGCGACAACGTGGCCACCAATTTGTCCGCCACCAGCAGCCCAAACAGCAGCCACATGGCCGAATAGGCGTAATTCGCTACGCGCATGTCCAGCAGCAGGGCGAATTGGGCGCTTTGCGCGACCAGTTGCTCGTGGCCCGCCATCAGCGCCCCCCACGCCGTCATCAACACCGCCCCGCTGTCAGGCCACAACAGCCACAGGAGCAGCCCGAAATAGTGCCCAACCCAAGGAATTCGCGGTTTGTTCGCCCAATCGCCCCACCAAAACAGCGGCCACAGCAGCCACAACACCACGGTTTCCCGCTGGAGCAGCACAGCCGCGAACAGCAATAGCTGCCATAGGGCGTTCCATTGCCAACGGTCGCGGGTGTGCGGGAACACCCACAGCGCCATCAACAGGCAAACCCAGTACGTAAAGTCGCCGCCGAGCTGGCCGCGCAGGTCGTTGAGCGCCGGATGCAGCGCAATCACCACCGCCGCGACCCAATGCACCGGGCGATCCCGCGTGAGTTGGCCGACCACCGCGACGAAAATGCCCGCCAGCGCCGTGCTCATGAGCCACTGCCACGCCAGTCCCGCCGCTTCTCGCCAGGGAAACGGCCACCAAGACAGCAGCCACGCGTAACCATCCACGGGCCAAGCTGCCCCGATTTCGGCGCGCAACAGGTGCAACATGGCCGATTCCGTCAACGCATCTGCGGTCCACAGGCGCCATAGCCCCACCGCGCCGCTCAACAGCAGCGCCAACCCCATGGGGTTGAGCGACCAACCGCTCATAACGTCCCCCGCCGCGCTGGCGCGTAAGGATCCACACCCCCGTCCACCGCCTTAAAGCGCCGATGTATCCACAAATAATCGGTCGGCTGGGCGCGAATCAGCGCTTCCAGCGCTGTGGTGATCTGTTGGGCGGCGACGACGGCTTCCGGCGCCAAGGTGAGGGGCGGATGCAACAACAAACGCATGCCGTCACCCTCGCGGCGCTGGCAAAAGGGCAGCACCGGTGCACCGGTCAGCCGCGCTAACCGCGCAACCCCCGCCGTGGCCCGGGTGGGCTGCCCGAAAAAGCGCACTGCCACGCCCTCACCGTCGAATTGATCCGGGGCAATCCACAAAAAGCGGTTGTCCCGCAGGGCCTGCACCATGGCGCGGCCGTCGTTTTTGTGGATGAGCCGCCCGAGTCGCCCCCGCCCGCGCTCCATCCACGCGGCCACCGCCGGCTGATTCGCCGGGCGATACACCGCCGCGCCAGGGAAACATTGGGCGAGCAGCAGGCCACCTAGCTCAAAATGGGTGAAGTGGGGGGCGATCAAAATCGCCCCGCGGCCAGCCGCGCGGGCCTGTTCGAGCCAATGCACGCTGTCAATCGCCACCAACCGCGCCATGAGTCGGGCCGGCGGTTGATGCCAACAGGCCGCCGTCTCCAATGTGCCCCGCGCCAACGAGGTGAACTGCGCCCGCACCCAGGCGGCGCGGGTGGTTTCGGACAATTCGGGAAAACACAGCCGCAGATTCACCGCCGCAATGTGTCGCCGTCGCCGCCATAGGCGATGCAACAGCCCGCCCAAATGCCGACTCGTGGCGTCGTACAGGCTCGGCGGAACGGCGCTCAGCCCGGCCACCGCAAGGGACATCCCCCCCTGGGCTAGGATGGCGGTCGGTGAATATTGCGCGGGTAACGACATGATTTTGGTAACGGGTGCGGCGGGTTTTATTGGGAGCAACCTCATTTGGGGCCTCAATCAAGCCGGTGAACGGGAGATTTTGGCGGTGGACGATCTCACCCAGGGCGAGAAGTACCGCAATTTGCAGCAGGGCGAGATCGTCGATTACTGGGATAAAGACCGACTGCGCCGTTTTATCGAACAAAATCGGGCGTTTTCTCCCAAAATGCGGGCGATTTTCCACCAAGGCGCCTGCACCGACACCACGGAATGGGACGGCAAATTGATGATGGAAACCAATTTTGAGTACAGCAAATTGTTGCTCCATTACGCCTTGAGCCAAGGCATTCCGCTGATTTACGCCTCGTCGGCGGCGGTGTACGGGGTGCACCGCGACACCGCCGAAACCACCGATGCCCACGCGCTCAATGTCTATGGCTACTCAAAATTGCTGTTCGATCGCTACTGGCTACAGCGCTTTCCCAAGCCCCCAAGCCCGGTGATCGGCCTGCGGTATTTCAATGTCTACGGCCCGGGGGAAAGTCACAAAGGCAAAATGGCGAGCCTCGTGTGGCAGTGGCGCCAACAGCTCCTGCGCACCGGGGTCATCAAGCTGTTTGGGGCGTACGACGGCTTTGGCCCGGGGGAACAGCGGCGGGATTTTGTCCATGTGAACGACGTGGTGGCCGTGAACCGCTGGGCGCAGCGCCAAACCACTAGCGGTATTTACAACGTGGGCACGGGAAACAGCCGTACTTTCAATGAGTTAGCACAGCTCATTATCGACCACTACGGCGCGGGTCAGCGGGAATACGTGCCGTTTCCCGAAGCCCTGGTGGGCGCCTACCAGAGCCATACCCAAGCCGATCTCACTCGCCTGCGGGCCGCCGGTTATCCCCGCGACTTTTTATCCCTCGAACTCGGGGTGCAGTCGTATTTGAGCTGGCTCGATGCCGCCGGCGGTTTGGCATGAAGTGGCTAGTCGAGATGCCGCGCGGTCTGGCCGGTGATTCGCGCCATCTCGCCCTCGATCCACGCTTCCACCTGGTCGGTGAGCTCGTCGGCTTTGCGTCCTGCCGTGGGAATTGGCGCCCCAATCACCACCTCGATGACCCCCGGCGTTTTCAAGAACGCCTTGCGCGGCCAGAAATGCCCAGAATTGAGGGCAATGGGCACGAGGGGAACCCCCGCCAGCGTGGCCAACTTCGCGCCGCTCGCTCCGTATTTCGTGCGCGTGAGCGGCGCTAAGCGCGACCCCTCGGGGAACAGCAAAATCCACCGCCCCGCCTGAAGCGTGGTTTTGCCCTGGCGGAGCACCTGTTTGAGGGCGTTGGCGCCCTGCTCCCGACGGATGGCGATGGGCGCTAAGAGATTCATGGCCCAGCCGAAAAACGGCACCCACAGCAGTTCCCGTTTAATGACCCAACTCATCTGCGGCAACAGCCAATGGAGCGCCAGGGTTTCCCAGGTGGACTGGTGTTTGGCGAGGACGACGGCGGCGGTGTCTCGGGGGAGATTTTCAAGTCCCGTCACCCGATAGGTCACCCCACAGCACACCCGCACCCACCAAACGCTCAAACCGCTCCAACCCTTGGTGAGGCCGTAGCGATAGCGCAGGGGCAGCCAAAACCCCACCACCACCAGCGTCGCCACGACACTCGTGATGAGGGCAAATCCCAGGGTAAAAGCCGCGCCGCCCAGGGCGCGGCGAATCAATTGCCACATGCAGCTGCCTCGCAAAAAAAGGCGGCATTGTGCGCAAAACCCGCCGAATTGCCGCCCATCGCCCCTGCAAAAGCCCCAAAAATCGGGTTTTCGCTATGATCCGCCGCCGCGCCCGCCAGCGCGTTCTCCTCACAAAAAGAGCTAACCCCATGACGCAAATCAAAAAAGTCGTCCTCGCCTACTCCGGCGGTCTCGATACCTCGGTGATTCTGAAATGGCTCCAAGAGACCTATCAGTGCGAAGTGATTACGTTCACCGCCGATTTGGGCCAGGGCGAAGAACTCGAACCCGCCCGCGCCAAGGCCCAGGCCTTCGGTGTCCAGCAGATTTACATCGAGGATGTGCGCGAGGAGTTTGTGCGCGACTTCGTGTTTCCCATGTTCCGCGCCAACACGCTCTACGAGGGGGAATATCTGCTCGGCACCTCGATTGCCCGGCCGCTCATCGCCAAGCGCCTGGTGGAAATCGCCAACGAGACGGGCGCCGACGCCATTTCCCACGGAGCCACCGGCAAGGGCAACGACCAGGTGCGCTTTGAACTCGGCGCCTACGCCCTGAAACCGGGGATCAAAATCATCGCGCCCTGGCGGGAATGGGATTTGACCTCGCGGGAAAAGCTCTTGAGCTACGCCCAATTCCACGGCATTCCGATTGCGCGCCAGCACGGGGAAAAATCGCCCTATTCCATGGACGCGAATCTGCTCCACATCTCTTACGAGGGCGGCGTGCTGGAAAACCCGTGGGTAGAACCGGAAGAATCCATGTGGCTCTGGACAAAATCGCCCGAAGCCGCACCCGATGCGGCCCAAGTGCTGGAAATCGGCTTTCGCCACGGCGACCCCGTTTCTCTGGACGGCCAAGACCTCAGCCCGGCGGCGCTGTTGGCTAAACTCAATGAAATCGGCGGCCAACACGGCATCGGACGGTTGGATTTGGTGGAGAACCGCTATGTGGGCATGAAGTCGCGGGGCTGTTACGAGACCCCCGGCGGCACGATTTTGTTGAAGGCCCATCGGGCGTTGGAATCGCTCACCCTGGATCGGGAAAGCGCCCATCTGAAAGACGAGATGATGCCGCGCTACGCGAGCCTGATTTACAACGGTTACTGGTGGAGTCCGGAACGCTTGGCGGTGCAAGCCCTCATCGACGCGACCCAAGCCGTGGTTAACGGCCTGGTGCGGCTGAAGCTCTACAAGGGGAACGTGGTGGTGGTGGGCCGCCAATCCGATGACAGTCTGTTTGACGGGCGGATTGCGACCTTTGAAGACGACGCCGGCGCCTACGACCAGCGGGACGCGGGCGGCTTCATCAAGCTCAACGCCCTGCGCCTGCGGATCGCCGCCGCCAAGGGCCGCATCTACAAATAGTTCTGCCACTGCAACCCATAAAAAAACGCCGCGATCGCGGCGTTTTCTGTATCGGCCTCAAGTAACGGTTCTAGGCAGCCGCCTCAGGCAGCGAGATCAATTCCCCGCTTTTTCAAAGCTCTTCATGATTTCGTTGCGGGCGGCGTCGATGTCGCCCCAGCCAGTCACCTTCACCCACTTGCCGGGCTCCAAGTCCTTGTAATGCTCAAAGAAATGCTTGATTTGCTGGAGCAACAGCGCCGGCAGGTCATCGCATTTCTGCACGTCGTTGTAGAGGGGCGTGAGCTTGGACACGGGCACCGCCACCACCTTCGCGTCCATACCGGACTCGTCTTCCATCATCAACACGCCCACCGGACGGCAGCGAATCACCGACCCAGGCGGCAGGGCCACCGGCGCCACCACGAGCACGTCCACCGGGTCGCCGTCTTCCGACAGGGTCTGGGGCACGAACCCGTAGTTGCAGGGGTAGTGCATGGCGGTGGAAACGAAGCGATCCACGAAAACCGCGCCGCTATCCTTGTCGATTTCGTATTTCACCGGCGGGGCGCTGTGGGCGGGAATTTCGATCACGACGTTGATGTCGTCGGGGAGGTTTTTGCCGGCGGGGATGTGCTTAAGGTCCATGGGATTGGCCTGCTTTGGTGGGGGAAAGGGCCGCGAATTGTACACGCCG
>DAIUCA010000118.1:5950-7714 GCA_036846405.1 Candidatus Competibacteraceae bacterium
TAAGGTCCATGGGACTAGCCTTTGGGTGGTGGAAAGGGCCGCTAATTGTACACGCCGCCGCGCGGTTGCTCACCGCTCGTCAGGCGTCGGCAGGGCGAGTCGGCGTTGAATCAGCTGGGCCACGAGGGCCAGGCCCATGGCGGCGGTCACCGTCATGCTCGCGCCCAAGCCATCGCCGCAATCCAAGGCCAAACCGACCGGCGTCGCGGCGGATTTGGTGGCACAGACGCCGCCGTCGCCGTCGGGATACCGAGGCAGTTCGCGGGAAATCACCGCCGGCAGCCCCAACAACGCGCCTTTGGGCAGGCCGAAATCGCGGTACAAGCGGGTGCGCACGGCTTTCAACAGGGGATCGCGGCCCGCTTGGCTCATGTCCACGGCCTGCAATTGCAGCGGATCGACCCGTCCCCCGGCGGCGCCGGCGCTCACCACGGGCAATCTCTGGCGATAACAGGCCGCCAGCAGCGCCGCTTTCGCCGCCACGCTGTCGATGGCGTCCACCACAGCGTCCACCTGGTCGAGCAGCGCGGGGGTATTCGCGCCGAAAAACTGCGGTTGGGCATCGATTTCCAGGTGGGGATTGATCTGCGCGAGCCGTTCCGCCAGGGCGCGCACCTTCGGGCGACCGTATTGGCCCGCGAGGGCGTGTAATTGGCGATTGCTGTTGCTGATGCACACATCGTCGCCGTCCACCAAGCGCAAATAACCCACGCCGCTGCGGGCGAGCGCCTCCGCTGCCCAGCTGCCCACACCCCCCACGCCGATCACCGCGACGCGCCAGCGATGCAATCGCCAAAACCCCGCCGCGCCGTAGAGCCGCACCAGGCCGCTGAAGCGGTCGCGCAGGGGGGCGGGCAGCGGTTCGGCCCCGAGGTCGTCCACCCTCACCGCTCCCAATCGCTCAACATCAGCTCGATTTCTGGGGGCATGGCCCCGGTGCTCTGGCCGTCGGCGTAGTAATTCAACTCGCCGTCGGACATGAGCCACACATGGACGGCATCGGCGGTTTCGTCGATGGCGACGATGGCCGCCTCTTCGCCGCCAAAATGGGGGCGGTTGCCGATGACGTAATAAATCGACGCCGACCGCTGGATTGGCCCTTCCACGCCCATATTTTCCCGCAATAGCGCCACCCGTTTGCCGAGCAGCGCCCGTAAACGGCTGCGCAGCGGCTCGCTATCCCAAAGCTTGACCTCGCTGGGATAGCGATCCACCAACGCAGCCAGTTCACTGGCAGCCAGGGGCCCCAAAAACCCCAGGCTCGCCACCAGAAATACCCCCAAGGATTTGTAAAACAACACGGCGATGTCTCCCACAAGGAACGCTCAGATTGAGTTTAGCGAGCTTCCGCTACTTGATCTCTCGCCCAGCTCGATCCGTCGAATGTGGCCTACAGCCTGTCTTGTCGTTCTTTTCTAGGAGTCAATTTAATGAAGACTTTCCTTACTGGCCTGCTTATCGCCGCGATTTCCTTGCCTTCCTTCGCACAAACCCAGCGCATTACCTGCGAAAGCCAAGGCAAACGGCGCCAACTCTGTGAAGTGGACACGGGAAACCAAGTCGTGCTCGTCAAACAGCTTTCCAGTGAACCCTGTGTCGAAGGGGCAAGCTGGGGCTTTAATCGTCGGGGCGTGTGGGTAAAAGACGGCTGTCGGGCGGAATTTCGGGTGGGCCGCGAGCAATCGGGGGGCAACGACCGGGATCGGAACCGCGACCGCGATAAACCGGGCGAGCGCGACAAGCCGAATGACCGGGATCGCAACA
>DAIUCA010000119.1:0-7710 GCA_036846405.1 Candidatus Competibacteraceae bacterium
ACGGCACGGTGGGCGAGGCGAGTCGGCCCATTCGCAGCGAAAACCTCATCTTTAAGGTGACCGAGTCGGGGGTGGTGGAACGGGTGATTCAGCTGCCGGCCGCGTTTAACGCGACTCAAGTGCGCTTTGGCTACGAAGGCATCGCCCAGGACAACGACCGTCTGGTGGTGGCGATTCAGCGGGCCTGGCGCGGCGAGGCAAATCCCCGATTGGGCATCTACAACCTGGCCACCGGCGCCTGGACCTTCGTGTTCTATCCCCTGGAAACGCCCACATCGCCCAATGGCGGCTGGGTGGGCCTTTCTGACCTCTCGGCTTTGGGCAACAACCAGTTCCTCGTGGTCGAGCGGGACAACCAAGGCGGCCCCGACGCGCGCATTAAGCGGCTGTATCGCATCGACCTTAACGGCGCCACGAGTGGCTCGACGGTCAGCAAAACCTTGGTACGGGATTTAATGGCGGATTTGGCCGCGCCCGGGGGCTTGATTCCCGAAAAAATCGAAGGCTCGGCGGTTACGACGCGCGGTCGCGTGCTCATCATCAACGATAACGACGGCGTGACTGATAACAGCGGCGAAACCCAACTCATCGACTTGGGCGCCATTTTGTAGGCGACGCAACCTCATTCGCCCGCAACGCCACGACCCGCCCAACGGCGGGTCGTTTTGTTTGAGCGGTCGGCGGGCGAAGTACCCGATGGAATGATTTAGTAAATCCAGTGTAACCCGCGTAAAATCCAAAAAACCTCAAATTGCCGCCCCCATTTACCGCCATGACTCAATCCATTTTTCTCTGGGCCTATTTTTTTTGTGCCGCGCTCACGACGGTTTCTGCATTCGCGGAAATCACGCTTGTGGGGGCCAGCCAACACGAACGTGACCACATTTATGGCCAAATTGTGCGCCGATTCGGGGAGCGCATTCAGGCGCTCTACGGCGAGCCGCTGACGATTCGGTACCACCACAGCGATGAAAATCCCCTGGGAGACGAGAAGAATTTTGCGGTGTTGATGCATCGCGGGCATCTGGATTTCGCCATTATCGCCCCCAGCCACGCGGCCAATGTGGCGCCGGCGGGTGCGTTCCTCGACACGCCCTTTTTATTTTGGGACATCAATCATTGGGAACGCGCGATTCAAAGTGGGGCGTTGGATGCCATCGCCGACAAAATGCGGGCGCAAAACCTTCGGGTGGTGGGATTTGCGGGGGGGGCAACCCGACATATTTTCTCAACGCCTGACACCGTGATAAGAACATTCAAAGATCTGCAAGATGTGCGCATTCGGGTCATGGGAAGCGACATTCAGCGCCAGACCTTCCGAAGTTTTGGGATGACGCCGCGTCCCATGCCGTATGACCAGATTTATGGCCTGTTGCAACAGGGCGCGCTGGCTGCCGCAGAAAACGAAGCGACCGGCATCGAAGAGCACGCCGCCGTGGCGCCGAATGTCGCTTTAACCATGCACGCCATCACCGTGCGTCCCATCTGCTTCAGCGAGCAGCGCTTTCAGGCGCTTCCCGAAAAACTGCAACAGGCCATTCTCAAAGCGGGGCAGGAAACGGCCGCTTGGGCACGAGCAACCGAAAGGGCACAGGATCAACAGCTGTTGCAGACCTTGGTCGACCAGGGCCGCGTGAATCTGCATCATTTTTCGGAGATCGAGCGGCGTGCCCTGTTTGAGCTTACGGCGCCCATCAAGGCGGAATATGCGAAGCAGCTCGCGGTAGATCCCGTGTTACAGGCCATTGACCGACTACTCCTGGGGCCGTAACCGTTTTCGCTATCAATCGTTCTGCCTGTTCCTAATTGTTCTGCTTGCTTCTCTTCCAACGGGCTGATTCCAGTGAGGCCATACCGTGTTAGCACTCGAGTACTACAGTTTTAAGAAAGAACTCAACCAGCGCGGCATTTTGTTTTCGTTTGCCGGCTATATCTCCGAAAGCGTGCTTTTTGCCTTGGGCTCGGCACTCAGACGCAAACTAGAAGTGGAAGAAGTCGACCGCAACATCGTAAAGCGGGTGTTCTCGGTATTCGTCGAGCAGGTGCAAAACGTGATTCGCTATTCGGCGGATCGTTGTCCAGAAACGGAAACGGTGGCGACGGCGGAAACCCTCTCTTCGGGCACCATTACGGTGGGGTCGGCAGATCAGCGCTTCTTCGTGATCTGCAGCAACGTGATTACTCGCGCCGACCGCGACATCCTTTGTGAAAATCTCACCCATCTGGCGAGTTTAGATGCCGACCAGCTGCGGGAGTACTACCGTCGCAAACTCAAAGAACCCCAGGCAGAGAATGCCCAAGGGGGGTCGGTGGGGTTAATCGAAATTGCCCGCCGTTCCAGTGCCCCCATCGAATTTGATTTTCTCGATCTCACAGACGAGAAAGTGTTCTTTTGCCTTAAAGCCTACATCTAGGAGCGCCCATGGAACGCATCATTCGAGACGCCAGCGAGCGCACGCCCTTCGTGGATTTTGACTATCCAAGCGGCCAGCTCGTGATGAAGGGCGAGTCCTATCCAGAAAATGCGGCGGCGTTTTTCGGGCCGCTCATTGCCTCTCTTGGAACCTTTCTCGACACACTGGAGACGACCCAGGAGGTCAAGGTCGATTTAGAGATGGCGTACTTCAACAGCAGTACAGCCAAGGCCATCATGAATATGTTTCAGATGCTGGAAGCGGCGGCAAAGCGGGGCTGCAACATCGCCATCACCTGGCGTTACCACGCGGACGACGACACGATGGCTGAGTTTGGTGCGGAATTCGCGGAAGACTTCAAAGCTGCGCAGTTCATTCTGCAGACCATCGACGCGGCCTGATTCCCATGGCGATGGTTCCAGACAATCCCCACGACAGCGGCGACTACAACCTGTTTGCACAGGAAGAGTCGACGTTGCGGGCAGCAGAGGCTGTGACGAACGAAATCGACCGACTTGCCCAAGGGTTGCGCCAGTTGAGCGACGCCTACCGCGAGGGTTATCAGACCCAATCGCGGTTATTGCGGCTGTCTGATCGGATACAGCTCCATTTGCGGCTCACTCATTCGCCCTCACCGCCCAACGAGAAAACCGAGATCTCTGCATTGCCAGGCGATGGCGACAATCATCACCTGCAAGAAGTCGATTACGGCTTGTTTGAGCAGGAAAAGCAGGTCTTGCAGTTATCGGAAAACCTGGTGACACAACTGGAATTCGTCGCCCAAGGATTACGTCATCTGAACTCGGCTTATCGGCGGAGCTATCGAGAACAGATTCGGATGGTCAAGCTCTCCGACAAAATGCAACTCCAACTTCAGACCATCAATCGCCGGTTGGAGGAGCAATCCGAAGTCTTGACCCGCTTAGCCACCACAGACTCGCTCACCCAGGTACACAATCGACGGCATTTCATGAACCTAGCCGCCCAGGCGTTGCAGCAATGCCAAGCCGCCCACCAGCCTTTGTGTCTGGTCATGATCGATCTCGATCACTTCAAAACCATCAACGACCGCTACGGCCACGCCCAAGGCGACGCGGTGCTCATCCGCTTTGCCGAACTCTGCAAAGGTCATCTGGCGCAGACCGCCATTTTGGGGCGATTGGGCGGTGAGGAGTTTGGTTTGTGTCTGCCAGAACAAACGCTTGAGCAGGGCCTCGCCGTTGCCGAAGGTCTGCGCGCCGCCTTGGCAATGGCGCAGATCATCGATTCAGATTCCCAAAGGCGAGTGACCGCCAGCTGGGGCGTCGCAGCCCGCGATCCCGCGCAGATCGAATCGTTGGAGCAGCTACTGCGCCGCGCCGATGAATTGCTGTATCGCGCGAAAACCGAGGGGCGCAATCGCGTCTTTTGCGACATTGAAACGGGGAAAGGCGCGTGAACCGCTCTCTGCGCCTACGTTTCGCCCTGTATCTGTTTCCTGTGGTGTTGCTCGTCACCCTCGTCGTCGCTAGTGGCTTGAGTCTGCAACGCTATCAGGCCATGACCCAATCGCTGGAACGGGAGGTGGCAGGGATTTTAGAAAGCCACGCGCCGGCGCTGACAGAACTGCTGTGGAATCTGGATCGCGACAATGTGCTGCGGGTGCTGAGCGCGATGACCAATCATCCCGACATCACCTGCACCGTGGTGGTAGACGTGTGGTCTGGGGTGCGTCACGGCATTCCCGAACCCAACTGCGCCGACGTCGCCATCCCAGGACAACGTCTGGTAGATTGGCCTTTACAGCTCAACGGGGAAACGGTGGGAAAACTGACCGCCCTATTCACCCACGAGCGGGTGATCGACGATCTGAAATACCGCTTGCTGGCCGATTTGACCTTTCTGATCGCTCTAGTAGTCGCCACGCTGATCACGGTTCATGTAGTTTTTGGCCGCACGGTCGCGCAACCGCTCAATAAGCTGTTGAACAGCATTTATCAGGTTCAGGGAGAAGGCGGCGTCGCACACCAGCAGCAGCGGGTGGATTGGCATTCTGAAGACGAGTTAGGGCGGGTCATCACGGCCTACAACCACATGTTGGAAACGGTCGAGCGGCATACGAAAGAGGTAGCCGCCGAAAAAGCCGCCACCGAACAGGCCTATGGCGCTTTAGATCAGGCCCACCGTCAGCTCAGACAAACCAATCAGCGTCTCTGCGACAGCATCCACTACGCCCAGCACATCCAGAAAGCGCTGCTGCCCAGTCCCCAGGCCCTCGGCGATGCCGTGGCGGAGATTCACATTTGTTGGGAGCCGCTGGACGTGGTGGGCGGTGATTATTTCTGGTTGGAGCAGTTGGAAGAACGCAGTCTGTTGGTGGTGGCAGATTGCACAGGGCATGGGGTCCCTGGGGCGTTTATGACCTTAGTGACTGCGTCGGCGTTGGATCGCCTCTTACACGATCAGCGTCTCCATACGCCGTCTGCGTTGCTCGTGGGCTTGGATCGGCTGGTGCGGCAACGGCTGCGACAGGATCAAGCCCACGGCGAATCCGATGACGGGTTGGAGGCGGCGGTGGCCATTTGGGATCGGGCGCGCCGCCGCTTGATTTTTGGCAGTGCGGGACTGCCGCTCATCATTGCCCGCGTCGGTGGCGAAATCGAAAGCCAATTGGGCGATCGCGCTCGGCTGGGTTACCAAAGCCTGCCCGCCGTGCGTGCCATTCGCGAACGCGAGTTTGAAATAGGGCCTGGGGATCGCTGCTTTTTGTTGACGGACGGCGTGGTGGATCAGATGGGACGAACGCCGCGGCGCTTATTGGGCCGTCGGCGGCTGATGGCGATGATTAGCGAAACGTGCCATCACCCCCTGGCCGAACAAATGGCGCTGCTGCAAGCGAAGCTCGAACAATGGCGTGCGGGCGAGCCGCGACGCGATGACATGACCTTGATTGGCTTCATGCCCCTGGCCGCCGAACCCCAGGTGTCGCTGTAGGTGGCGCTGCCAACTAAAACGCAATGACCCGCCGGAGGGCGGGTCGCTTGGTGTGAGGTCGGTCTACAAAATCGGAGTTACGGCGTACGCGCTTCGTAAAATAGCGGTGCCCCGGGGACATAAAACTGCTGTAAGTCCCGTTTAAGCCGTCGATGGAGCGCGGGAACCCAGGAGGGCCACTGGCGGCGAGTAGCCAGCTCGGTGCGCCAACGAAAGTCTTGGGGCGCAATGAGCAATTCCACATTCTCCAAACCGGTGCGGTATACGAGGGTAAACAGCTCCTCGATACCCGCATCGCCGACGGCCAAACAGCCCACCGACGATGATTTGCCGTGGATAAAAATGTCGCCGCCTAACTGTTGACGACCCTCTTGGCGGGCGCGGGCGCGATCTTCGGCGTTGGGATAATCCACTTCGAGAGACAGGTGAAAGCTGCTGTTGGGATTAAACGAAATCAGGCGGTAGCGTCCCTCAGGCACTTGCAGGTCGCCCTCCCGCAGCTTGGGACCCGGCGCACCACTCGCGCCTTTCACGCGAAACGTGCGCACGTAATGCCACCGCTCCCGTTCCCACACCCACAGCTCCAGACGGCGCTCCAATTTGAAGCCGAGTAACGCCACCCGCTGGGGGGGATACGCCACCCCGGCCTTGTCGAAATCCGGTTGGAGCCGCCGTTCCGCCGCCGCGCCATAGCGGGCGATCACGTCTTCCACTGTGCGGCTGGCATAGGCCAGGTTACCGCTCAAAACCGCCATCAAAAACAGCAAAAAACAGCGCAGAAATTTCATGAATTGGCTCAATCGGGTTAAAAAAACAACTCGCTCATCACAACCCGCTCAAGGAAAACGATCTATGAACGCGCCCACTTCGACGCCCGCCACCGCCGCTACCACCGACATCGAAGCGGCGGTGTTTCGCCAGCTGGTGGCCCATCTGCAAGCCCATCCAGAAGTACAAAACATTGATTTGATGAATCTCGCCAACTTCTGCCGCAACTGCCTCGCCAAGTGGTATGTGGCGGCGGCGGCGGAACGCGGCGTGGCGATGACCGAACTCGATGCGAAGGCGCTGGTGTACGGCATGCCTTACGACGAGTGGAAAGCCCGTCACCAAGCCCCCGCCACTGAGGCCCAAAAAGCCCAATTTCAAGCCGTCACCGGCCATTCGGCAGATAGCGGCACCCACTAGACCGCCGCGCCACCACCATTCCAAGGGAGCAAACTCATCATGACAAACCATTCGGTGGCCGACCCTACAAACGGCTCACTCATCGACCGCTTCGGTCGCCAAGTCACTTATGTGCGGCTGTCGGTCACCGACCGCTGCGATTTCCGCTGCGTGTACTGCATGGCGGAGGAAATGACCTTTTTGCCCCGTGCCCGCGTGCTCACCCTCGAAGAACTCGCCGCTTTGGGTCAGGCCTTCACCGAGCTGGGCGTGCATAAAATCCGCCTCACCGGCGGCGAACCGCTGGTGCGCAATAACGTGCTGTGGCTGTTTCAGCAGCTTGGCCAGTTGCCTGGGCTGAAGGAATTGGTCACGACAACCAACGGTTCGCAGCTCGTGAAACTCGCCCAGCCCCTGCGGGACGCCGGCGTGAAGCGCCTCAATGTGAGCGTGGACTCCCTTCAGGCGGATCGCTTCCACCAAATGACCCGCACCGGTGACCTGTCGCGGGTGTTGGCGGGCCTCGACGCGGCCCAAGCGGCGGGCTTTGAGAACATCAAACTCAACGCGGTCATCATGAAAGGGCGCAATGACGACGAGGTGGTGGATTTGGCCCGCTTCGCCCTCAGTCGCGGCATGGACATGTGTTACATCGAGGAAATGCCCTTAGGCGAAATCGGCGACCACAACCGCTTCGAGTTGTTTTGTTCGAGCGACGAGATTCGCGCCCAATTGGAAGGGGTGTTCACCCTGATTCCCACCACCGAAACCACCGGCGGCCCGGCGCGGTATTTCCGCATCCCCGGCATGACTTCGCGCATCGGCTTCATTTCGCCCCACAGCCACAATTTCTGCGACACCTGTAATCGAGTGCGCGTCACCGTGGAGGGACGGCTGCTGCTGTGTTTGGGGCAGGAGCATTCCGTGGATTTGCGGGCCGTCATGCGCGCCCATCCGGGGGACATGCCGCGTCTCAAACAGGCCATCGTGGACGCCATGCGCATTAAGCCCAAGGGCCATGAGTTCAACCTACAAGGCCAGCCGATGTTGTTTCGCCACATGAGCGCCACCGGCGGTTAATCAATTTCGTTATTTGGCCTGTTGCTGCCACTCGGCGAGCTGCTGGGCGGCGGCCACATGGCCCTGGGCGGCGGCC
>DAIUCA010000120.1:0-1480 GCA_036846405.1 Candidatus Competibacteraceae bacterium
CACGTGATGCACGGCAAAACCTCGCCGATTCACCACCGCCAACAGGGCGTGTTTGTCGGGCTGCCGTCGCCGTTTACCGCCACGCGCTACCACTCGCTCATCGTCGAAGCCGCCGATTTACCCGCCGAGCTGGAAATCACCGCGTGGACCACTTCGGACACGGGGGATGTGGCCGAAATCATGGGGATGCGCCACCGCACGTTGCCCCTGGAGGGCGTGCAATTTCATCCGGAATCCCTGCTCACCGAGCACGGCAAGGCGTTATTGGCTAACTTTCTGCGCCTCACGGTGTAAACGACACCAGATAAGCGAGCATAAATATGAATCCAATCAATGACTTACCCTCGGCTCTGCGCGCGGTCATGGCCCGCCGCGATCTTGCGCGCGAGGAGATGACGCTCGTTATGGAACGGGTCATGGGCGGCCACGCCACGCCGGCGCAAATCGGCGGTTTTCTCGTGGCCCTCGCCATGAAGGGCGAGACGATTGACGAAATCGCCGCCGCCGCGCAGGTCATGCGCCGACTCGCCACGCCGGTCACCGTGGTGGGCGACCATGTGCTGGACACCTGCGGCACCGGGGGCGATGGCAGCCACCTGTTTAATGTGTCCACGGCGAGCGCGTTGGTGGCAGCGGCGGCGGGCGCACAGGTGGCAAAGCACGGCAACCGAGCCGCGTCGGGCAAGTCCGGCAGCGCCGATGTGCTCGAACTGGCGGGGGTGAAACTCGACCTATCGCCCGCGCAAATTTCCCAGTGCATTCAACAGGTTGGGGTGGGATTCATCTTTGCACCCGCTCATCACAGCGCCATGAAACACGCCATCGGCCCGCGGCGGGAAATGGGCATCCGCACGATGTTCAATCTCCTGGGGCCGCTCACCAATCCGGCGGGCGCGCCGCACCAGGTGCTTGGCGTATTCGACCGCAAGTGGTTGATTCCTTTGGCCGAAGTGCTCCGCGCGCTGGGCAGCCGTCACGTGCTCATTGTCCATTCGCGGGATGGGTTGGATGAAATCAGCCTGGCCGCCCCCACGGAAATTGCCGAACTCAAAAATGGCGACATCGACCATTACGAACTCTCGCCGGATGCTGTGGGGATGGCGCGGCAATCGCTGGACGCGGCGCGGGTGGCGTCGCCGGCGGAAAGTTTGGCCCTGATTCAGGCGGCCTTGCGCAACGAAGAGGGCGCGGCGCGGGATTTGGTGGTGCTGAATGCCGGCGCGGCGATTTACGCAGCAGATGTGGCGGCGAGCTGGGCAGATGGGGTGGCCATCGCGCGAGAAGTGCTCGCCAGCGGCGCGGCGGCGGCGAAATTGGCGGCGCTGATCGCGTTTACCCAGGGCGTGGCCCGTGACTGACATTCTGCAAAAAATTCTGCAACGCAAAGCCGAAGAAGTCGCCGCGCTCAAAACGGCCCAATCGACGGCGGATATGCGGGCAAAGCTCGCCGATGTGCCGCCAACGCGGGATTTTGCGGCGG
>DAIUCA010000120.1:1490-7594 GCA_036846405.1 Candidatus Competibacteraceae bacterium
ATGGGAAAATGGCGGCAGGCCAACCGGCGGTGATTGCGGAAATCAAGCGGGCGTCCCCCAGCAAGGGACTGTTGCGGGAGCCGTTTGCGCCCGACCACATTGCTGCCGATTACGCGCGCCACGGGGCGGCGTGTTTGTCGGTGCTGACGGATCGGGATTTCTTTCAAGGCGATCCAGAACATCTGAAGCAGGCGAAGGCCGCCTGTGATTTGCCGATTTTGCGCAAAGATTTCGTCATCGACGGTCATCAGATCGACGAAGCGCGGGTCATGGGGGCCGATGCGATTTTGCTCATCGTGGCGGCGCTGTCGGCGACCCAATTGCGCGAGTTCTGCGAACAGGCCTTGGCGCTCGGCTTGGCGGTGTTGGTGGAAGTTCACGATGGGGCCGAACTCGACATGGCGTTGGCGCTACCAGAACAGACGGTGCTGGGCGTAAACAATCGCAATTTGCGGACATTTGAAACCACGCTCTCGACGAGTTGCGACTTGCGCGGTCGGGTGCCCCATCGGCTGTTGGTAGCGGAAAGCGGCATTTTGACGCGGGGTGACGTGGCGTTTTTGCGGGCGGCGCAGATTCACGCCTTTCTGGTGGGCGAAGCGTTTATGCGGGCAACCAGTCCCGGACAGAAGCTGGCCGAACTGTTTTTTGATGAGGCGAATTAAATGAAGGCGACGGTGAAATGGGTGTCGGGGATGCAGTTTTTGGCGGAAAGCGGCAGCGGTCATCAGATCGTGATCGACGGCCCGCCGGATTTGGGCGGCCAAAATCTCGGGCCGCGACCGATGGAACTGGTGTTGTTGGGCTTGGGCAGCTGCGCGGCGGTGGATGTGATTCATATTCTGAAAAAGGGCCGTCATGGGGTAACGGATTGCGCGGTGGAGTTAACCGCCGAACGGGCCGACGCGGATCCCAAGGTGTTTACGGCGATTCACCTGCACTTTGTGGTGCGTGGCGATGGCCTAAAGCGGGCGGCGGTGGAACGGGCGGTGGCGCTGTCGGCGGAAAAATACTGTTCGGCGTCGGCGATGCTGAATAAAACCGCGAAGATCACCCACGATGTAGAGATAATTGCGTCGGCTGGGGACAGCGACTAGAGTCCCGCGCTTTCTTTGTTGTGCTACCCCGTTCGAGATGAAAACGTTTAACGCAAAAGCTGCGGAAGTGCAGCGCGATTGGTACCTGATTGACGCGACCGGTAAGACGCTAGGCCGTCTTTGCACCGAAATTGCCCGCCGTTTACGCGGCAAGCACAAGCCGGAGTTCACGCCCCACGTGGACACGGGCGATTATTTGGTGGTGATTAACGCGGAAAAAATTCGCGTCACCGGCAAAAAATTGACCGACAAGATTTATTACCACCACACCGGTTACATCGGGCACATGCGCGAAATCACCCTGGGCAAGATGCTGGAGTCGGCCCATGCCGAACGCGCCATCGAAATCGGCGTGAAAGGCATGCTGCCGAAAAATGTGCTGGGGCGTGAGATGTACCGCAAATTGAAGGTGTACACCGGGGGTGAACATCCCCACGAAGCCCAACAACCCCAGCCTTTGGAGTTTTAAGACATGGCGCTTGAACAGCATTACGGCACCGGACGGCGCAAAACCTCGGCGGCGCGGGTGTTTCTGCGTCCGGGCACGGGCAATATCACCGTGAACCAGAAGGCGTTAAACGAATACTTTGGTCGGGGAACCTGCTGCATGGTGGTGCGCCAGCCTCTGGAAACCGTGCAGATGACCGACAAGTTTGACTTTTACATTACGGTCAAAGGCGGCGGTACCACCGGCCAAGCCGGCGCGATTCGCCACGGCATCACGCGGGCGCTCATCGAATACGACGAAAGTCTGCGGCCACCCCTGCGCCAAGCGGGCTTTGTGACGCGCGACGCCCGCGAAGTGGAGCGGAAAAAAGTCGGTTTGCGCAAAGCCCGTCGCGCCACCCAATACTCGAAGCGTTAAATCGCCTGCATCACATCGAACCCGCTACGGCGGGTTTTTTTTATCTCGATGAATGCGTGTAAATGTGGGGCTATTCTGGGTTTTCGACGGCCATCACTTGTGTTCTAATTTTTTCGCGGTCTGCCGTGTTCGTGAATGGGTTTGTAAGTCCCTTGATCCTAACTTTAATAACCCGGGATTCGCGCCGCGCTGTCGGTGAGCAGGTCCGCCTCGTAGCGGAAAGCCTAAAGAAAGCGCCCCGTCTCCCACTTGAACCCTACGGTTCAAGGGTGATGACCCAAACGGCACAGGCGGATCGTTTTTTATGATGTCCCACCAGCATCTGCGGCAACACAGTCGCCGCCAACGACAACAGCTCTCGCCCCCACAACGGCAACGCGCCAACTCGTTGATTAACCAGCACCTTTCCCAATTTCCCCCCCTGCAAACGGCAACCCACTGGGCGGCCTATGTGGCGTTGTCCGAAGAAGTCGATTTAACGGCGTTGCTACACCAACTGCCCACCGCGCCCTATTTGCCGGTGATCGACCATAAGCAGCTGCAATTTCGCCAGTGGCCGCGCAATTCCCCCCTCGTGCCCAACCGCTTTGGCATCGGCGAACCGCCGCCCGACGCACCGCACATCGCGCCCGAACAGCTCCACCTGGTGCTCGTGCCCCTGGTGGGTTTCGATGTCCACGGCCACCGCCTGGGCATGGGCGGCGGTTTCTACGACCGCACCTTTGCCTTTCGCATGGCAAAATCCATTTCACCCCTGCTGCTCGGCGTGGCTTTTGAGTGCCAAAAACTGCCGCCCCTGTCGCCGCAACCCTGGGACATTCCCTTGGATGGGGTGGCTACTGAATTAGGGTTGTATCGCACGGGAGAATTTACCCCATGGCCCAGTATTGGCTCATGAAATCCGAACCCAACGTCTTTTCGATCAATGATTTATCCGCTGCCCCACAGCAAACCACGCGCTGGGACGGGGTGCGGAATTACCAAGCGCGGAATTACCTGCGGCAAATGCAATTAGGCGATCTCGCGTTTTTCTACCATTCCAATGCGAAGTCCCGTGAGATTGGTATTGTCGGCGTGATGGAAATCGCACAATGCGCCTATCCAGACCCCACCGCGTGGGACAAAACGAGCGCTTATTTCGACCCGAACAGTCCCGAATTACAGCCCCGTTGGTCGGCGGTGGATTGCCGTTTGCGGTGCGCTTTTTCGGGCTGTCTCACATTAGCCGAATTACACGCCCACGCCGCCGAATTAGGCGAATTTCAATTGCTGAAAAAAGGCAACCGTTTATCGGTAATGCCAGTGACGGTTGACCAATGGCACTGGCTTTATTCGTGTGCCCAAAAACGCGGCTTATTGCCCGAGAAATAGCGAATAGGCCGGGTTATCGCCTTCAAAGCGAAAGCTGTAATTCAGCTGCTGTAAAAATGCCTCGAATCGCGGTCGTTCGGCGTCGGCGATTTGCAAACCCACCAGCACCCGTCCATAGGCAGAACCGTGGTTGCGATAGTGAAACAGGCTGATATTCCAAGGCGCTAACCCATTGATTCCTTCAAGAAATCGCAATAGTGCCCCTGGTCGTTCGGGAAATTGCACCCGATACAACACCTCGTTTGCCAGGGCGCCGGGCGCCCGACCGCCGATCATGTAGCGCACATGCAATTTCGCCATTTCGTTGTCCGTCATATCGAGCACCGCGTAATCCGCCACGCCTAATTGCGCGATAATTTGTTGGCGTTCGATTGCCCCATTGGTTAATTCCACACCCACAAAAATTTGCGCGGTTTGATTCGCCGCAAAGCGATAATTGAACTCGGTAATGGCGCGTTTTCCCAACGCTCGGCAAAAGCCTAAAAAACTCCCCGGTTGTTCGGGAATCGTGACGGCAAATAAGGCCTCTCGCTGTTCGCCAAATTCCGCCCGTTCGGCCACATGGCGCAAACGGTCGAAATTAATATTCGCGCCGCAATTCAACGCAATAAATCGCCCGCGCGGGACATGAGCCAATTCCCCTAATTCGGCAGCCCGTTGCTTCACGTATTTCTTTAATCCCGCCACGCCTAAAGCGCCGGCCGGTTCGGCGATCGAGCGCGTGTCGTTAAAGATGTCTCGAATCGCGGCACAGATTTCGTCTGTCGAAACCAGGATCATTTCATCGACGGTTTGTTGGGCGATGCGAAAGGGCTCGACGCCCACCTGCCGCACGGCGACCCCGTCCGCGAAGATGCCGACTTCAGGCAATTGCACCCGCTCGCCGGCTTTGAGTGCCGTGTACATGGAGGGCGCGTCTTCCGGTTCCACGCCGATGACGCGAATCTCCGGGCGCAGGGCTTTGATGTACGCGCCCATGCCGGCGATCAGGCCGCCGCCGCCCACGGCGATGAATACCGCGTCCAGGGGGCCGCTGTGCTGGCGGAGGATTTCCATGGCGATCGTGCCCTGGCCAGCGATGACGTCCGGGTCGTCGTAGGGATGGACAAACGTGAGGTTGCGGGCAGCGCCGAGGGCGCGGGCGTGGAGATTGGCTTCGTCGAAGGCGTCGCCAAAGAGCACGACTTCGACGCCAAAGCTCGCGACGGCCTGCACTTTGATGCTCGGCGTGGTTTGCGGCATGACGATGACCGCCGGAATCCCAAGGCGCTGGGCCGAGAGCGCGACGCCTTGGGCGTGGTTGCCCGCACTGGCGCAAATCACGCCGCGGGCGCGGACGGCCGGGTCGAGTTTGGCGATTTTGTTGTAGGCCCCTCGGAGCTTGAACGAGAACACCGGCTGTAAATCCTCGCGCTTGAGCCAGACGTCGTGGCCGAGGCGGGCCGCGAGTTTGGGGAGCGGGTCGAGGGGCGTTTCGATGGCCACGTCGTACACGTGGCTGGTGAGGATGCGTTTTAAGTAATCGTCCATTGGGGCGAGTTCGGATAACAATAAGAGCGTCTCAATCTACTGGAAAATGACCATGAGCGACCTTCAGAAACAGCAGGCGGCCTTAGCGGCCTTAGACTTTGTGCAATCCGACTGGGTGATTGGGGTGGGTACCGGCTCGACGGTGAATTTTTTCATCGACGCACTCGGGAAAATTAAGGGGCGTCTGGAAGGCGTGGTGTCGAGTTCAGAAGCCAGCACGGTGCGTCTGAAAAAACTCGGCATTCCGGTATACGACCTAAACGGCGTGGGACCATTGCCGTTGTATGTGGACGGCGCCGACGAAGCGGACACCCTGCGGCGGCTGATTAAAGGGGGGGGCGGGGCGTTGACGCGGGAAAAAATCATCGCGGCGGCCAGCGAACAGTTCATCTGCATCGTGGATAAGTCCAAGTGCGTGCCGCTGCTGGGGGCGTTTCCCTTGCCTATCGAGGTGTTGCCCATGGCGCGGAGCTATGTGGCGCGGGCTCTGGTGAAGCGTGGCGGCCAGCCCGTGTGGCGGGAAAACTTCAAGACGGATAACGGCGGCCTAATTCTGGATGTACACCATCTCGATCTCTCTAAACCCGAAATCGTGGAAGCAGAAATCAATCAACTGGCGGGGGTCGTGTCGGTGGGCCTGTTTGCCCAACGGCCCGCCGACAAGGTGCTGGTGGGAAGTGCGGGCGGTGTAGACGAATACTAAAGCGGTCACCTTCAGAGTTTTGCCATGGCTGAATTAGAAAATCTCACGCTGGAATATCTGCGGCGTCTCGATAAGAAGCTCGACCGTCTCCACGACGCCGTCACCGATCTGCGAGATCGGATCGGTGCCATGGAAAATCGACTCACTTCCATGGAAAATCACACCTTCAGCGCCCTGACGCGGCCGAAACATCGCATCGACAGTCGAGTTGAGCGCATGGAGCGGCGACTCGATCTGATTGATTACTTTGAAGACAAGACCTGAACAACAATTGGCTGGTGCCGCCCACGAGAAACCCCCGCGCCTCGGAAGAGACGCGGGGGCTGGGTTTTACGTCAGCGGCAGAGAAAAGGCTGCGGGATTAGGTGCCGATTTCGCCACCGTCGTCTTTAGTGATCACCACCGTGGAAGAGCGAGGACGGCCGTTGGCTTGGAAATTCGGCCAGTTGCTGGCGACGCTCGGACGGTCGGGCGTGGGCTCCGTGGCGCCCAACTGTTCCCGCAGGCCGGCGGGCACATCGCCAGGGTGCTGCACATT
>DAIUCA010000121.1:0-7585 GCA_036846405.1 Candidatus Competibacteraceae bacterium
GTGCAGCCTTGGCGCAAAAATGCCGTGAACACCAGGGCGAGGGTGGCGGGGCGCTCGGCGGGAGTTGGCGACGGGGCGTCGTGGGGCGGAAGCGTCAAAGCAGTCATGGGGAAACGGTTACCAAGCCAAGGAAGCCGATTTCTGACGGCGGGATCGAGGCGGCGTGCGGCGGTCTATGCTAGAAATCGCCCTGCTCATCGTCGGTTTCACCGCCATTTTATCGAGGTTTATCATGCACTTACCGAAGATTTACGCCCTGGTGGGGCTACTGTTCGCGGCGCCCACGGGGGCCTGGGAATACCAAGTGGTGTCGGGCAACAAGATTCTCGAAGCCCACCGCGAGCCGCCGGCGCCGATTAATTTGCCCTTTGACGGCGCGGCGGCGGCGGAAGTGAGCCACGAGGCGCCCTTGAACGGGATGCCGCTCACCGAGGAACAGTGGCAAAACACCCTGTCGCGACCCCACTTGATCATTATTCCGGGGCAGAACGTGCGCAATCGCAGTGCGGTGCTGCCGGCCGAGAGCGTTCGGCGGCCATAAGTCGTTTTTGGCGGAAAAAATCCCGCAGAAAATCGCCGCAATCCGCCGCCAAGACCCCCGGGGTCACCTGAACCCGATGGTTCAAGCTCGGCACGGCGAACACATCCAAGGCCGAGCCGGCGGCGCCGGTGCGCGGGTCAAAGGCCCCGAACACCAGGCGCTGAAGGCGGCTGTGGACCAGGGCGCCGGCGCACATGGGACAGGGTTCGAGGGTCACGTACAGCGTCATGCCCCCCAAACGGTAGTTGCCCACGCGCTGGGCGCCCCGGCGAAGCGCGACGATTTCCGCGTGGTCGGTGGGATCGCAGTGACGAATCACGCCGTTCACCCCGACGCTCACCAGGCGCTGATCCTTTACCAACAGCGCCGCCACGGGCACCTCGCCCACGGCCACCACGGTGCGGGCCAGGGCCAGGGCACGGGCCATCCACCAGTCATCTGCGCCGCGCGTTCCCGTGGGAATCGCCGGCGCCCCAGGCACAGTCATGGACATTACTTTTGTTCTCGTACAACCCCAGCGGCCGGCGAATGTCGGCGCGATCGCCCGCGCCCTCAAGACCTGGGGATTTCGCCATTGGATCATGGTGGATTCCACGGCCCATCGCACCTATGAGGCGCGGGCGGTAGCCCATGGGGCCCACGACCTATTGGATAGCGCGGGGGAATGCGGCGATTTGGCCACAGCACTGGCCACGGTGGATTTCGCCATTGCCACCACGGCCCGACGGCGGGGTCAGGTGCGGGCCTGCGTGCCGGCGGCGGCGTTACCGGCGCTGTTGCGGGAAAAAGCGGGCGTGGTGGCCCGGGTGGGCCTGGTGTTTGGCTGCGAATCCCATGGGCTGACGAACGCCCAACTCGACCAATGCGATCTGTTATCGACCCTGCCCCTGGCGGTGGATTATCCCAGCTTAAATTTGGCCCAGGCAGTCGGGCTGTACGCCTATTTGTTGAGCGACATCGCGCCGCCGTCGGAACCGCGCGCCGCGTCGCCGTCGGAACAGGCGGCGTTAAGGCGGCGATTGCAGCCGCTCATCGCCCAATTGGACGATCCCACCGGGCGGTTGGGGCGGTTTATCGCCGACGCCGTGGCGCTTGCGGATCAGCGGGCGGTGCATTTGCTTCACGAGGTCGTCGCCCAATGGGAAACCGGTCGTCTAAATCGCCCGCCCCGCGACGAGGAGCCCACCAGTCCTGGGGCGTGATCCAGTTACTGAACAGCCGACGCTCCGCCCCTAAGTTGGGTCTGTTCCCACAAACCAATTGGAGTTACCCCATGTTTCAAGTCAACGTCGGCACCATCGACCAAGTGTTACGGATCATCGCCGGCCTCGTCCTGTTGAGCCTGGTATTTGTCGGCCCGCAAACCCTTTGGGGCCTGGTGGGCATCGTGCCGCTCGCCACCGGTCTCCTGCGCCGCTGCCCGGCCTATGGCCTGGTGGGCATCAAAACCTGCGCGACTTCCCAGCCTTAGTTTTCCCGCACAAAAGTTTTCCCGCATAAAAATCCCGCGTCCAAAAAAATACGGCGGTCTCCAAAGGGGATCGCCGTGTTGCTGACTCCTCACCAGTCGCGTGGAAGCGCAGTCAAACTGCGCGGTGAATCTTCCCTAATTCTGAATTATTAATCCCTTGGGTTTACTCGCTTTGGGCGTGGCTGCCGTTCCCTGTGCGTTGCGCGGCGATGTTGTTGCTATCGTTTGCCGCCCGCCCCACTGACTCGCCCACCTCCTTCTGAAACCGTTTGGCCGTTCACTTGGCCTTCAGGGACGCGCACTGTGCCCAACGCGGGGGGCGCTGCCCATGCGCAAAAGCCCCCAAGCGGCTACGGCGACTACGGATTGCACTCACGGCTAGGGATGCAATGGGTCGGCAATGTCGGGGCGCACGCTCAACACGATGCGCACGAGCCGCGCCAGGGAACGCACCTGCAATTTCTCCATGACCCGCGCCCGATGGATTTCCACGGTGCGTTGGCTCAAGCCCAAGTCGATGGCAATGACTTTGTTGGCTTTGCCCGCCAGCATCAGGTCGAGGACCTGCTGTTCGCGGGGGGTCAAGCTGTCCAGGCGCTGGGTGATTTCGGCCTCTTGCTGCCATTGGTGGTGTATCTGCACGGCGGCTTCGAGCGCGGTGGTGATGCGATCCAACAGGGCCTGGTCGCGGAAAGGCTTTTGCAGAAAATCCACCGCCCCCTGGCGCATGGCTTCCACTGCCATGGGCACATCGCCGTGGGCCGTGATGAAAATAATCGGCGGCACCGGCGGGCGTTGTTGCAGCTCCCGCAGCAGCTCTAAGCCGCTCATCCCCGGCATGCGAATGTCCAGCACGAGACAGCCAAATTGTTTATGGGGATCAAAGGCTTGGAGAAAACTCGCCCCCCCGTTGTAACACTTGGCCTGTAGCCCTACCGAGCGCATGAGCAGCGCCAAGGATTCCCGCACCGCCTCGTCGTCATCGACGATAAACACGGTTTTCGCAATCTCCATGGACGGGTCGTTCATGGGTAACACTCCTCTTTTGATGGTCATTTTTATCGTTCTCAGTGGGTCGCCGCCGCGCCGTAGCGCCGCGCAATGTAGTCCTCGACGATGGCTTGAAACTCGGCGGCAATCCGGTCGCCTTTCAAAGTCATCGCCTTCTGGCCGTCGATATACACCGGGGCCACCGGCACTTCCCCCGTGCCCGGCAAACTGATGCCGATGTCCGCCCGCTGGCTTTCCCCCGGGCCATTTACCACACAGCCCATCACGGCCACGGTGAGCGTTTCGACTCCTGGATATTGCCGTTCCCACACGGGCATGTGTTCCCGCAGATACCGTTCGATGTCCTGGGCGAGATGCTGGAAATAATCGCTCGTGGTGCGCCCACAGCCCGGACAGGCCACCACCGCCGGTGCAAACCGCCGCAGTTTCAGGGCCTGCAACAGCTCTTGCGCCACCAGCACCTCTTGGGTGCGGGCTTCACCCGGCGCCGGGGTGAGCGAAATCCGAATGGTGTCGCCGATGCCCTCCTGCAACAGCACCGCGAGGGCCGCCGACGAGGCCACCACGCCCTTCACGCCCATGCCGGCCTCGGTTAACCCCAAATGGAGCGGGTAATCGCATTCGCGGCTGATTTGCCGATACACCGCGATCAAGTCTTGAGCGTCGCTCACCTTCACGGACAGGATGATGTGGTCGTGGGGCAAGCCGTAATCCTCCGCCTGGGCCGCCGAGGTGAGCGCCGAGCGAATGAGGGCTTGGCGGGTTAACTCACTGATCTCCAACGGTTTTTCCGCCTTGGCGTTGTCGTCCATCATGGACGCCAGCAGCGCCCCATCGAGGCTGCCCCAGTTGACGCCAATGCGCACTGGCTTTTGGTAGCGACAGGCCATGTCGATAATCGCCGCAAATTGGGCATCTTTCTTGGCGCCTCGGCCCACGTTCCCCGGGTTGATGCGGTACTTGTCCAGGGCCATGGCACAGTCCGGATAGAGCGCCAACAGCTTGTGGCCGTTGAAGTGAAAGTCGCCCACCAGGGGCACCGTGATCTGCTGGGCGAGCAGGCGATTTTTAATGTCGTATACCGCCTTGGCCGCCGCCTCGTTGTTCACCGTGACCCGCACGATCTCCGAGCCGGCCTGAGCAAGCGCGGTGACCTGCGCCACCGTCGCCGCCACATTGGCGGTATCCGTATTCGTCATGGACTGCACCACAATGGGCGCGTCGTGGCCGACTTTCACTGTGCCCACCAGCACCGATGTGGTGTGACGGCGTTCGGGAATCGCGTTCATGGCTCATCGTCCTCATTCGGTTTTAAGTCTGGGAAATTGCGCATTGACGAAGATATTTTCCCCAAATTGCGAGGGCTGTCCCGTTGCATTGCAGTGAATTACCTCCCCAAGCCCTGGAATATTGCCTACAGCCCTACGGTTTAACCGTGGAGTGGCTGTCTGCCGACGCGCCCATTCCCGGCAGCTACTGGGGCGAACCCGAGGCGGGGTTGATCGGCGCCACGTTGTGGGTGCGTCCCGATACCCCGGTACACTCGGCGCTCCACGAGGCCTGTCATTTTGTGTGTATGGACGACGCCCGTCGGGCCGCGCTCCACACGGATGCCGGCGGCACGGTGCTCGAAGAATGCGCCGTCTGCTATTTGCAAATCGTCTTCGCCGACGGGCTACCCACCGTGGGTCGCGACCGTCTCATGGCCGCCATGGACGCCTGGGGCTATAGCTTCCGCTTGGGCAGCACCGCCCGCTGGTTCGCCGACGACGCCGCCGATGCCCGGGCGTGGCTCCATGAGCACCGTCTGCTCAACGCCGCCGACCAGCCCACCCTGGCCGACGGCACGCCGCATCCCCTGTGGCAGGATCGCCCCGAGGGCGCCTGAACTGCCGGCAACCCCACGCGCCTAAAACCGCAATTTTTTCGCGAGACCGCCCCATGCCGATTGCTCCCTTCGTTTCCCATGTGGAGTGGGTGGTGACCGATTGGGTCGCCACCGCCGCCTTTTTTGAGGCGCTGTTGGGCTGGCGCTTTACGGCCCTCGGTCCCCACTACGGTTTCTACGAAGCCCCCCAAGGCCCGGCCATCGGGTTATTACAGCGCCCGGGCGTGGTGGCGGCGGAGGTGTCCCCGATGCTTATCCACATTCAGGTGTCCGATCTGCGCGGAACCCTCGACCGCGCCCTCGCCCTGGGAGCCACGCTCCATACCCCGCCCACCGCCGTGCCCGACCATGGGGAATACACGCATATTTACAGTCCCACCCAGGCCCTCATCGGCCTGTTTACCCCAGCCACCCCTCAATAAAGGAGACCTCCATGACCCTCGAATCCTCTGCCGTCACACCTGACGAAGACAACGTCGCCCTCCCGCCCATCAACACAGTCACCATGGATCAGCCCATGCAGTGGCTGACCCTCGGCGTCAAAGATGTACTGCGCGACCCGGTGAACAGCCTGCTCTACGGCGGGCTATTCGTGCTGCTCGGCTACATCTTGGGCTACCTGTTCGACTTCAACTTCATCTACATCCTGACCATGACCGCCGGCTTCATGCTCGTGGGGCCGTTCGTGGCCACCGGGCTGTACGACATGGCCAAGCGCCGCGAAAACAACGAATCCACCAACTTCTTCACGGCCCTGTTGGTGTGGCGCGGCAACGTGGGCGGCATCCTGATGTTTGGCCTTTTTGTGGGGCTGCTGCTCACCTTTTGGGTGCGCATCACCGCGGTGCTGTTCGCGGTCATCATCAAAAACACCGGCTCGATTTCGCAGCTCGACGTGGCCACCAGCACCAACATGTTGTTCTTCAGCGGCGACGGCCTGGTGTTCTTGGTGATTTTTATGGTTCTCGGCGGTCTGGTCGCCGCCCTGGTGTACACCCTGGGCGTGTTTTCGATTCCCATGATGGTGGACAGCAAGGACAACGATTTCCTCAGCGCCATCATCACCAGCTTTAAGGGCGTGCAGCAAAACCAGGGCCCGCTGTTCTTTTGGGCCGTTCTCCTGGTGATTTTGACGGGCGTGGGCTTCGTAACCGCCTATTTGGCCCTCGCGGTCACCCTGCCCATCGCGGCCTATGGCACCTGGCATGCCTATCGGGATGTGGTGGGCCGTCGTTAACCCGTCCGCCCTGCGCGCGCCCCCGTCCGTCGGGGGTTTTTTTTGCCCATCGCCGACGGCCTCATGCCCAAGCTGTTCTCTCATCCACCTGCAACGAGCCTGTCGTGACCGTTTCTTCTTTCGCTTCCCCCGCCTGGCAATGCGCCGGCCGTCTCACCCTCGCCACCCTCATGGGCTTTGCCTCCGGCCTGCCGTTGCTGCTCATCGGCTCGCTGCTCCAAGCCTGGCTGGTTCAAGGCGGTGTGCGCCTCGCCGACATCGGCTTCTTTGCCCTCGTGGGCCTGCCCTACACCCTGAAATTTCTCTGGGCGCCGCTGTTCGACCGCTTTGAACCCCCTCTGGGCCGTCGGCGCGGTTGGCTGTTGGCAACGCAAATCGCCCTCGCCGCCGCCCTGTACTCCTTGTCCCTCGCCCATCCCAGCGACCTCACCACCATCGCCCTGCTTGCCCTGTTGGTGGCGTTTTTGTCCGCCTCCCAAGACATCGTCATCGACGCCTATCGTCGGGAAATCCTCCAGGAAAACGAACAGGGCTTGGGGGCCGCGCTGTATGTCAATGGCTACCGCTTGGGCATGCTCTTGGCCGGCGGCGGCGGCCTCGTACTCGCCGATCTCGTGTCTTTCGGCCTGGTGTACCAGCTGATGGCGGGGGTCATGGGCCTCATGATGCTCGTGACCCTGTTTGCCCCCGAACCCGCCGCCGTCGCCAACCGCCCCCGAACCCTCGCCGAGGCCGTGGTCCAGCCCTTTGTGGAGTATTTCGCCCGCCCCCAAGCCCTGCTGATTCTGCTGTTCATCCTGCTCTACAAGCTGGGCGACACCTTAGCGAGCCATCTCACCACGCCGTTTTATCTGGCTATGGGCTACAGCAACGCCGACATCGGCACGGTGGTGAAGGGCTTTGGTTTGTGGGCGACGATTGCCGGCGGCCTGGTGGGCGGCGGGGTGCTGCTCCGCCTGGGGCTTTATGGGGGCCTCTGGATTTTTGGCGTGTTGCAGGCCGTATCTACCGCCGGCTTTATTTTGCTGACCTTTAACGACCCGAGTGTCCAGGCGCCGTCGATTTGGCTATTGGGGGCCGTGGTGGCCTTCGAGAACTTTACCGGCGGCATGGGCACGGCGGCGTTTGTGGCGTTTATGGCCAATCTCACCAACCGCCGCTTTACCGCCACCCAATACGCCCTGTTGTCGAGCCTCATGGGGGTGCCTCGGGTCATTGTATCTGCCCCCATGGGCCTGGTGGCGGAGGCCGTGGGCTGGCCGCTCTACTTTGCAGGCTGTGCGCTCATTGCTTTACCGGGGTTGCTGCTACTGCTGCTGCTGAAGTCGGCGGCGACGCCTAAAAGCGATGGGCCGTCGTCGTAATCGCCCCGTCGGCGCCCCCAAAGCGGCGTTGAGCACATGCCGCTTTGGGGCAATCACACCGATTTCATAAAAA
>DAIUCA010000122.1:0-7554 GCA_036846405.1 Candidatus Competibacteraceae bacterium
CAACGGTTGACCGGGCTGGAGCGGGACAAAATCGAAGGCGATTACCGCCAATTGCTCGATCAGATTGCGGGGCTGTTGTTCATCCTCACGGACGAACAGCGCCTGGTGTCCGTATTGCGGGAAGAGTTTTTGGCGGTGCAACAGGAGTTTGGCGATGGGCGCAAAACCCAGATTCTGGAAGACCACAGCCAATTCCACCGCCGAGATTTCATCGACCCCGAAGACGTGGTGGTGACCCTGTCCCACGTGGGCTATGTGAAATACCAGTCTCTGTCGAGCTATCGCACCCAACGGCGCGGCGGTCGCGGTAAGAGCGCCACCAACATGCGGGAAGAAGATTTCATCGAGAAATTATTCGTCGCCAACACCCACGACACCCTGCTGTGTTTCTCAAATCGCGGCCAGGTGTATTGGCTGCCGGTCTACGACCTGCCGGAAGGCAATCCCCATTCCCGCGGCAAGCCCATTGTGAATCTGCTGTCGCTCGCCACGGGCGAGAAGATTTCGGCGTTATTACCGGTGAAACGCTTCGACGATGCTCATTTTGCGTTCTTCGCGACGGCGAATGGCGTGGTGAAGAAAACGCCGTTATCGGAATACTCGCGGCCCCGGGCCAACGGCATCATCGCCGTGGATTTGCGGGAACAGGACGAACTCATCGCCGTCGCCCTCACCGACGGCACCCAAGACGTGATGCTGTTTAGCGATGCCGGCAAGGTGATTCGCTTCGACGAAAGCCATGTACGTCCCATGGGCCGCAACGCGTCGGGCGTGCGCGGGATTCTGCTCCAAGAAAACCAGCGCGTGGTCTCGCTGGTAGTGATGTCGGCGGTGGGCGACAGCGACGTGCTCACGGTGACGGCCAATGGCTTTGGCAAACGCAGTCCGATGGCGGATTACCCCAAGCGGGGTCGCGGCGGCCAGGGCGTCATCGCCATTCAGACCAACGAGCGCAATGGTCCGGTGGCGGGCGCATTACAGGTGGATGAGCAACACGATCTGATGTTGATTACTAACGCCGGGGTGTTGGTGCGGATTCCGGTGACCGACATTCGCGCCATGGGCCGCAATACCCAGGGGGTGCGGTTGATGAATCTGCAAGTCGGCACGCGAATCATCGCCGTCGAACGCATCGTGAACGAGGACACCGCCGATGTGGACGCGCTGGTAGAGCAGGCCCACGACGCCCCGACGGGCGAAACGGCGGCGGTGGTTCATGAGGGGCCGCTGTTGGACGAGGGCGAGACGCCGGCATGAGTGCCCACGAACTCGCCCAGCTACGCCAGCAAATCGACGGCATCGACGACCAACTCCTGGCGCTGTTGAGCCAACGGGCCGAACTCGCCACCCGCGTGGCCGATGTAAAAACCCAAAGCCAGGCGCCGGAAGGCCATTTCCACCGACCGGCCCGCGAGGCTCAGGTGCTGCGGCGGCTGCTGGCCACTAACCCCGGCCCCTTGGAAAACGGCGCCGTGTCGCGGGTGTTTCGGGAGATCATGTCCGCGTGTTTGGCCCTCGAAAAACCGCTCACCGTGGCGTACCGCCTGCACCATTCCCCCGCCGACATGCTGTTGCACATGGCGCTGATTCAGCATTTCGGCCAGGGCGTCCATCCGGTGGGCTTTGCCAAACGGGAGCTTGCCGAAGCCGGCGGCTCCTGGTTGGCGGCGGTGGAACAGGGCGAATACGACTACGGCATGTTGCCCCGTTATCACTTCGTCGAACCCCGCCAGGGGCTCACCACCCTGCTGCAGCATCCCAAGCTGTGGGTAAGCGGTGAGGTGTCGTTGCAGCGGGATTGGCACGCGCCGGCGTTTCAGGCGTGGGTGGTGAGTCGGGCGCCAGTGCCGCCGTCGGGCCGCGATCGCACCCAGCTGTATCTCGCCACCAATAACAAACCCGGCGCGTTGCAGAAGATTCTGCACGTCATCGCCGACGCGGGGGTCAATCTCCACGAAATCGAATCGTCGCCAGGGCTGCCGCCCGACCATGCCCCGGGGTTTTATCTCGCCCTCGACGGCCACCGGGAAGATGCCGAATTAGCCGCCGCTATTGGTCGCTTAAAAGCCGTGACTGTGGCGCTGCGCGTGCTCGGCTCGTATCCCCAAGAAATTAAGCCGTGAGTAATCCCATGAATCGCGAATTACTGAATGCCGAATTAGCGCAATTAACCGCGCTAGTGCTGCCCCAATTAACCCAATTACGACCCTACGAACCGGGTAAACCCGAAGGCGAATTAGCCCGCGAGTTAGGGCTGTCGCGGATTATCAAATTAGCCTCCAATGAAAATCCCCTCGGGCCCAGTCCCAAGGCCCAATTAGCGGCCCAAAATGCCCTCGCCGAATTACATCGTTATCCCGACGGCAACGGCTTTGAATTAAAGCAAACCTTAGCCGCATTACACGGGGTCGACAGCGCCCAAATTACCCTGGGCAACGGCAGCAACGACATTCTCGAATTAATCGCCCGCACCTTTCTCGCGCCCTCACGGTCGGCGATTTTCTCGCGCCACGCATTTGCGTTGTATCCGATCACGGTGCAGGCCGTAGGCGCCCTTGCCAAGGTGAGTGCGGCACTGCCCAGCGACCATCCCGCCATGCCCTACGGCCACGATTTGGCCGCCATGGAACGTCTGATCGACGAGCGTGTTTCGGTAATTTTTATTGCGAATCCCAATAATCCCACCGGCACCTGGTTGGAATTAGCGGCCATCGAAGATTTCCTCAATCGTGTGCCCAGCCATATCATCGTGGTTTTAGACGAGGCGTATTACGAATGCGCCCAGGTGCCGAATTACGCCACCGCCTTATCCCTATTACCGCGCTTTCCCCGCCTGATCGTGACGCGGAGTTTCTCCAAAATGCACGGTTTAGCGAATCTCCGCGTGGGCTATAGCGTGTCGAGTTTTGGTGTGGCGGATTATCTCAATCGGGTGCGCCAACCGTTTAATGTCAATGGCCCTGCATTAGCCGCCGCCGCTGCCGCAGTAACGGATACGGCACATTTGGAAAACAGCCGTCGCAATAACCAACAGGGCTTAATCCAACTCCAACAGGGATTCGACGAATTAGGGCTGAGGTATTTGCCGACGGCGGGCAATTTTATCTGCGTCGAATTACCCCAATTGGGGCGCCGCGTATTTAACGAATTACTCCGCCACGGGATAATCGTGCGCCCGATTGACGGCTACGAATTGCCCCAATTTATCCGCGTCACGATCGGCCGTCCCGACGAAAACGCCGCTTTTCTGCACGCCCTCGCCGCCGTGCTGACCGCGTTGCGGAATCAATAGATGCTCATCCGACGACTCTGCATCGTGGGCGTCGGCCTGATTGGCGGTTCCCTCGCGCGGGCGCTGCGCCGCGCCCAAGCGGTCGGCGACATCGTCGGCTGTGGTCGCCAAATAGAAAATCTGCAATTAGCTCAACGACTGGGCGTTATCGACCGCTTCACCACCGACCCCGCCGAGGCCGTGGCCGACGCCGATGTGGTGGTGCTGGCCGTGCCGCTGGGCGCCATGGCCGACCTGTGCCGCGCCATCGCGCCCCATTTGGCTGCCGACGCGATTCTGACGGACGTGGGCAGCGCGAAAGCGTCCGTGGTGAATGCCGTGGCGACGGCCTTTGGGGGCGACTGTCCGCCGCGCTTTGTGCCCGGTCATCCGATTGCCGGCACCGAACAGGCCGGCGTCGCCGCGTCGTTTGCCGAACTCTTCACGCGGCGGCGAGTGATTCTGACACCCCTGTTGCAGACCTGTCGGGAGGCCCATCAGATCGTTTCTGAAATGTGGCGGCTCACCGGAGCCGAGGTGTCGGACATGGGCGTGGTGCACCACGATCAGATTCTGGCGGCCACCAGCCATCTCCCCCATCTGCTGGCCTATATCCTGGTGGATTCTCTGGCGCGGCTCGATGACCGCGCCGAGATTTTTCGTTACGCCGCCGGGGGTTTTCGGGATTTCACGCGGATTGCGTCGAGCGACCCGGTCATGTGGCGGGACATCTGCACCGCCAACGACGACGCCATTTTGGCGATGATCGACCGCTTTATGGCCGATTTGCAGCATCTGCGGGCGGAGATTGCCGACCACGCGGGTGACGCGATTGTGGCGCGATTTCGTCGGGCTAAACTCGCCCGCGACAACCTTTATCTGGATTAACGGGGATTTTACCGATGCAACGCACTTTTTTGGTCCATCCGGGCGGTCGTCTCGTGGGGCGCGTGGCGATTCCCGGCGACAAGTCGATTTCCCACCGCGCCATCATGTTGGGTGCCCTCGCCGAAGGGACGACCACCATTCGCGGTTTTCTGAACGGCGCCGATTGTTTAGCGACCCTGCGGGCGTTCCGCCAATTGGGTGTCACCATTACCGAAGGCGAAGAGATCACCGTGGAAGGGGTTGGGCTGCACGGTTTAACGCCGCCGACCGTGTTTCTGGACATGGGCAACGCCGGCACGGCCATGCGGCTCATGTGCGGGATTCTCGCGGGACAATCCTTTGATTCCACGCTGATTGGCGACGAATCCCTGAGCAAGCGCCCCATGAAGCGGGTGGTCGCGCCGCTCACCCAAATGGGCGCAAAAATCGCCACCTCCGACGCGGGCACGGCGCCGTTGCAGATCGACGGTAAACAGTCCCTCACGGGCATCGACTACGCCCTGCCCATCGCCAGTGCCCAGGTGAAATCCTGTCTGTTGCTGGCGGGGCTATACGCGACAGGCGACACGGTGATTCACGAACCGGCCCCGAGCCGCGATCACACGGAAAAGATGCTGCAAGCCTTTGGGTATCCGGTGGCGGTGAATGGCGCGACGGTGCGGCTGTCGGGGGGCGGTCGGCTCACGGGTCAGGTGCTGCAGATTCCGGGGGACATCTCGTCGGCGGCATTTTTCATGGTGGGCGCGAGCATTTCACCGGGCGCCGACGTGCTGTTGGAAGGCGTGGGGATTAATCCCTCCCGAGACGGAGTGTTGACGATTCTGAAGCAGATGGGCGCCCACATCGACCTGTTGAATCTGCGCCAACTGGGCGCTGAACCGGTGGCGGACATTCGGATTCGCGGCGCGGCCTTGAAGGGCATTCAGATCGACCCGGCCCTGGTTCCCCTGGCGATTGACGAGTTTCCGGCGATTTTCGTAGCAGCGGCCTGTGCCCAAGGCGAAACCGTGTTGACGGGGGCGGCGGAGCTGCGGGTGAAGGAATCCGACCGTATTCAGACCATGGCGGACGGTTTACAGATTTTAGGCATCGACGCGCGGCCGACCGCCGACGGCATGGTGATTCGCGGGGGCAATCTGAAAGGCGGCGAGGTAAACAGCCACGGGGACCATCGGATTGCCATGGCGTTTGCCATGGCGGCCCTGCGGGCGGAGGGCACGGTCACGATCCACGACTGCGCCAACGTGGCGACCTCGTTTCCGAACTTTGTGGCGTTGGCGGGTCAAGCGGGCCTCGCCATCGACGAGCTGTGACGCGGTCTGACGCATCTGAACCGGTGATTGCGGTGGACGGCCCGGCCGGCGTGGGCAAGGGCACGCTCAGCCAGCGACTCGCCACGGCCTTGGGCTGGCACTTTCTCGACAGCGGCGCGATTTATCGGGTGTTGGGCCTCGCTGCCGTCACGCAAGCCATTGATTTAACTGATGAAATGACACTAGCCGCAGTGGCGCGGGATTTAGAGCTGAGCTTTAGCGATGGGGCCGTGTGGTGGCGCAATCAAAACGTAACCGACGCGATTCGCACGGAAGCCATGGGGGCGGCGGCGTCGCAGGCGAGCCAATGGCCCCAGGTGCGGGCCGCGCTGCTGGCACGGCAACGGCAATTTCGCCAGGCACCGGGCTTGATCGCCGATGGCCGCGACATGGGCACAGTGGTTTTTCCCGACGCGTGGGCAAAAATTTTCCTCACAGCGCGCGCCGATGTGCGGGCGCAGCGACGGTATAACCAGTTGAGCGACAAGGGTTTGACTGTTAGTTTGGCTTCGCTGGCGGCGGACATCACTGCCCGTGACCAGCGCGACCAAAGCCGTCCGACCGCACCCCTGGTGCCCGCGTCGGACGCTTTTGTTTTAGATACCTCTTTTTTAACTCCCGACGGGGTTTGGCAGCGCGTTATGGCGCATCTGAACTCGTTGGACTGGCCCACTTCCACCCCGCGTTTACGCCCTTCCACCCCAACATGACTGAAAGTTTTGCCGATCTTCTCGATCAATATGACAGCAAGCAGATGCAGCCCGGCGCGATCATCACCGGACTGGTCGTCGAAATTCGCAACGACGTCGTCGTTATCAATGCCGGCCTAAAATCCGAAGCGCTCGTGCCCATCGACCAGTTCCGCGACGAAAACGGCGAACTGGAAGTCAGCGTCGGCGACGAGATTGAAGTGGCTTTAGAATCTCTCGAAGACGGCACGGGAGAAACCAAACTCTCCCGCGAAAAAGCCAAGCGCGCCCGCGTCTGGACCGTGTTAGAGAAAGCCTTTGAAGGCGAAGAAATTGTCCGTGGCACCATTAGTGGCAAGGTCAAAGGCGGGTTTACCGTCGATGTGGGCGAGATTCGCGCCTTTTTGCCCGGCTCGCTGGTCGATGTACGGCCGGTGCGCGATGCGAGTTATTTGGAAGATAAAGAACTCGAATTCAAAATCATCAAACTCGATCGTCGGCGGAATAACGTGGTGGTGTCGCGCCGCGCCGTCGTCGAAACCGAGCACAGCGAAGAGCGGGAAAAGCTCTTAGAGAATCTGAAAGAAGGCCAATTGGTGCGCGGCGCGGTGAAAAACCTCACCGATTACGGCGCGTTTTTGGATTTGGGCGGCATCGACGGGTTGTTGCACATTACCGACATGGCGTGGAAACGCGTGAAACATCCGTCGGAAGTGGTGGAAGTCGGCCAGGAAATCGAAGTGAAGGTGCTGAAATTCGACCGCGAGCGCAATCGCGTTTCCTTGGGGTTGAAGCAGTTGGGCGACGATCCGTGGGTGGATTTGATGCGCCGTTATCCGGTGGGCACGCGCCTGTTCGGCAAGGTCACGAACATTGCCGACTACGGTTGTTTCGTGGAAATCGAAGAGGGCGTGGAAGGGCTGGTGCACGTGTCGGAAATGGATTGGACGAATAAAAACGTCAATCCGGCCAAGGTCGTGGCGCTGGGCGACGATGCGGAAGTCATGGTGCTCGACATCGACGAAGAGCGTCGGCGGATTTCGTTGGGCATGAAGCAATGTCGCGCTAACCCGTGGCAGGATTTTGCCAACAACTTCCAGAAGGGCGACAAGGTGGTGGGTCGCATCAAGTCGATCACCGATTTCGGCATTTTTATCGGCCTCGACGGCGGCATCGACGGTTTGGTGCATTTGTCGGATTTGTCGTGGAATGCCCCGGGCGAGAAGGCCGTTCATGATTTTGTGAAGGGTCAAGAGATGGAAGCCGTGGTGCTCGCCGTCGATCCCGAGCGGGAACGCATTTCCTTAGGAATCAAGCAGTTAGAGCAAGACCCGTTCTCCATGTTTGTGGCAGAAAACCAGAAGGGCAGCATCGTGAAAGGTGTGGTGATGTC